>DBFOPE010000072.1:0-2920 GCA_048429085.1 Collinsella sp.
GGAATTGCCCGGATAGCGAGCGAATTCTGCGCGTTCGGCAATATAGGGCCAGTCTTCGGCGGTCTCGGGAAACGCTTCCTCGCGTCCTCCGCGGTGCAATTCTATGTGATCCATGTTTCGCATGGCATCAGTATAAAGCGCGATGGGCTTAGATTGCTCTTGCCTGTTCGGGGAACGCTTTGTCTAGGGATGCTTGGAGCTTTTCGAAGGATGCTCGTAAGTTGAGGCTCTGATCGGCTGAGCGCTTGGTTTTTGTGGTGGGGGAGTCGAGGAGACCGTTTCTCTGTGTCGGGGGGAAGGAGAAAAGGTCTGCATGTTTTAGGGATGGCTGCTGTGCTGCGTCATTGGAAGAATGCATGCTTATGCGGCCTCCTCGATGTCCACCAAAAGGTTGCGCTCGGGGTATGCTGCTAGGCCCCGTGCGTTGGCAGTATTATGCCGCGGCTGCCGCAAAGAAGCGCTAAAGAAAGGCTTAACCTGGTTTGGTGTTACGATGAAACCGCAGGTCAAGGCTATTGAGTAACACTCTTGAAAGGTTTTGAGCTTAAGGGCTTTCTAAGGTTTGTGGCGTAGACGTGGCGCGGACGTGCGGAGCGTGTGAATGCTCGCTGTTAGCGTTGCGGTGCCGCGGCACGCACCTGCTCGATGACCTTTTCCATCGTGGCGTCGATGCGGTCCTTTTTGAGTTCGCATTCCCAGATGGTTATGGGCGTCCAGCCCATTTCGGTGAGCGCTGCCACGGCGGCACGGTCGCGCTCGACGTTGCGACGGAACTTTGCCTCCCAAAACTCAACATTGCGCTTGGGCTGGCTGGGGTTGCACTTGGGGCAGCGGTGCCAAAAGCAGCCGTTGACGAAGATGGCGATCTTGCGGCCGGGGAAGGCGATGTCGGGCTTGCCGGGAACCTTCCATTCCAAGCGATAGCCCGTAAGACCTGCTGCCCGCAGGCGCTGGCGAACGAGCAGCTCGGGTTTGGTGTTGGCGCGCTTGTTGCCCTTCATGGACTTTTTGATGGCGGCGCGACGGCGCACCAGTTCGCGCTCGTCGGCGGAAAGGTCCGAGGTGTCGATGCCGTCGAGCAGGCCGGGCTTGGCGCGCTTTTTGCTGCGGCGTTTAGGTGCGCGCTTGGGCTTGGTGGCGGGGTGTTCGGTCGTGGCGGCCTCGGCGTCGTTGACAGTGCCGTTGGCCTCGAGCCGGTCTTCCTTCAGCTCAATCAGGGCATCGATGAGCCCCTTGTCTGCGGGCATCCATTCCACCGTGGCAAGCGAGGTGCGCGGAATCCAGCGGATATCAAGCTGGCGGTCGTGCTTCTGAGGCTTATCGGATTCATCGGCGAGCGAGCAGTAGTAGCACTCCATGGAGAGATGAAAATCGGGGTAGTCATACTCAACGGTGTAGAAATCGCGCAGGTTGGTGACTTTTACCTGCAGCTCCTCCATAAGCTCGCGGCGTACGGCGTCCTCGGGCGTCTCGCCGCGCATGAGCTTGCCACCGGGAAACTCCCAAAGTCCCTGCATGTCGCCATAGCCGCGCTGTACGGCCAGTAGCTCGTCGGATCCTTCCTTGCGAATGATCCCAGCGGCAACATGAACAGTCTTCAACAGGAGTCCTCTCTCAACATCAACACGTGACAGGCTAACTACCCGCACCTTACACAACGGTAAGGCAAGCGTAAGCCATATCGATGGTAGCCGACTCGGCTTCTTGCGACTATAGATGCCGTAGACTAATCGCAAGAAAGGACTCGGTATGCAAACCACGCACATGGCGACCCCGGTATTGGAGGTCGCGCATCTCGAAAAGGTATATGGAGCGCTGGGCAACGTGACCCGTGCGCTCAACGACGTCAGCTTTACCGTCAACCGCGGTGAATTTGTTGGCATCATGGGCGCTTCGGGCTCGGGCAAGTCGACGTTGCTCAACTGCGTGTCGACCATCGATAGCGCCACGAGCGGCACGATCCGCATCAACGGCCAGGACGTGACGCGCATGAAGCAGGCTAAGCTTTCGCAGTTCCGCCGCGAGGAGCTCGGCTTTATCTTCCAGGATTCCAACCTGCTCGATACACTCACGGCGCGCGAGAACATCGCCCTGCCGCTCACCATCGCCCGCACAAACTCGGCAGAGATTTCGACTCGCGTGCAGGATGTGGCCGCGCGCCTGTCCATCAGCCAGGTGCTCGACAAGTATCCCTACCAGATGTCCGGCGGTCAGCAGCAGCGCGTTGCCGCGGCTCGCGCGCTCGTCACCGACCCAACCATGATCATGGCCGACGAGCCCACCGGCGCCCTCGATTCCAAGAGCGCTCGCCTGCTGCTCGAGAGCCTGGAGGCCCTTAACCGCCGCCTACGCGCCACCGTGCTCATGGTCACGCACGACAGCTTTGCCGCCAGCTACACGAGCCGCGTGCTGTTCATTCGCGACGGCAAGATCTTCACCGAGCTGCGCCGCGGCGACACCGACCGTCGCGAGTTCTTCGACCGCATTATGGAGGTCGTTGCCATGATGGGCGGTGAGGGCTCCGATGCTCTGTAAACTCGCTTGGGGCAACGTCCGCCGCGCCGGCCGCGACTACCTCGTCTACCTTTTGACGCTCACCCTGGGTGTCACGGTCTTCTATGCCTTTAACACCATCTCGATGCAGGTCGACATCGCCGGAATCGATGAAAAAGGCTTGGCGCAGGTAATGGGCAGCATGCTCGGCGACCTGACGTACTTTTTGGCCGGTGTCATGGCCTTTTTGATGGTGTATGCCAATAACTTCATCATGAAACGCCGCAAGAAGGAGTTTGGCCTGTACCAGGTGCTCGGCATGGGGCGCGGGCGCGTCGCCACGATCATGGCGCTCGAGACCGTGATAGTATCGGTCGTGGCCTTTGTCGCCGGCATTGTGCTGGGTGTGGGACTCTCCCAGCTCATG
>DBFOPE010000073.1:0-3281 GCA_048429085.1 Collinsella sp.
ATAGCGATAGCTGATGGCATCGACAGGACAGGCCCCGATGCACTTTCCGCACCGGATACATTCGGCATGATTGGGCGCGCGGACCACATCAACGTCCATCTGACAAACCTTTGAGCACTTGCCGCACGAGACACATTTGCACGCGTCAACCTGAATCCCCAACAAGGACACCCTATTCATGAGCGCATAGAATGCGCCGAGCGGGCAAATCCATTTGCAGAAGGGGCGGTAGAACAAAACACTCAGCACTACCACGGCAATGAGAACGACAAGTTTCCAAGTAAAGAGATGTCCCAACGCAGATCGAATGCCGGCATTGGCAATGGCCAGCGGAATGGCGCCCTCGAGCACACCCTGCGGACAGATGTACTTACAAAAGAACGGGTCGCCCATGCCCACGTCGTTAACCACCAAGACGGGCAGCAGCACCACGGCAAACAACAGCACGACGTACTTGATGTACGTGAGCGGCTTGAGCTTTTTCGTGGAGAACTTTTTGCCGGGAATCTTATGAAGCAGCTCCTGAAGCCAGCCAAACGGGCACAGAAAGCCGCATACAAAGCGTCCCAGCAGCACGCCGAGCAAAATGAGCGTACCGGTAACGTAGTAGGAGAAGTTGAACTTAGATGAACCCACCACCGACTGGAACGACCCGATGGGGCACGCACCCGATGCCGCGGGGCACGAATAGCAGTTAAGCCCGGGTACGCAGACTGTTTTTCCCGCGCCCTGATAGATGCCGCCTTTAGCAAAGTTTGGCAGGTGAATGTTGGTGATGAGCGTTGCCGCCGCCTGAATGAATCCGCGAATTCTGGCCAAAACATGCGACACGGTGTTTTTTCTTTTATCCAATTCCGATACACTCCAAGCACAGCCTAATCGCCTTGGCCAGCACGGCATCCGCCTCGCCACGCATAACGCCAAAGCACACCATGGCCACACCGACGATCAGCAACGCAACCTGCATTACAGGTTTTATCGCTTTGAACAACTTGACCACTCCTTTCGTCACGCGACCTATTGGACCATATCGACTATAAAATCCGTGTTAAGCGCGATTTGAAATGTGCAAGGAGACTGTTATGCGTATTTTGATCGTCGAGGACGAGCAGGCGCTGTGTGACGCAATCGCGCGCAGTTTGCGAAACTTGGCGTACAGCGTCGACTGCTGTCACGATGGACAGGAGGCGCTCGACCTGCTGGGCATCGAAGCCTTTGACCTCGTGGTACTCGACCTCAATCTTCCCCATGTCGACGGCATGACCGTGCTCAGGGAACTTAGGAAAACCGATTGCGAGACCAAGGTACTGATTCTGTCCGCGCGTGGCGAAGTATCCGATAAAGTCGACGGACTCGATGCCGGCGCCAACGATTACCTCACCAAGCCGTTTCATCTGGACGAACTTGCAGCAAGGATCCGCAGCCTTACCCTCAGGCGCTTCGCACAAAGCGACATAGTTTTAACCTGCGGAAAGCTCAGCTTTGACACCAAGGCGCGCATCGCTTCCGTGGACAGTGAGGCTCTATCTCTTACACGCAAGGAAACGGGAATCTTGGAATACCTGATGCTTAATCAGGGGCGTCCGGTAAGCCAAGAGGAGCTTATCGAGCACGTTTGGGATAGCAGCGTGAACAGCTTTAGCAACGCAATCCGCGTTCATATCTCGTCACTCCGCAAAAAGCTACGCATCGCTTTGGGATACGACCCGATTCGCAATCGAATTGGAGAGGGCTACGTTATGGAGGATAGCGAATGAAAAGGCTTTCGCTGCAATGGCGCATAACGATTATGACGGCACTGCTCACGTGTGCAGCATGCGTGCTGACGAACTGCCTGGTCGGCTATACGGGCATGCGCTACATGGATGCCATCGGCAGCAACATCTCGGCCTTTAACGCAACCGGCGAAGATTCGCCCCAGGCGTTCGACCCAACGAAAGCGACCCCCGATGACAAGGTCACGATCGTCGTAAACGACGCACAGGAGTCTTTTGGCACGACAACCTGGTGCATCACGGCTGGAGTCACACTCCTTGGCGGCGTGCTGGCATACTTTGTGAGCGGCCGTGCACTCAAACCGCTACGGGATTTCGCCGCCCAGGTAGAGCGCGTGCAGCCTGACAACCTAAGCGAAATCAGACTCAGTGAAGATGTGCCCACCGAGCTACAACAATGCAGCGCCTCTTTCAACGACATGATCGCCCGTCTTGGCGAAGGATTCTCTGCACAGCGTCAGTTTACCGGCAACGCCGCACACGAGCTGCGCACCCCGCTCGCCCTTATGCAAGCACAGATTGAACTATTCATCTCCGAGCACTCCGGTTTGCAACCAGAAACAGCCGAGCTGCTCGGCCTGCTACAAGAACAAACCGAGCGCATGTCTCGAATGACCAAGGTATTGCTTGAAATGAGTGAGCTCCGCAGCGTTCCTTGCGAGGACGATGTTGAACTCGGTCCCTTGTCCGAAGAGGTCCTCACTGACCTTGCGCCACTTGCCGAAAATAAGGGCATAGCCCTCAACTGTGCTGGAGACGCTTTAGTAATCGGGAGCGACACGCTCCTCTATCGGTTGCTGTTCAACCTGGCCGAAAACGCCATCCGTTACAGCCGCACCGGCTCGACTGTCAATGTCTCCATCAGCGACAGCGACAGCCACGTGCTCCTGCGAGTCAAAGATGAGGGCCCGGGAATACCCAAGCAGTACCGAGAGAGCATCTTCCAGCCGTTCTTTCGTCTAGACAAATCCCGCAGCAGGGCATACGGCGGCGCAGGACTCGGGCTAGCGCTTGTTTGGGAGATTGCAGCACTTCACGGTGGCACGGTAGAGGTCGAAACAAGTTCCGAGAACGGGGCTACCATGCTCGTAAGCCTTCCAAAACGATCCGCAGCGTTAACCGAACAGTAAAACGAAAGGGGTCCCGAGCAACAGGAGTACAATTGCTGCATTGTTGCCACCTGATGGGAGATGGAAGATGGACTGCGATGGCTACCCGCGCATTCCCATGCCGTTGATGTGCACTGCCTTTGTGCCGGGGCAGATTGACGCTGCGGTTGCAGGCATTTCCGACCCCGATTCACGCACCATCGCCACGGCAGAAGCGCTGTACTTTCGCGGACAGGCCGCCCTCGCTGCCAAGACAGCACGCCCCTATCTTGACGCCACCGACCCCGCACTGCGTTATTCCGCATGCCTTATCTGCGGATATGCCAGTCTGTCGCTCAACCGTATCGCCGATGCCCGCCGTTGCCTTGCGGGCATCCTCGATGCGCCAACTGACGAG
>DBFOPE010000074.1:0-4129 GCA_048429085.1 Collinsella sp.
ATGCGCTGGGCGATGATGAGCTTGGTCGTGTTGGGCAGATAGCTTGCCAGCCCTGCGCGAATCTTGGCGTCGGTCTTGGTGTCGACGGCGCTCGTGGAGTCGTCCAGGATCAAGATCTTGGGGCGACGCAGCAGGGCACGCGCAATGCACAGGCGCTGCTTCTGACCGCCGGAAACATTGGAGCCGCCCTGCTCGATCCAGGTGTCGTAGCCCTTGGGGAAGCCGTCGACAAACTCATCAGCGCAGGCCAGATGCGCGGCCTCGTGGACTTCCTCGTCGGTGGCATTCGGATCGCCCCAACGCAGGTTCTCGGCAATGGTGCCGCTAAACAGTACGTTTTTCTGCAGCACCATGGCGACCTGATGGCGCAGCGCGTCCAGGTCGTAGTCGCGCACGTCCATGCCGCCTACGCGCACGGTGCCTTCGGTGGCGTCGTACAGGCGGGCGATGAGGTTTACGAGCGTGGACTTGGCCGAGCCGGTGCCGCCAATGATGCCGATGGTCTCGCCGCTCTTAATGTGCAGGTCGATGTCGTCGAGCGCCTGGCGCTTCGCATGCGCGGAATACTTAAAGCTCACGTGGTCAAAGTCGATGGAGCCGTCGGCGACCTCGAGTACGGGCTCGGCGGGATCGGCGATCGTGGGCTCGGCGGCCAGCACCTCGGTGATGCGGTGAGCCGATTCGTCGGCCATGGTCACCATGACAAAGATCATCGACAGCTGCATCAGGCTCATGAGGATTTGGAAGCCATAGGTAAAGATCGAGGAGAGCTGGCCCACGTCGAACAGCGTGCCCTGGCTCGTGATGATGAGCTTGGAGCCCAGGTAGATGATGACGACAAACGCGCCGTTGACACAGATGTTCATCATGGGGTTGTTAAAGGCGAGCAGCTTCTCGGCGCGGGTGAAGTCCATCTGGACGTCGCGCGCGGCGGTCGCGAACTTCTCCTTCTCAAAGTCTTCGCGCACGTAGCTCTTGACCACGCGCATGCCGGTGACGTTTTCCTCGACGGACTCGTTAAGGGCATCGTACTTGTGGAACACGCGCGAGAAGATGGGGCGCACCTTAAAGATGATAAAGAACAGCCCAAAGCCCAGCAGCGGAATGATGACCAGGTAGACCATGGCGACGCTGCCGCCCATGATAAACGCCATAGTAAAGGCGAAGATCAATACCAGCGGCGCGCGCACGGCGATGCGGATGATCATCATAAAGGCCTGCTGCACGTTGTTGATATCGGTGGTCAGGCGCGTGACGAGCGAGGAGCTCGAGAACTCATCGATGTTGGCAAAGCTGAACGTCTGGATCTTGTAGAACAGGTCGTGACGCAGGTTCTTGGCGAAGCCGCAGCTCGCATGGCTGCAGGTGACGCCGGCAGCGGCACCAAAAGCAAGCGACGTCAGCGCGATGAGCACCAAAAAGCCCGCGGTGGGAAGCATCTCGGCTACGGTGGCGCCGTCTTTGATGGCGTCGATCAGGTTGGCGGTGATAAATGGAATCAGCATCTCGCAGAGCACCTCGCCAAGCACGAGCAATGGCGTGGCAACGGTGGCTTTCATATAGTCACGGATGCTGCCCATGAGGGTTTTAATCATCCAGTTCCTCCCAGGTTACACGGATTTTCTCGAGCATTTCGGCGAGCTGCTCGCGCTCGTCGTGAGTGAGGGCACTAAAGGCCTGCTCTCTAAAGCGAATGCGGGCTGCCTGCTCAACGCGGGCCTTTTCCCAACCCGCATCGGTCAGGCGGATGGTGAGCTGCCGACGGTCTTTGGGATTGCGGCTGCGCTCGATAAGACCGCCCATTTCGAGCTTGGACAGAATCTCGGAAAGTGACCCCGGCTTGAGGTCGAAGTGCATGCCGAGTTCCTGTTGGGAAAGCTCGCCGGTGGGCTGCTTAGCGAGCAGGCAGACGATGGGCGCCTTGCCAGATATGCCGCCGCCGTGAAAATGCATGTAATGGCCGCAAAACCCCAGCCCATGGAGGATTCTCTTGGCGAGACGGTCCTCCTTGGATTGGGTCTCGGGCTCGTCTGCCGGCCGTGAGGGGTCGCCGCCGGGTTCATGCGGATAGGCGAGTGGTTCAACACACATATCTAAGCTTCGCTCCTTTCTTTAGTTAGGTAGAGGAATTGTTTTGTGCCTAACTAATTTAGGAGCGCCATACAGGAATGTCAAGGTACCAAACTAGTGGTTATGCGGTTTTGCCAAACCGCGTAACGGCTCGACGCTGCAAACGCTCCTAAGCGGCAATCTGGCGTTCAATCGTCGGGCATGGACACAAGGCCTATGCCCTCCTCTTTCACGCTACCTTGCTCGCTTGGGAACGCTTTCGCTGTCCGTCCTCAATCTGCAGCGCTGCCTCGGTTGGCATTTGAGTGATCCGTGGGAGACGGAGGAAAACGAATCATTTTGGGCTGCGGTGACACCCTTCCAAAGTTGCTTTGTCCAAAACTATGCCGGATTACTACGATGAATTCGAAATCTCAGACCTCGGCATTGTTTTTCGGAAAATCACAAGCTGTCTACCTGCGGTTTTGCTGGAGTGCAATTCGTTGTGGTTGGAGACTGGCGGTTTATCGTAGTAATCCGGCATAGTTTTGGAATGGTAGTAAATAGATGGCAGCTACCGTGCCGCTACCGCCGCGATTTGCCTCCCATTTCCGAAACCTATCCGCAACAATTTGCCCTCCACGGCGCCAGCGCCCGCCCGCCGTGCCTCCTGCGCTACACTTAGTCGCACTGTGGCGCCGTCGCGCCGCGCCCGACCCAAGGGGGACACTCATGAAGAACACTCAGCTGCTGCTGATCAACGATATGTGCGGTTACGGCAAGGTCGCGCTTTCTGCCATGCTGCCGGTGCTGTCGCACATGGGCTATCGCATCCACAACCTGCCAACGGCGCTCGTTTCCGATACGCTCAACTACCCCAAGTTCTACATCCACGACACCACGGAGTATGTCCGCCAGAGCCTCGCCATCTGGGAGGAACTCGGCTTTGAATTCGACGCCATCTCGACCGGCTTTATCGTGACCGAGGAAGAGGCGCGCATCATCTCGGACTTTTGCCACCGCCGCGCGCAAAAGGGCACCAAGGTGTTCGTCGACCCCATCATGGCCGACAACGGCAGGCTCTACGCTGGCGTGCCCGAGTCGACCATCGGCCTTATGCGCAGCCTGGTCGAGTGCGCCGACTACGCGGTGCCCAACTATACCGAGGCGTGTCTGCTCACCGATACGCCTATGGCCGAGCAGATTACGGCCGACGAGGCTCGTACGCTCGTGGATGCCATGCTCGCGCTGGGCGCCAAGTCGGTGGTCATCACGAGCGCAAAGGTCGACGGGGCGAGTGCCGTCATCGGCTACGACCATGTGGCGGGAGAGTACTTTACGATTCCCTTTGAGCTGATTCCGGTGTATTTCCCGGGCACGGGCGATACGTTCTCGTCGGTGCTCGTGGGTCGCGTTATGGCCGGCTGGAGCTTACAGCGTGCGACGACCGACGCCATGCGTGTGGTGGCCGAGCTTATCGAGCGCAATGCCGACCAAGAAGACAAGTCGGCCGGCCTTCCCATCGAGGCCTGCCTGGATGTGATCGACCATGAGTAACGCCGGCGAGGGCGGCGTCAAGCCTGCGGGCGAGAACGGGCCGCTCGGTGCGCCGCGTGGCAAGCGTCCGCGTATCCGCGTGAGCTGCGTGGACCAGCTGGGTGCGTGTCGCTGCCACCATGGTCATAAGCCGGGCGATGTCTTTGACTTCGACCGAGACCGCGGCAAGATGTGCGCCATGGCCTGCCATGTGGGCTTTCCCTATATCGATATCCTGCGCTACGGCGGAACCGTGCCTGGCAACGAGCCCGGTACGGCAAAGTTCTGCTGCCCCGAGGTCGATACGTTGAACGTCTGGCTTGCCGAGATCGTCGACGAGTAACCGAGCGTGGATAATCTTCCACCGAGATAATGAGCGTGGATTTTCTCCCGTTTAGGGCGCCCTTGAACGCTCAAAGTGGGAGATTATCCACGCTCAATTTGTATGCGGGAGAAAATCCACGCTCGTTTTATACCGATGGCGTGGCCCGTATATCCGCGCCGCCCGAGCGCCTACAGCTGCTCGAGCATAGCGGTGCAACCG
>DBFOPE010000075.1:0-9174 GCA_048429085.1 Collinsella sp.
GGGAACGCCCTTGTAGCAGCCCTTGTTCTCGTAGTCGCGGACGACGGGGATGCCGCCGCCGCCGCAGGCGATGACGATGAACTCGTTGTCGAGCAGGTTGAGGATGGAGTCGGCCTCGACGATCTTCTTGGGATCGGGGGAGGCGACGACGCGACGCCAGCCGCGGCCGGAATCCTCGACGAAGACCTTGGAGGGATCCTCGGCCATGAACTCCTTGGCCTGCTCCTCGGTGTAGAAGGGGCCGATCGGCTTGGTCGGGTTCTTGAACGCGGGATCGTCGGGATCGCACTCGATCTGGGTGACGACGGTGGCGGCGTGCCAACGCTTGTAGCGCTTGTGCATCTCGCGGCCGATGCCCTGCTGCAGGTGATAGCCGATGTAGCCCTGGGACATGGCGCCGCACTCGGGCAGCGGCATCTCGGGGGTGCCGATGGCGTCGTGGGCGGCGGCGAAGGCGTTCTGGATCATGCCGACCTGCGGGCCGTTGCCGTGGGTGATGATGATCTCGTTGCCCTGCTCGATGAGGCCGAGGAGAGCGTGGGCGGTGTTGCTCACCGCCTCGATCTGCTCGACGGGGTTGTTGCCGAGGGCGTTGCCGCCGAGGGCGACGACAATACGATCGGGCTTGCCAAGAGGCTTAGACATTGCTGGAATCCTTTCTGTAAAAGGCCTACAACCCATTAATAACCCGCGTCCGTGCGATACGCGAGTTTATTAGGGTTTATATTCTCTTTATCGCTCATTTTATTCATTTTGAAAATACCTAAGCGGCGAACGGTCGATTTTACCCGCTCAGCGTAAAGAAGCCCAGTTCAGGTATATCTACGCCATTTACGTGCAACTTTATTTAAATAGAGCAGGGATTAGACCAGATTATGCAAACTATATCTTTGCTAAACACAAAACGGACAGCGCAATATCTTACTCGCACTATACGCGATTCTATACATTAATTTGACGAGTATGCATCCCTGCAAAAACATGGGGCTTTTCATCCAACATAAGGGATAGCCGATCGCGCTTCACCCCGCGGCAAGCGACTGCGAGTTCGCAGTATGGAACTTTACCGTCGGCTTCTGCATGAACGCTGCCGACGCCCTTTCGCTCCTGCGCGCCCAAGCAGCCGAGAACGCTAACGGCGCCACTGCCAACCTGGCCACCCTCAACAACGGCGCCGCCAGCCTTTTCGCAAAGTACCGTGCTGGCTCGCTGGCTTTGAGGCCTAAGCGAGCTTTACTATTTGCCAATTTTTGTATGATTTGGGTCAAATCTATCCGCCAATTTTGTATGATTAGGGTCAAATCTATTTGCCAATTTTTGTCATTGAGGGGTTTTAATGCTACGCCGTAAGGTCACTGACAGGCTTTTGAGCTGGAAGAACAAATCCAATAAAGCGTTGCTTGTTACTGGCGCGCGTCAGATTGGCAAGAGCTATGCAATTCGCGCGTTTGGAAAGAGCAACTACGCTTCGTATTATGAGGTCAATCTGCTACTCGATGCCGAGGCAAGAGACGTACTTGTTGGCGCTAAGAACTCCATTGACTTCATCAACCGTGTGGCCCTTCTTGCGGATGCACCGCTTGTTGAAGGAGACACGCTTATCTTCGTCGATGAGATTCAGGAGTATCCGCAGATCGTTACACTTATGAAGGCGCTGGTCGAGGACGGACGCTTTAGCTATGTCTTCTCGGGGTCTATGCTTGGGACTGAGTTTAAGGGGATCTCTTCTTTTCCGGTGGGGTATGTCGAGCACATTGTTATGCGACCGATGGATTTTGAAGAGTTCTGTTGGGCAAACAGCATCAGCGAGAATGTGCTTGCAGACATTCGCAGCTGCCTTGTCGAGAGACGTCCCGTCGAAAACTATATTCATGAGGCGATGCTCAAAAACTTTAGAGCCTATATCGTTTGCGGCGGCATGCCAGAGGTCGTTCAGAACTATATCGATTCGGGCTATTCGCTCGTGAGAACGCGTGAGCTTCAAATTCAGCTAGTCGATCAGTACAAAAGCGATATCTCTAAATATGCATCGACTCGAGCGTTTAACGTTCGCTCCATTTTCGAGCAAATTCCCGTTCAGCTTGAGGCGGAGTCCCATCGCTTTATCGTCTCGTCTCTAGGCGAGGGAGCTCGTCTTCAAAAATACGAGCAGGATTTCCTATGGCTGGTGAACGCAGGCGTTGGATTGATGGTCCCCCAGGTGACGGAGGCCCGGAGTCCTCTTAAGAGGACAGAGAAGGCAGCCGCCTTCAAACTATACGAGTCCGATACAGGAATGCTCGCATCGCGATATCCCGGTAGCACGGCACGCGCTGTATATCTAGATATGAAAACCCCCAACCTCGGCGGTCTCTATGAAAACGTGGTCGCGCAGGAGCTTGTTGCCCTCGGAGCAGATACGTGGTACTACCAAACACGTGAGGTCGGTGAAGTCGACTTTGTAATCGAAGGCGCCCGAGGACATGTTGTCCCAATCGAAGTCAAATCGGGCAAGAAAGTTCGAGCACATGCGGCCCTCGATCGCCTGATGAGTGTGGGCGAGTACAAGATTCCCGAGGCCGTTGTGCTGAGCCACGAAAACCTTAGCGAAGAGGGCAAGATCCTGTACGTTCCAATCTATATGACATTCTGCCTCGATGAGTTTATGGAAAAGGACGACCCCAACAACGATTTCTCATTTGCACCCATATCTCTCTAGATCATCTGAACCAACAACCAAGCCCCCTCCATAACCAAAGTAACGCGTGGTTTCGCGGCCGCGCCGCGAAACAGCGACGGGGACAAAAGGCCCCCACAACCACGTCCCTCATGCAGCCCCACAATCCGAGGACGTAGTCGTAGCAGGATCTGAGGACTGACCTTCGCGGACATTCCGCAGGACGAAGGAACCCCCGCCGCACGTAGTGCGCAGCGGAGGTTCTTTCATGTCCGAGGACGCGCCGGAAAGGAAGGTCGCCCTCGGGCCGGACAGCTAAGACAGCTTACGCGACGGTGTAAACCCAGTTGCGCTTGTCCTCGACAGCACCGGACTGGATGCCCGTCAGGGTCTCGCGGAGCTTCTTCATCACGGGGCCGATCTCGGTGTAGCCAGCCGGGAAGGTCACGGTCTCGTCGGCGCCGTAAACCTTGTTGTCGATCTCGCCAACCGGGGAGATGACGGCAGCGGTGCCGCACAGGCCGCACTCCACAAAGGTGCCGGCCTTGACCTCGGCCCACTCGACGGGACGCTGGTCAACGGTCATGCCCAGGTCCTGAGCAACCTGAACAAGCGAACGACGGGTGATAGAGGGCAGGATGGAGTCGGTGTGCGACTGAGGAACGACGAGGGTGCCGTCCTCCTTCACGAACAGAACGTTCGCGCCACCGGTCTCCTCGACATAGGTGCGGGACTCGGAGTCGAGATACAGGTTCTCGGCATAACCCTCGCGATGGGCCTCCATCGTGGGCTTGAGGGACATGGCGTAGTTGAGGCCGGCCTTGATATTGCCGGTGCCATGCGGGGCCGCGCGGTCATACTCGGAAACGCGCAGCTTAACGGGCTTAAGGCCGCCCTTAAAGTACGGACCGACCGGGGTCACGAGAATGCGGAACGTGTACTCAGGAGCGGGAGCCACGCCGATCACGTCACCGGAGCCGATCATAAACGGACGCACGTACAGGGTCGCACCGGAGCCGAAGGGCGGAACCCAGGCGGCGTTGGCAGAAACGACCTGCTTAACGGCCTCAACGAACTTGTCCTTGGGGAACGGGGGCATCTCGAGGCGCTGGGCAGAGTTATACATGCGCTCGGCGTTCATGTCGGGACGGAAGCAGACGATGCTGCCGTCCTCGGCGGTGTAGGCCTTCAGGCCCTCAAAGACCTCCTGGCAATAATGGAAGATGCCGCCGCACTCGGAGACATGCAAGGTGTGGTCGGTGGTCAGGCCGCCCTCGTCCCACTCGCCGTCCTTCCAATGAGCCTCGTAGCTGTAATCGGTCTTCATGTAGCCAAAGCCGAGGCTACCCCAATCGATATCCTTCTTCTCGACAGTCATATGTCGCTCCTTACATACACAGTTGCATACTCGCGAACTCGCACGCAAGGACCGAGGCCGACCGCGTCGCAACGTCGCACGCCCGGAGCGTAGAGCCGGACGGGACACGCGAACGGCATCAAAGCCGATGGCACGTCGATTCGCATGCACGAGATTGTACTCCCCGCACGCGTCTGATAAAACGCTTTTCTTTAACTAAGTAAAGTATTTTCATTTGACCGAAACTAAAGAGGCCCGCCACCGTAAGCGGTGACGGGCCTCAACGACACGATTTGTGCGCCGGCTCGAGCTATGCGTTCTTTTTGCCCAGCTTAGCCTTAACCAAGCCGACCACGGTCGGGATGATCGACACGGCGACAATGCCGATAATCAGCAGCTCAAAGTGCTCCTGCACAAAGGGAATGCCGCCGAAGAAGTAGCCCAGCAGCGTAAAGAGCGTTGACCAGGTAATGCCACCCAGCACGTTAAAGATAACGAAGTTACGCCAGTGCATGCCGCCCATGCCGGCGATAAAGGGCACAAAGGTGCGGATAAACGGAAAGAAGCGGCCCAGGAAGATGGCCAGGTGGCCCCACTTATCCAAGAAGTCCTCGGACTTTTTGATGCGCTCGGGCGTCATGGCCTTTACCTTGCCCGAGGCGATGATCTTGCGGCCAAAGAAGTGGCCGATCATAAAGTTGCACTGATCGCCCAGGATGGCTGCGGCCCATGCGGTGACCAGAAGCGCCACGATGTTAAAGCCGCCGTTGTGGGCAAAGAAGCCCGAGGCAAACAGCAGCGAATCGCCGGGAAGGAACGGGAAGAACACCACACCCGTCTCGATAAAGATGATCAGGAAAACGCAGCCGTAGGCCATAAGCGGGCCGGCGGCGATCCAGCTGGCGATCGCGGTGCGCGGATCCTTAAGCAGCTCGGCGATAAAATTGATGAAACCCATGAAGTAAAACCTCTCAGTTGTGGGCGCGAATACGTCCAAGTTGACCAGTATACGGTTGCGGCGCCCCCTCGTGTGCAACCCCACAAAAGCATGACTCCATTACCAGCAAGTTTGCATAACTGACACCTGTCGCGCAAAGCCGCCAAGATTGTTCTTCCTAATCCCTAGCGAATCGCTATACTTTATTGAATCGCATTGCCATGGCGCTAAGGGAGGGCGGCCGGTGAGCTTTATCAATACCATTCGCGAGGACATCAAGACCGTCCAGGCGCAGGACCCCGCCGCGCAAAGCGGTCTGGTCATCTTCCTTTCCTATCCCGGCCTGCACGCCAAGTGGAACCACGTGCCAGAGCACTGGCTCTGGGAGCATGGCCATCGCTCGCTCGCCCGTGTGCTCTCGCAAATCACCCGCCACATTACCGGCGTCGAGATTCATCCCGCTGCACAGATCGGCAAGCATTTCTTTATCGACCACGCCATGGGCGTCGTCATCGGCGAAACCACCATTGTGGGCGACAACTGCGTGCTCTACCAGGGCGTCACGCTTGGCGGCACCGGCAACGAGACCGGCAAGCGCCACCCCACCCTGGGCAACAACGTCACCGTGGGCACAGGCGCTAAAGTGCTCGGCAACATTCGCATCGGCAACAACGTCAAAATCGGCGGCAATTCGGTCGTCGTCAAGGACGTACCCGACAACTGCACCGTCGTGGGCGTGCCGGGACGCATCATCAAGCGCAACGGCTGCCGCGTGTTCGAGGAGAGCTTCGATGCCAAGCAGCATCGCGAGTACATGCCCGACGCCGCCGCCGAGCAGTCCGCGCTCAACCGTCAGGGCATCACCGAGAACGCCCGCCGCGTCAAGGAACTCGAGCGAGAGGTAGCCGAGCTCAAAACCCTCGTCGCCAAGCTCGTGGACGAACGCTAGAGCCGGACGGCCACCGACAACATTGACGCCAACGCAAAGGCGCGCCAGAGGATTCACGCCCGGCGCGCCTTATTTGCGATGTGACAAAGGGACTGTCCCTTTGTCACATTATGCGAACTGACTCAGATAGAGGTCGGCGTAGGCACCCTCGGCAGCCAGCAGCTCCTTATGCGTACCCTGCTCGATAATGTTGCCGTGATCCATGACCAAGATCAGGTCGGCATCTACGATCGTCGACAGACGGTGCGCGATCACAAAGCTCGTACGCCCACGCATGAGCGCGTCCATGGCGCGGCCGATGGCGAGCTCGGTGCGCGTGTCCACACTCGACGTCGCCTCGTCCAGGATGAGAATCGCCGGGTTGTTGAGCAGCACGCGCGCAATGGTCAGCAGCTGGCGCTGACCCTGGCTAATGCTCTCGGCATCGTTGGCCACGCGCGTGTCGTAGCCCTGCGGCATGGTGCGTACAAAGAAGTCGACCTGCGCGGCGCGTGCGGCCGCCACGATCTCCTCGCGCGTCGCCTCGGGGCAGCCGTAGGCGATGTTTTCGGCAATCGTGCCATCGAACAGCCAGGCGTCCTGCAGCACCATGCCAAACTGCTGGCGCAGCTCGCCGCGGTCCATGCAGCTCGTGTCTACGCCGTCGAGCGTAATACGCCCGCCGTCAATCTCGTAGAAGCGCATGAGCAGGTTGATGAGCGTGGTCTTGCCCGCGCCCGTGGTTCCCACCACGGCAATCTTCTGGCCCGGCTCGGCGGTAAACGACACATCGCGCATGAGCGGCTTGTCGGGCGCATAACCAAAGCGCACATGCTCAAAGGCGACGCGGCCCTCCACGCGACCCGGCAGCTTGGCGGCCTCGCCCGGCTGCGGATCCGCCTCCATCTCGGGTTCATCGAGCAGGTCGAACACGCGCTCCGCACTCGCCAGCGCGCTCTGCAGCGAGTTGAAGGTAAACGACAGCTGCGTCATGGGCTCGGATGCCTCGTAGATAAACTGGAAGAACGCCTGGAACACACCGACGGTCATGTGGCCGGCAACCAGCATGCTGCAGCCCACAATCGCAATCACGATCTGTGCCAGGCGGCCGATAAAGCGCACCGCGGGGCCGACGGCGTTAATCATAAAGTCGGCCTTGGCACTCACGCGCGCTAGCTCGCTCGAGGCCTGGTGCACCTCGGCAGAGCTCTGACGCTCGCGGTTAAACGCGCGAATCACCAGACGGCCCGAATAGCCTTCCTCGACCGCACTCGTAATCTTGGACACCCACTCCTGGCGCTCACCGGTTACGTCATGCGTGCGGCGCGAGACCACCTTGGTCACCAACAGCGACAACGCCGTAAAGAACAAAAAGACGAGCGTGAGCGGCACGCTAAACACGAACATCACGCTCACGGCGCCCACCACGGTACCGATCGACACCAGAAGCTGCAGCAAGCCGCGCTGCATGCTCTCGGACATCTTGTCCAAGTCGTTGGTCGCACGGCTGACGACCTCACCGGGACGATGCGCGTCAAAGAAGGCAAGCGGCAGACGGTTGAGCTTTTGTGCGATGCGGTTGCGTAGGAGCAGGTTGAGGCGTTCGGCCACGCTCGACATCAAAAAGCTCTGGAGTGCGTAGAACGAGGCAGCGGCCGTCCAGATCATAAAGTAGATGAAGATGGTCCTGCCGCAGTTCTCCCAGGTGATGTTGAAGGTGGTGTCGTTGGCAAACGTCACCTGAATGTGGCCCCACAGCTCATCGATCACGCGGGCGCTGTATGCCGGCGCGGCGGTGTTAAAGATGGCATAGAACACAATGCTCGCGAACACGATATAGAAGCGCCAGTGGTCGCCGGCAGCCTCGCTCCACAGGCGGCGCACCGTCGCCCAGGTGTCGCGGGGTGTCTCGTCCTCATCCTCGTCGTCAACGTCGCGCATGCGCTCCGCCTCGGCGCGGGCGCGCTCGTCCTCGGCGCGCTCATTTTCCTCATAGAGTGCCTGGCGACGAGCCTCGCGCTCCGCCGCCTTGGCGGCTTCGTCCAGGTCGGGCGTGGCGCCCGTCTCCTCAACTGTCTCTGCATCCGCGGCGCCATCGGCGATGCCCTGCTTCTTGAGCTCCTCGGTCATGCTACTCACCTCCCTTCATCTGCGATTCCGCGATAGCACGGTACACCTCGCAGGTTTCCATGAGCTCGTCGTGCGTGCCTAGGCCCACGACCTCGCCATCCCTGAGCACCACGATCTGGTCGGCATGCAGAATGGTCGAGATACGCTGCGCGATGATGAGCACCGCAGCGTCACGCGTCTCGTCTTGCAACGCATGGCGCAGGGTGGCATCGGTCTTAAAGTCCAGGGCCGAGAAACTGTCATCGAAGATATATAGATCGGCATGCTTCATGAGCGCACGGGCGATGGCCAGACGCTGGCGCTGGCCGCCCGAAAAGTTCGTGCCGCCCTGCGCCACCGGGGTATCGAGCCCCTGCGGCTGATCGAGCACAAAGGTGCTCTGGGCAACCCGGAGCGCATGAAGCATGTCGGCCTCAGTCGCGTCTTCGTTGCCAAAGCGCAGATTGCTTGCTACGGTGCCCGAGAACAGCCATGCCTTTTGCGGCACATAGGCAATGCGCCCGCGAATCTCGTCTTGCGAAAGGTCGTGCAGATCAACGCCGTCCAGGCGAATGGCGCCCTTGGTGGCATCGTGGAAGCGCAGCAGGAGCTTGGCCACCGTCGATTTGCCCGAGCCCGTCGAGCCGACGATCGCGGTCGTCTGACCGCGGCGACAGGTAAAGCTCAGATTGCACAGCGTGTCCTCGTCGGCGTCGTCAAAACGAAACGACATATGATCGAACACGGCGACCGCGTCGGCTCCGTCTGCGGACTCAGGCGCCCCGTCGCCCAGCGTAGCCTTGCCGTCCACGATGCTCGGCTCGATTTCGAGCACCTGCTGCGCACGGTTGAGGCACGCCGCGGCGCGCGGAAGCGTCAGAATCACCATCTGCGCCATCATCACAAAGAAAAGAATCAGGATCGCGTATTCCAACACGGCCGAAATGCTGCCGATTTGCATGGCGTGGACGCCCACGCGGTTGCCGCCCACCCACAGCACCGCCACCTCGGCGATGTTCATCAAAAAGAAGCTGGAGCTGTCGAGGCCCACAAACAGGTGGTTGACCTTGATGGCGTTGGCCGCGTAATCGCTAAACACCTCGTCCAGGCGCTGCTCCTCGTGGCGCTCCTTGTTAAATGCGCGGATGACGCGCACGCCCACGATGTTCTCGCGCAGCACCACGTTC
>DBFOPE010000076.1:0-3618 GCA_048429085.1 Collinsella sp.
TGACTTGCAACTGACCGATGTTCTAACTAGCTACCAAGGGCGAAAGGAAACAGCCATGAGCAAGGAAAAAGTCGTTCTCGCATATTCCGGTGGTCTTGATACATCCGTATGTGTCAAGTGGCTCCAGGACGAGAAGAATCTCGATGTCGTTTGCGTCTGCGGCAACGTGGGCCAGGAGGAGACCGGTCTGGACGCCAAGAAGCAGAAGGCCCTCGACCTGGGCGTTCTCGATTGCCAGGTGCTCGACCTGCGCGACGAGTTCTCCGATGAGTTCCTGACCAAGGCCATCGCCGCAAACTCCATGTACGAGAACAAGTATCCGCTGCTCTCCGCCCTGTCTCGCCCGCTGCTTGCCAAGAAGCTTGTCGAGGTCGCCCACGAGTTTGGCGCGACCTACGTCGCCCATGGCTGCACCGGCAAGGGTAACGACCAGGTCCGTTTTGAGGCCGCCGTCAAGGCCCTCGACCCCGAGCTTAAGGTTATCGCTCCGGTTCGCGAGTGGGACCTGAAGTGCCGTCCCGACGAGGTCGCCTATGCCCACGCCCACAACGTGCCGGTTCCCGAGGGTGCCAACGATAACCCCTATTCCATCGACGATAACCTGTGGGGTCGCGCCATCGAGTGCGGTCACCTGGAGGACCCTTGGAATGAGCCGCTCGATGACGCTTGGGTTATGACCAAGAACCCCGAGGACACGCCTGACACCCCGACCTATACCGAGATCGAGTTTGAGGCCGGCAAGCCTGTCGCCGTCGACGGCAAGAAGATGAAGCTCTCCGAGATCGTCATCGCCCTCAACAAGATTTCGGGCGACAACGGCTTTGGCCGTCTTGACCTGGTTGAGGATCGTCTGGTGGGCCTCAAGAGCCGCGAGTGCTATGAGGTTCCCGGAGCCCTGACGCTCATCACCGCCCACAAGGCGCTTGAGGACATCTGCGTCGAGGGCGATTTGCTCAAGACCAAGATTAAGCTCGAGCAGGATTGGGCCACCGCCGTGTACAACGGCCAGTGGTACAGCCCGCTCAAGAATGCGCTCGACGCCTTTATGGCCGACACCCAGAAGTTCGTGACCGGCACCGTCCGCCTGAAGTTCTTTAAGGGTAACTGCCATGTCGTCGGCCGCAAGAGCCCCTTCAGCCTCTACGACTACGGTCTGGCTACCTACGACCGCGACACCACGTTTGACGAGAAGGCCAGCGCCGGCTTTATCGAGATCGATACGCTGTCGCTCAAGACGTGGGCAAAGGTCCAGGGCCCCAGCTCTGCTGCCGCCCAGGCCTAGCGCCTCCTTCCCTTGGTATCCGCGCGGCCCATCCGCGTGATACATGACGGGCGCACGGGGTCCCTACCTTTCGTTATGCTTGCTGACACTTCTTAACATCGGTGGCCCCTACGTTCCGCCCGCATATATGATGCCGCGTTTGCGGCTGAGTCCGAGCCCCGCCGGGGTTGTCCGGCGGGGCTCCTTCTATCAATTTGGCGGCTCTGTGCCTATTTATATGAGGAGCATCCATTATGTTCAATGCTATCGCGCACGCTTTACTTGCCCTTGCGCCCGAGTTCGATGCTGCAAAGGTCGAAGACGTTCCCATGAGCCTGAAGGCCTGGATCGATGGTTCGCAGGGCAACATCCGGAGGGAGACGTTGGGCGCCAAGTGCATGGCGCGTCACTTCTTTGCAAATTAGCTACATGGCTCCGCACACGGTGGGGATTGTGTAAAACTAGCGGTTGAAAAATCGCTTTAGCGATGTGGCGCATTGCTTTCGGCGCTTGTTTTGGTATTTGAGAAAGGGGACGGTTCCATGGCTCTTTGGGGCGGTCGTTTTGAGGCGGGCGTGGCCGAGGTCACGCAGGAGTTTGGCGCGTCGCTGCCGGTCGACAAACATTTCTATAAGCAGGATATCGCCGGCTCTAAGGCGCATGCCAAGATGCTGGCGGCCCAGGGCATTACCAGCGCCGAGGACGAGCAGGCGATTGCCGAGGGCCTGACCGGAATCGAACAGGATATCGATGCCGGCAACTTCACCTTCGATATCAACGATGAGGACATTCATATGTCCATCGAGAGCGAGTTGACGCGCCGTATCGGCGAGGCCGGTAAGCGCTTGCATACCGGCCGTTCGCGCAACGACCAGGTGGCGACCGATACGCGTCTGGGCGTCAAGGCGCTGGCCAAGGAGCTCATGGAGGCCAATCTTGAGCTGCGCCATGTGCTGGTGGATGCGGCCAAGAAGTACGACAAGGTGATTCTGCCGGGCTACACGCACATGCAGCATGCTCAGCCCGTGCTGCTGTCGCATCATCTGCTGGCGTATTCCTGGATGTTCGCGCGCGACTTTACACGCCTGAAGGCCGCCTTTGATGCCGCCGACAACTGCCCGCTGGGCGCGGCCGCGCTTGCCGGTACGAGCTATCCGCTCGATCGTCAGATGACGGCTGCCGAACTTGGCTTTGCGGGTGTGGTCCCCAATTCGCTCGATGCTGTTTCCGACCGTGATTTCCTGCTCGATCTGCATTACGCCGGCTCCGTCATGGCCATGCATCTGTCGCGTCTTTCCGAGGAGATCGTGCTGTGGTCGAGCTCCGAATTTGGCTTTATCACGCTTTCCGACTCGTACTCCACCGGCTCGTCCATCATGCCGCAGAAGAAGAATCCTGACTTTGCCGAGCTTATCCGCGGCAAGAGCGGCCGTGTGTATGGCAACCTGGTGCAGCTGCTCGTGACCATGAAGGGACTGCCGCTTGCTTATAACAAGGACTTGCAGGAGGACAAGGAGGGTGTGCTCGATACCGCCCGTACGCTCATGCAGTGCCTGTCCGTTATGGCCGGTATGATTTCGACTTGGACCGTCAACGAGGATGCCATGGCGCGCGAGTGCGGCGTGGGACACCTTGCCGCCACCGATGTTGCCGATTACCTGGCCAAGCGTGGCCTGCCGTTTCGCGAGGCGCATGCCGTGGTAGGCCATTTGGTCCTGATGTGCGAGAAGCGCGGCTGCAATCTTGAGGACCTGCCGTTTGAGGTGTTCCAGGAGGCAAGCCCGCTCTTTGAGCGCGATATTACCGAGGCGCTCGATATCCCGTCGATTGTCGCTGCGCGTACGACCGAGGGTGGCACCGCTCCTGCCGCCGTTGCGGTGCAGTTGCAGCGTGCTGAGGCACAACTCGTTGCCGACGAAGGCGTGTTTGGATCGCTGACCAAGGTCGTCGAGATGGGCCACGGGATAAAGTAAGGGTTTGGCCGAAGCCGTTTTTGCCATTTATTGAGGAATCGTTTATTTTGCTTTACGGGCGTCTGCTGATGTGGGCGTCCGTATTTTGTTGCTATGGGGGAGGGGCTTGTCGAGAAGTTCTGTAGGACCTTTGGGCAGGTTGTGAAGGGGGTACGTTCGCGGGCGGCAACCGACCGTCTGCTCTGCTCGATGCGGTTGATGAGCAGTCGGATGGTACTCTAATCTGGCTTCGAAACAGAAGTGACACATATGGAACGCTTCAATAAATTGCAACGTTTCAATAAACAGCTTTTTGTTTAACTGCAGCTAAAACTCTGTTACGATGCAGTCCAGGCGGGTGCCGGAATGGGACTTGGGCACGCGCGAACCTACTTGAAAGGCTAC
>DBFOPE010000077.1:0-2587 GCA_048429085.1 Collinsella sp.
GCAACGCCAAAAGCCCGCCGGGGCAAGCTCGGCGGGTCGTACGTCAAATACATTGTCTGTCATGGTAGCGCATGGAGAGGACTCCGGCTCAAGGGCAAACCCAGCCCCGCAAAAAACGCCAGACGAAGATGCGTTCCGCCCTACCCCGCTACGCGCACGCTGGGGCACAAATCTGCCAGCGGACACTCGTCACACTTGGGCTTGCGGGCATCGCAGATCTCGCGACCAAAGGTGATCCACTGATGGTTGACCGACTCCCAATACTCGTGCGGCAAAATCTTGAGCAGATCCTGCTCGGTCTTGAGCGGCTCCTTGGCATGCGTCTTGGGACTCAGCATCAGGCGGTGCGCAATGCGGTTGACGTGCGTGTCCACCGCAATGCCCTCCACGATGCCATACCCCACGTTGAGCACGATGTTCGCCGTCTTGCGTCCCACGCCCGGCAGCTTCACGAGTTCCTTCATGTCGGCCGGCACCTCGCCGCCATAGTCGGCGACGATCATCTGCGCGGCCTCGACGGCATGCTTGGCTTTGCTCTTGTAGAAGCCGAGTGACTTGATAGTGTCTGCCACGTCAGCCACGCTCGCCCCGGCCATGGCCTCGGGCGTGGGCCACTGGGCAAACAGCCGCGGCGTCACCTTGTTGACCTGTGCATCGGTCGTTTGCGCCGAAAGCAGCACCGCGATCAGCAGGCGGAAGGGATTCTCGTGGTCCAAAAAGCACTCGACCGGGCCATAGCGACGGTTGAGGCGCTCACACACCTCGATGGCGCGCTCGCGCTTGGCGGCATTGGTCTCGCGTGGCATAACGACTCCTCGGCTCAACGGCACAATAAACTTATGGGCACAATTGTCCCACGTCCGAGACGCTTACGCCTCCAAGAATGCGCCGGTCTGACGGCTCCACAGGCTCGCGTACTCGCCACCCGCCTCGACAAGCTGCGCATGCGTGCCGTCCTCGACAATCTCGCCATCGGCCAGCACCACAATGCGGTCGAGCGCCGCCACGGTGGACAGGCGGTGCGCCACCACAATGGAGGTACGTCCACGCATCAGGTTCTCGAGCGCCTCCTGCACCAGCGCCTCGGACTCGCTGTCGAGGGCAGAGGTCGCCTCGTCGAGCACCAGAATCGGCGCGTCGGTTAGGATGGCACGGGCGATGGCCACGCGCTGACGCTGGCCGCCCGAGAGCTTGACGCCGCGCTCACCCACCATGGTGTCAAAGCCACGGGGCAAGCGGTCGATAAACTCCATGGCATTGGCCAGGCGCGCGGCCTCGCGAATCTGCTCATCAGTGGCGTCGGGACGACCGTAGGCAATGTTTTCGCGAATGGAGCGATGGAACAGCAGCGCCTCCTGCGGCACGTAGGCAACCTGGCGGCGCAGGCTCTGCTGCGTGCAGCGCGAGACATCCTGACCGTCCACGAGCACGCGGCCGCCCTGAACATCGTCCAGGCGCAGCAGCAGCTTGGTGAGCGTCGTCTTACCCGAGCCCGATTTGCCCACCAGGCCCACGCGCTGGCCCGCCGCCACATGAAGCGTCAGGTCATCGAACACGCTCTCGCCCGCCGCAGCGTCACGGTACGCAAAGCTCAGGTGCTCAAAATCAATCGCGCCCTCGGTCACTTTGAGCTCAGGGGCGTCCGGGTCGTCTGCCACCAAACGTGGCTCGTCCAGCACGCGCGTCATCTCGGCCGCATCGCCCAAAGCGCGGTTGATGCGCTGCATCATGGAACTCACGTAGTTCAGGCGCATGGTGAGGTTATAGGTATAGGTAAAGATCATGACGAGCGAGCCGGCCGAGATGCCAAACCACGCGTTGCCGCCCGCCACGAACACACTCACCACGGCCATGGTGATGACGATAAGACCCGAGGTCGTAAAGTTGCGCTGCATCATGGCGTGCATCGAGACCGTCTCGGCATCGCGCGCGGCACGATCGGCGGCGTCGAACAGATCGCGTTCAAAGTCCTCGCGCCCACAGGTCTTGACGGCCAAGATGTTCGTGACCGCGTCGGAGAGCACGCCCGAGAGCTTGTTCTGCGCAGCGGACGTCGCGGCCGAAAGCGGCATGATGCGCTTGTACATAAGCCAGACAAACGCAATGTAGACGACCATGATGCACACCAGGATCACGGTAAACGTCGGTACCACCGGGGCGAGTGCGGCCACGGTGCAGACGACCGAGGTGATGGTGGGGATGAGCGAATACACCGTCACGTCCACCAGCCCCGTATAGCCGCTCATAAAACGACTCGTCTGGCTCACGAGTGATCCGCCAAAGCGGCTGGTATGGAATGTCATGGATTGGTTGGAGAGCGTGTCGAAGCATAGACGCGCCAGGTGATAGTTGCCTGCGATCTCGAGCTTGTAGACGGTGTAGTCCTGTAGCTTGGAGAGGATCTGACCCACTAGATTAACGAGTACGAGCGCCAGGATATAGGGGCCGAAGACCTCAAACACCTGGTCACCCGCCACGGGACCGGCTTGAACGCGGTCGACAATGAGGGCCATCACATAGGTATTGGCAAACGTCAGCAAAAAGATGTAGCCCGCCGACGAGAACACCGAGAGAAAGACAATCAGCG
>DBFOPE010000078.1:0-3233 GCA_048429085.1 Collinsella sp.
CATACCGCAGCCCAGGATCTCGATCCAGCCGCTGTGCTTGCAGAAGTTGCAGCCCTTGCCGCCGCACACGTGGCAGCTCACGTCCACCTCGCAGCTGGGCTCGGTGAAGGGGAAGAAGTGCGGGCGGTAACGCGTCTTGCGGTCCTCGCCAAACATGCACTTAACAAAGTAGTCGAGCGTGCCCTTAAGGTCGCCAAAGGTGATGCCCTCGTCGACGACCAGGCCCTCGATCTGGTTGAACTGCGGCAGGTGACAGGCGTCGGCCGTGTCGGGACGGTAGACGGTGCCCGGGCAGATCATGTAGATGGGCGGCTTCTGCGACTCCATAGTGTGGATCTGCACGCCCGAAGTCTGGGTGCGCAGCAGCACGTCGGACTCGCCGTGGGCGTGAGCCTCGGGGTGTGCGACGCTGCCGGGGTTGTTGTCGACCACGTAGAAGGTATCGCGGGCCGAACGGCTCGGGTGATCCATGGGGGCGTTGAGCGCGGTGAAGTTGTAATAGGAGGTGTCGACCATGGGGCCGGACTCGACGGTGTAGCCGATGCCGCAGAAGATGTCCTCGGCCTCCTCGATGATCTGCTTGATCAGGTGCTGGTGACCGATCTGCGGACGGATACCCGGCAGCGTGATGTCGACGGCCTCGTGCTCGAGTGCGTGCTTGAGGGCGGCGGCCTTCATCTCGGTGGTACGCTCGTCGAGCATGCCCTCGATCAGCTGGCGCATCTCGTTGGCGCGCTTTCCCATCACGGGACGATCCTCGGGGGCGAGCTTGCCCATCATGCGCATCAGGCCGGTGATGCGGCCCTTGCGACCGAGCAGCTCAACGCGTGCAGCCTCGAGCTTGGCGGCGTCATCGGCGCTTGCGACGAGCTCCTTGGCCTCTTCCTCGAGTTTGACCAGATCATCAATCAGACTCATGTCTTCCCTTTCGTCTCTCGCGCTCCCCACTCGCCGGGACGACTGCCGCCGCCTGGCGTTGCGAAAACGCGGCCCGGTTCGGTAACAAAAAACCGTCCTCGGGCATGTGCATTGCCCAAGGACGGTTGAATTCCGCGGTACCACCTTGTTTGACCCGGCGGATGTCTGGCCCGCCGCGCCCACTCTTTGCCCCTTGTCGCGAGGCTCACGGCTTCCCTACTGGGGCTTCGCCGCCGCTGGCCGCGCGCCCGTTGAGGTTGCTGCTCGGGAGTGAACGCTTAGCCCTTGTCACCGCAGGAAGGCTTGCAGCCCATGACCTTCCCTCTCTTGCCGGCGACGCGGCGGGCAAAACCCTCTCCGTCAACGCATTGGGCTATAGGATAACACATTCTGCGTGTGCATCGCCGCGTTCCGTTTTGTTCGCGCTGGGTACAAGGTAAGTAGCTGTGCAAACTGGCCGCGTCGCCGCATGCGACGGGCGACCTGCGAGATTAAGGATACGGTATGGGAAAGAAGCACGATAAGAAGGCCGAGCCCGCAGCGGGCAAGACGCCCAAAGGCATGAAGGTCGATAAGGCCGTCAAAAAATTCCGCAAGCTCGAGGGCAAGCTGTGGACCCGCGAGTACCTGCTCAAGATTGCCGAGTTTGACGGCGCGACCATTGCCCCCGCCAACGGCGCCGCAGCGCGCGCCGACGCCATGGGCACCCTTGCCGGCGAGCATCATAAGCTCCTGACCAGCGAAAAGTCTGTCGAACTTGTGCGCTCGCTGGCACGCGAAACCGTCGCCGGCGGCAAGATCGACGACCCGCAGCTGCTCGACGAGATCCGCGTACTCGGCCGCGACCAGCGCGAAGCGAGCGTCATTCCCACCGAGGAGGCCGAGGCCTGGACCAGGCTCACCTGCGAGGCCGACGCCGTGTGGCACAAGGCCAAGACGGCCAATGACTGGGCGAGCTTTGAGCCCTATGTGGATAGAATCGTCGGCCAGCTTAAGCATCAGGCCGAGCTCATGGACCCCAAGCGCGACCCATACGATGTTTGGCTTGACCAGTACGAGCGCGGCCTTTCCGCCAAGAGCTTCGATGCGTTTTGCGATGAGGTCAAGGCTACGGTCGTGCCGCTCGTGCACGCCATCGGCGAGCGCGGCCAGCAGCCCGCTGCCGACTTTTTGCACGCCCGCGTGCCCGAGGCTGCCCAGCGTGCCATGAGCTTCGATCTTATGAAGCTCGTCGGCCTGGACCTGAACGACACCACGCTTGCCTTTACCGAACACCCGTTTAGCGAGGGCTTTGCCGTGGGTGACGCGCGCATCGCGACGCACATCTATGAGGACGACTGCATCTCCAACGTCTACAGCATCATCCACGAGGCCGGTCACACCATGTATGAGCTGGGCGTGAACCCCGCCTATGCGCGCACCTGCCTGGAGGGCGGCACCTCCATGGGCATCCACGAGAGCCAGAGCCGCTTCTTTGAGAACACCGTGGGTCGCAGCCGCGCCTTTATGGGACCGCTGCTCGAGGTGCTGCGCCGCCACGCGCCCGAGGTCTACGGCAACGTGGACGAGGACACGCTCTACCGCGCCGTGAACATCGCGCAGCCGTCGTTGATCCGCACCGAGGCCGACGAGCTCACCTACCCGCTGCATATTATGGTGCGCTACCAGATCGAGCGCATGCTGTTTGCCGGCGAGGCCACGGCCAAGGACATCCCTGCGCTTTGGAATCGCTTTATGGACGAGTACCTGGGCATTCCGGTTCCCGACGACACGCGTGGCTGCCTGCAAGATACGCACTGGAGCGGCGGCTCGTTTGGCTACTTCCCCACGTATGCGCTGGGCAGCGCCTACGACGCCATGTTTGTGCCGGCCATGTGCCGCGACGGCGTCGACCTTACCGATGCCTGCGCGAGCGGCGATCTGGCGCCCGTCCGCGCCTGGCTGGGCGAGCACATTTGGCAGTGGGGCCGCGCCAAAGACGCGCCGGAGCTCATCAAGGGCGCCTGCGGCATGGACTTTGACGCCCGCTACTACTGCAGCCACCTGCAGGACAAGTTCACCACGCTGTACGAGCTGTAAGGATTGACCAGCACACCATCGCCAACGCCAACCATGTTGACGCCGATGTCTTGGCAATGTCAGCGAAAACGGCCCTAAGCGAGCAAGGTGACGTGAAATCAAAACCACCCCTAAAAGGGGTGGTTTGCTCTTAGGGTATAACCCTTGGATTTCCGGCACGCGTCTAAAGGCGCCGGCCCTCACGGGGTTCGGGCCGCACTGCAGATTGACCCGTGACGGGCCGGTCAAACCGGCGC
>DBFOPE010000079.1:0-6581 GCA_048429085.1 Collinsella sp.
CAGCTTGTCGCCGATAGCCTTGATGAGCTCAAGGTCAAAGCCCTGATAATCGCCGTTGTCATCCTTGTACTCAAACGGAGCGTACTCGGCAGAGGTGCCGACGGTCAGCGTACCGTCCTTGACGAGCGCGTACTCCTTGGAACCGTCGACCTTCTCGACCTTAGCGTCGTCAGAGCTGCTGGAACTGGCATCAGAACCAGAGGTGGCGTTGGACGAGCCGCAGCCCGTCAGAGCGAGGGCGAGCGCCATAGCACCCGTGGCGGCAAATGCGCCAAGCTTCTTCAGCTTCATAATCAGTCTCCTTCCAAAGACCCCACGTGATTCAGGGGTCTGCAAAAACTGAGGGTTATTATGCACCCGCTTGGAAGAATCCGCAATTAGAAAACTGATTGAAACAAACCCATAACGTGAATGGAGCACTTCAGTTTATGGCAGCCATTACTGCTGCAACGACCTTAACAGTTTGATTTCAGCCGCATAACCTGCAAGTTCGTTCGGTGTCTCCAAGATGAATGGCAATGCGCGCAAGCGGCCATTCGATACAATATTCTGTATAACCTGCATACCGCCACCAAACTCTTCACCACCCAGGTAGCCCTTACCGATACACTCGTGGCGGTCCTTATGGGCGCCGCAGGGGTTTTTGGAGTCATTGATATGCACGGCGCGCAGGCGCTCGATACCCACCACGCGATCGAACTCGTCGAGCACACCGTCAAGATCGTGGACGATGTCATAACCGGCATCATTCGCATGGCAGGTGTCTAGGCAAACGCCCAACTTGACCGACAGCTCGGGGCGCTTGTCGGCAACGCCCCCAATGATGCGCGCCAGCTCTTCAAAGCTACGGCCCACCTCGGTACCCTTTCCCGCCATGGTCTCGAGCAGCACCGTCGTCTGCTGTCCCTCAAACATCACCTGGCACAAGGTGTCGACGATCATCTGAATGCCGGCATCGGTCCCCTGCCCCACATGCGCGCCGGGGTGGAAGTTGTAGTAGTTGCCGGGCAGCGCTTCCATGCGCCGCAGGTCCTCCGCCATGGCCTCCAAGGCAAACTCGCGCGCCCGCTCTTTGGCCGAGCAGGGGTTATAGGTATACGGGGCATGAGCCACAAGCGGGCCAAAATCGTTCTGTTCCATAAGCTCGCGCAGGGCGGCCACGTCATCCATGTCAAGGTCTTTCGCCTTGCCGCCGCGCGGGTTGCGCGTAAAGAATGCAAAGGTATTGGCGCCAATTGACAACGCCGTCTCCCCCATCGCCCGATAGCCCTTCGTCGTCGAAAGATGACACCCAATCGTCAGCATCTCCAGCTCCCCCTCATCAGTTGCGGTGAAATAGTTCCTGTTTGGCCCCTATTCTGCCGCAAACAGGAACTATTCCACCGCAACTTATAAAAGGGGCATCAGAGATGCGGGCCACCAAGCACCACGGTCGCCGGCGTCATGATCCCCTACGCGTCAGCGCCAAGTCCTAGAGGGCTAGACGGATTGCATCGATAATGCGCGCGCAGCGCTGTGTGGCGGCAAGGGGCATGACGGGACTCTCGAGTTTCCCCGCCCGGATGAGCTGGGTCGCATGCTGGATTTCGCCGTAGAAATCATCGACCTCAAACGGGGCATTTATTTCGAGCATTCGTCCGTCGGAGTACTTCACATGGGCGAGCTCGGGGCGATGGAGGCGCTCGATTTCCAACGAACCCCGCTCGCAGGCAATCGTTAAGCGGCTTTCATATGCTGCTTTGCCGTCACACACCATATGAATGGGTATACCGCCGACGCTCATATGGACCTCGTCGGCCCAATCGACGCGGCCGCCCGATACGTCACGCCAGCGAACTTCATGGGACGAAACCTCGCACGCGCCCGCGAGCAAATCCTCAAACCAACCGACCGCATAGCAGCCCATGTCATATAGACAGCCACCCTGCAATGGGTCGAGCAGATAACTCGAAGGGGGCTCACCATAATCGAGTTTTTGCACGCTTTCAATCGAGACGATACGGCCGAGCTCGCCAGACGCAAGCAAGCCCTTCACGCGAGTACGCATCGGACAAAACCGATTTTTCATCGCCTCCATAAACAGCACGCCGCGCTCGCGAGAGGTGGAGGCAATCGAGAGAGCCTCTTCTTCGTTCAAAACGGCCGGCTTTTCGCACAGCACGGCCTTTCCCGCGCGCAGTGCCCGACAGACCCAATGCGCATGCATGCCATGTGGAAGAGCCAAGTAGATTACGTCGACATCGGGGTCGGCAATCAGCGCATCATAAGCCGCATCGCCGCTATCGTCAGCCGTGGCATAACTGTGCGCGGCATCAATCGAAAACGCTCGGCAAAATTCCTCGACATGTGCAGGAGTGCGGCCGGCCGCAGCCACCAGCCGTGCCCCGTCGACCTTCTTGAGCGACGATGCAAATCGATGAGAAATGCGTCCAGCGCCCAAAACGCCCCAACGAACCTCACGCAAATCATCACATGAATCCCGATGGCCCACGACAGCCCCCTTCAGTTGCGGTGAAATAGTTCCTGTCGATGCCTTATTCTGCCGCAAGCAGGAACTATTCCACCGCAAGTTATAAAAGGGTCACGAGGAGCGCGTTTTGCCGAAGGCCTTAAGCACCGCCGTCACGGGGCCAGGCTGAAAACGGCGGCGTACGTCGTCCAAGCGCCCGGGGATATCGATGTGCTGCGGGCAATGCCGCGCGCATTTGCCGCACTTGACGCAATTGCTCACCAGCTTGGGCTCGTTCGTCCGCACCGCGCTCGCCGTAAAGTATTGAGACAGCCCCGTAAACCAGCTGTGCGCATAGCTTGCGTTGTAGGCAGCAAAACACCCAGGGATATTGATGCCTTTAGGACACGGCATGCAATAGCCGCATCCCGTGCAGGGCACGCGATTCGATTTTTCAAACTCCCTCAGCACGCGTGCGATGGCATCGAGCTGAGCAGCCGTCATCGAATCCGGCAGGGCCCGATCGGCCAACGCCGCGTTCTCATCCACTTGCGCGGTATCGGTCATACCCGAAAGCAGCATCGTCACCTGAGGATGGTTCCACACCCACGAAAGCCCCCAGGCGGCCGGAGTGCGCAAATGCGGGTCACGGGCGCCATCGAGCACAGCGCGTGCCCGCGGCGGAAGTTTGCCCGCTAGACGACCGCCCAGCAGTGGCTCCATCACAAACACCGCAAGACCGCGCTCCGCAGCCGCCATGAGTCCTGCCGTTCCCGCTTGGTAACGCTCGCCGGCATAGTTGTACTGGATCTGGCAAAAATCCCAGTCATATGCGTCAAGCACCGTCAGGAAATCCGCCGCGCTGCCGTGATACGAAAAACCAATCTGGCGAATGCGCCCCGCCGCCTTTTGACGCGCGATCCAGTCCTCGATGCCCAACGCCACCACACGTTCCCACTGGGCGGGCGAGGTAATGTTGTGCATAAGGTAATAGTCGATACGGTCGGTCCGTAGCCGACGCAGCTGTTCGTCAAAGAAACGGTCGAAATCCTCTGCGCAAGTACACGAAGCGTGCGGCAACTTAGTCGCCAGCAACACCCGGTCGCGCAGTCCCAAGCGCTCAAGCGAGGCGCCCACGCACACCTCGTTGCCGGGATAGAGATACGCGGTATCCAGATAATTAATCCCCTGCTCCACCGCACGGGAAATGATGGCATCGGCCGTCTTCGCATCGGGATGTCCCGGCGCACCGGGAAACCTCATGCAGCCCAGACCCAGAGCAGATATTCGGTTACCACTTTTGGGGTCAACGCGGTATTGCACGGACCCTCCCTTCGCCATCAGCGCTCGGCAAGGCGAAACACAATGGTCACGCGGCCGAAACATCGTGGAATCGCAATCGAGAACGTATCGTAACGCAGCAGAAATCGAGCTGTCACGGCACCGCTTTAACATCAGCAAAAAGCCCGATGAAGGGAGGCGAGCGTGACCACACGTGAGGATGCCCACCCCTATCCCGGCGAGCAATACATCCTCTCGGTCGACCGCTATCAGATCGAGGTCATGGACCATCTGGACGAGCTTCCCGCCACAGGCGCCGTCATCTTCTGCACCTTCCCCAAGATGCGCGATGGCGTTGGATATCCCGCACGCGTTTTCGCGGCCTGTTCCACGGCATAAGCGCACAGTGCAATAGTTTCTTTTTCATAACAGCAGCCCCGCGCATCCACCGATCACCCTGGCAGCATACAATCCATCAGGCGCCCCTTACGCGGGCGCCTTTTATATGAGGAGATGATTCACATGCAGATCAACAAGGTCGCCTTTATCGGCAAGGGCGGCGTCGGGCTACTCTACGGCAGCATGATCGCCCAGGCACTCGGCGACGATGCCGTCGAATACGTCATGGACGACGCCCGTTTCGAGCGTCACGCAGGCGACGCCCTTACGGTCAACGGCGAGCCCTGCGCACTCAAGTCCGTGCGCGCCAGCGAGGCAACGCCCGCCGATCTGGTCATTCTCACGGTCAAGACGACTGGACTCGACCAGGCGCTCAAGACTATGGAACACATCGTGGGCCCCAATACGCTCATCGCCTCGCTGTGCAACGGCATTACGAGCGAGCAAAAGATTGCCGAGCGCTTTGGCTGGGAGCACACCGTCCTGGGCATCTGCCAAGGCATGGACGCCGTGTTCCTCAACGGAGAGCTCACCTTTACCAATGCGGGCGAGATTCGCTTTGGCGCGGCAGCGGGCACCGAGCCCGCAACCGTTACCACCATCGACGAGCTCTATACGCGCTGCGGCGTCGCCCATACCGTCGAGAGCGACATTGCGCACCGCATGTGGGCCAAACTCATGCTCAACGACGGCATCAACCAGACCTGCATGGCCTACGGCGGGACCTACGGAAGCGCCACGGAGCCGGGCTCCGAGCAGCGTCGCTGCTTTGTTTCCGCCATGCGCGAAACGCTTGCGGTCGCTAACGCCGAGGGCATTGAGCTGACCGAGGCAGACCTGACGCAAATGGTGCACCTCATCGAGGGAATCGACCCCGCCGGTATGCCCTCGATGGCTCAAGACCGCATCGCAAGGCGCAAAACCGAGGTTGATGAGTTCGCGGGCACCATCTGCCGCCTCGCAGCCAAACACGATATCCAGGTGCCGCAAAACGATTGGCTCTATCGACGCATTCGCGATATCGAGAAAAGCTGGTAGCGCCAACGCACCGCATTCAACAGCCTTAACAGCAAAGCCGCCGCAAGGAAACCGTTCCCCCTGCGGCGGCTTTCATCTTCGTCTATGACCGGCGGCCAATCTCTCAACAGTTAGCGTTGCGACTCCGGCACCTCGTCCTCGTCATCGCGGCAAAGCAGCACGCCGGCGCTTCCCAGCAGCGCCGCTGCGATCAGCGCGCCAACCACGGTTGGAGTAGCCCCGCATGCCCCCTGCATGCCCGCAACGAGCGCGGCCGTAGGACCAAGGCAGCCAAGCACCAATGCGACGGCGGCAACGGCGATATCTCGAGCGTTCACAAGACCACTTCCTCCAAGAGAAAGACCTTAATTCTCAAGAACCAGTGTGCCCCGCGCCCATATGCGCGGCGTACTGCCACGGTAAGCGCTCTGTTAGCTCAAGCATGCACAAAAAACGGACGCCCTTACGTTGCCCAAAGGCTCGGTAAAGACGCCCGCCCGTCATGTCCTATTGGCTTATGGCAGATTACCAACCGGTATAGTAGTCGGTGGTTCCGGCTGCGCAGCCGGAGTCATAGACCTTGCACTCGCCCTTGGAACCGGTAAACGTGGAGCCCTGAGCCTTATCGCCCGCGGCAACGACGTAGTAACCATCGGAATCGCGCCAAAAGCCCTCGGAATCCTGAGTCCACTCGCCCGTGCGGTGATGGTAGAGCACGTTGCTGCTGTAATAGGTCTCACGACGACCGTTATAGTTATTGACGCCGCTCGAGCGCGTCAGGCCCGAGCCGTTCGCGTAATACGCAGCAGACGCGTAAGACGAGCCGGAGCCGGCGTTGTAATACAAAGCCTGAACGGCCTCAGCGGCCTCGGCTTCGGCGGCCGCAACCTCGAGCGCCTCACGCTTGGCATCCTCAAGCGTCGTGCGCAGCTCATCGAGCTCGGTCGACTTCGCGTCGACCTCCTCCATCGTCAAAAGACTGCCCGCACCATCGATACAACCTTGCAGTACAGCGCGCTCGTCATCGGTGGCATAGTCACCGTACATGTTCATGATGATCTGGGCGCGGACCTCCAGGGAATCGCGCTTGGCCCCCATAGAGGCGTTCCACTCCTGCATGGAGCCATAACCGTCGCCGCGATAGTCGACGGGCTGCATCAGCGTCGCCTCGGACGGCGTGGATCCGACTGTGTCGGACAGTGTTGCCGCGTGGGCATCGGTTGCGCCGGCGCCCGCCAAAAGTGCCACGGTCAGAGCGGCGGAAAGGGCGGCGGCTTTCGGTTTTCGTGAATCAATCCTCATGTAGCTGGAAACCTCCGTAGTGCGTTTTTGCTGCGTTTGAGCTGCGTGTGATTCGATCGCGCTGCATAGTACCCCGAGCAAATCGCGACCTGCGGTTTTACTCAAAAGGCGCACGTCAATTGCGTAAAACTCA
>DBFOPE010000080.1:0-14072 GCA_048429085.1 Collinsella sp.
TCGACGAGGGGATATTAGAGGCATGAACGCTTCATCGCTTTCCTTCCAAGACATCATCCTGCGCCTCCAGCAGTACTGGGGCGAGCAGGGCTGCGTCATTATGCAGCCCTATGACTCCGAGGTCGGTGCCGGTACCTTCCACACCGCGACCACGCTGCGCTCGCTCGGTCCCGCCGAGTGGCGCACCTGCTACGCTCAGCCTTGCCGCCGTCCTGCCGACGGCCGCTACGGCGAGAACCCCAACCGCATGCAGCACTACTATCAGTTCCAGGTGCTCATCAAGCCGTCGCCGGTCAACGCCCAGGAGCTTTACCTGGGGTCTCTTGCCGCCATTGGCCTGGACCCTAACGACCATGACGTCCGCTTTGTCGAGGACGACTGGGAGAGCCCGACGCTCGGCGCCTGGGGCCTTGGCTGGGAGGTCTGGCTCAACGGCATGGAGGTTACGCAGTTCACGTACTTCCAGCAGGTGGGCGGTATCGAGGTCGACCCCGTGCCCGTCGAGATCACCTACGGTCTGGAGCGTATCGCCATGTACGCTCAGGGAGTCAACTCCGTCTACGACCTGGTGTGGAGCTATCTGCCCGACGGCACGCCCATGACCTATGGCGACGTGTTCTTGGAGAACGAGCGCGAGTTTAGCGCCTACAACTTTGAGGTCGCCAACGTCGAGATGATGCGTCAGAAGTTTGACGACTACGAGGCCGAGTGCCACTCCTGCCTGGAGCGCAAGCTTCCGCTGCCGGCGTATGACTGCGTCATGAAGTGCAGCCACGCCTTCAACTTGCTCGACGCCCGTGGCGCCCTGTCCGCGGTCGAGCGCGCCAACTACATCCTGCGCGTCCGCGCCGTCGCCAAGGCGTGCTGCGAGGCCTACATGGCCGAGGTCGCCGGAGTCAACGAGAATGCCGATCAGGAAGGCGAGGTGGCGTAAGCCATGGCAGACGCTAAGGATTTCCTGTTTGAGATCGGTACGGAGGAGATGCCCTCCGCGCCGCTGAACAATGCCGTCAAGCAGCTTGGCACCATGATCGCCAAGGGTTTGGACGATGCCGGCCTGGCCCACGGCGAGGTCCGTGTGATCTCGAGCCCGCGTCGCCTGGCTGCACTCGTGGCCAATGTCGCCACTGCGACCGACGAGGTCCACGAGGTTAAGCGCGGCCCCGCGGCAAATATCGCGTTCGACGCTGACGGTAACGCCACCAAGGCCGCCCAGGGATTTGCCCGCAAGTGCGGTGTGGCTGCCGAGGATCTGATCCGTCGCGAGGACACCGACGGTCGCGAGTACGTCTTTGCCGAGAAGAATATTCCTTCTGCACCGGCTACGCCGATTCTGACCGCGCTATGCGAGAAGACTATCGCCGGCCTGCAGTGGCCCAACTACCGCTCTCAGCGTTGGGGTCACGAGCATGCGACCTTTGTTCGTCCGGTTCGTTGGATCTGCTGCCTTCTGGGCGAGGACGTTGTGCCCGTGTCGTTTGCCGACGTGACGAGTGGCAACACCACGCGTGGTCATCGCGTGCTCGGTCCCGGTGACCATGTGGTCGCCAGCCCCGCTGTTTACGAGCAGGTGCTCGAGGACGCCGGCGTGCTTTCTGCCGAGCGTCGTCGTGAGGCCATCCTTGCCGGTATCGCCGAGGTTGAGGCTGCGCGCCCCGGCTGCCACGTCGATACGCCCAAGAAGGTCTTTGAGGAGGTCATCAACCTCTGCGAGTGGCCGACGGTGCTCGTCGGTACCTTCGATGAGGAGTTCCTCAAGGTCCCGCACGAGATCATCTGCGAGTCCATGCTCACCAATCAGCGCTACTTCCCGATCTATGACGGCGAAGGCAAACTGACGCGTGAGTTCGTGGTCGTTTCTAACAGCAAGCCCGAGAACGCCGAGCGTGTGATCGACGGCAACGAGCGCGTCGTGCGTGCCCGTCTGGACGACGCCAAGTTCTTCTACGAGGAGGACCTGAAGATCTCCCTCGACGAGTTCCGTGAGCGCCTGGCCAAGGTCGCCTTCCAGGAGAAGCTCGGCAGCGTGCTTGCCAAGTCCGAGCGCATTGAGCAGCTTGCGCTTGCGATTGCCCGCGAGGCACACCTGGGTGCTCACCTGGCAGCCGACGCCGGCCGTGCCGCGCACCTGTGCAAGGCCGACCTGGTGTCTAACGCCGTCGTCGAGTTTACAAGCCAGCAGGGCGTGATGGGCGGTTATTACGCGACCGCGATGGGGGAGAACGACGAGGTCGCCCATGCCATCCGCGATCACTATCGCCCCCGCTTTGCCGGTGACGAGTTGCCCGAGGGCACCGCTGGCTGCATCGTGGCCTGCGCCGACAAGCTCGATACCATCGCCGGTATCTTTGCCATCGGAGAGCCTCCGACCGGCTCTTCGGACCCCTACGCGCTGCGTCGTGCCGCCATCGGCATCATCAACATCCTGCGCGACCGTCTGCCGATCGACCCCACGTCGCTCATCGACTTCGCCCTTGAGCTCTATAGCGAGCAGGGCATCGAGTTCGACGCCGCCGAGGTCGCCCAGCAGGTTCGCGACTTCTTCCACGGCCGTCTGGTGAGCATGGCCCGTGATGAGAAGATCCCGGCGGATACTGTTGCCGCCGTCTCCGCGGTGCACATCATCGCGCCGTCGGTCTTCTTCGCCCGCTGCGCCGCCCTCGACGAGGCCCGCAAGAACGACGCCGAGACCTTTGACAACCTGGCCACCGCCTATGCTCGTGCCGCGCATATCTCCAAGCCCGAGCTGGGCGCGGAGTACGACCGCAGCCTGATGGGCGAGGCCGAGCTCGCGCTCGCCGACGCCTCCGAGGCTGCCCAGACCGCTGTCGATGCCGCCCTTGCTGCCGAGGACTACCCGGCCGCATTTGCCGCGCTCGCCGCTCTGCGCGCGCCCATCGACCGCTTCTTCGACGAGGTTATGGTCATGGACAAGGACGAGCAGCTTCGCGATAATCGCCTTAAGCTGCTCAACCGCTTCGAGGCCGTGTTCTCCGGCATCGCCAACATCGGTGAGCTTGCCCGCAAAAAGTAAGCTAGCCTGCGCATAAGCGCAAAAGGAGCCCCGCATGGATTGCCCGGTCACCGCTCGTCCCACCGTTATCGTTATCTCCGACTCGCTCGGTGATACCGCTTGTGAGGTGGTGCTTGCGGCGTCCGGGCAATTTGATGAAGGGGCTTTTCGTGTTTTGCGCCTGCCCAAGGTGACCTCGGTGGAGCAGGTCAAGTCGTTTGTGGGACCGCGCGTCGATGCCGGCCATCGCGATATCGCTGTGTTCCACACCGTCGTCGACCCGGCGCTGCGCGCTCGCGTGCTCGACTACCTGGGCATGCTGCATATCCGCTCGGTCGACTTGATCGGCCCGACACTCGCCGTGCTTTCGTCGCTTATCGGCGTTGCGCCCAAGGGCGTTGCGGGCGTGATTCATAAGACCGACGACCGCTATTTCCATCGCATTGAGGCCATGGAGTATTTTGTTGAGCACGATGACGGGCGCGGTTGCGACGATCTGTCGGGTGCCGATATCGTGCTGCTGGGCGTATCGCGCACGTCCAAGACGCCCCTTTCGATGTATTTGGCCTATCAGGGCTATAAAGTCGCCAATGTTCCGCTGGCACATGGTATAGAGCCGCCTAAGTCGATTTACGAGGTCGACCCGATGCGGCTGTTCGGTCTGATTTCGACTGTTGACGTGATTTCCGAGATCCGCGATAGCCGCCTGGGGGATGATTACGCCCGTGCCGTTGCCGGCTCCTATGCCGAGCCCGAGAGCGTACGCAGCGAGCTCGAGGAAGCCCGTGCCCTTATGAAGCGCCTGGGCTGCTTTGTGGTACGCACCGACGGTAAGGCGATTGAGGAGAGCGCCTCCGAGATCATTGCCCACCTCGAAGAGATTCAGGAAGCCAGGGCTCGCCGTGCCGCCCGTCGCGCCCAACAAAGCTAGCTTATTGGGGTAGCTAAAAATATCTGAAATTGGTAAAGCGATTTAGCAAACTCCTTGCATTCAACCTGCGATTTTCTTGTAGTGGTATCTTCATAAGGTAACCACCTTTATCTACCATTTACCGCTTGTTTTAGCACGTTTACCAAACCGCGCATCCTCTTCTCATGTCGGCATAAAACCCGCCGTATAGTTCCCTCACGGCCTGCATCCGGTGGGTCGTTTCGTTACCACGGTCGTGCGCGAGAGCGCATGGAAGGGGAAGTATCGTGAGCGATTGCAAGAGGGTTTACCGTTTTGGCACCGACGCCCAGGGCACTTGTGTGACTGAGGGCGACAAGTCCATGAACTTTGTGCTTGGCGGCAAGGGTGCGAACCTTGCCGAGATGAGCCGTATCGGTCTGCCGGTTCCCGGCGGCTTTACCATTACCTGCCAGACCTGCGTCGAGTATTCCGGTTCCGGCAACGTGTGGCCTGATGGCGCACTCGATGAGATCGTTGCCGCCGAGGTGGACCTCGAGGCTCGCTGCGGCAAGAAACTCGGTGACGCCAACGATCCGCTGCTCGTATCGGTGCGCTCGGGCGCTCCGTTCTCCATGCCCGGCATGATGGACACGGTTCTTAACCTGGGTCTCAACGACGATTCCGTCCAGGGCCTCATCACCCAGACGCAAAATCCACGTTTTGCCTGGGATAGCTACCGCCGCTTTATCCAGATGTTCTCCAACGTCGTCATGGGCGTCGATGCCGATCTGTTCGAGAACGCCCTGACCCAGGCTCGTCTGGTCGCCGGTGTTCGCGTCGATTCCGAGCTTTCGGCTGAGGACCTGCAGGAGCTCGTCGAGACGTTCAAGGGTATCTTCTCCGATAACGTCGAGGCCACCCTGTATCCCGAGCTCGAGGTCGCCGACGGCAAACCTGTCTTCCCGCATGATCCGGAGCTCCAGTTGCGCCTTGCCATTCAGGCTGTCTTTGGCAGCTGGATGAACGAGCGTGCGTGCATCTACCGCAAGCAGCATGGTATCTCCGACGAGCTCGGTACTGCCGTCAACGTTCAGGCCATGGCTTTTGGCAACAAGGGGGAGACATCTGCGACTGGCGTCGCCTTCACGCGCAACCCGGCCGATGGCACCAAGGAATTCTACGGTGACTTTCTGGTCAACGCCCAGGGCGAGGACGTCGTCGCCGGCATCCGCAACACCGAGCCCATCGCCGACCTCAAGACCACCCCGGGTCTTGAGTCCGCTGGTGAGGAACTCGAGCGCGTGTTCCTGACGCTCGAGGACCACTACCGCGATATGTGCGATATCGAGTTCACCATCGAGCAGGGCAAGCTCTGGATGCTCCAGACCCGTGTGGGCAAGCGTACCGCCACCGCCGCCCTGCGCATTGCCATCGAGATGGTCGAGGAGGGCCTCATCACCCGCGAGGAGGCCGTGAGCCGTATCGACCCCGCGCAGCTCGACCAGCTCCTGCACCCGCAGTTCGATTCCTCCAAGAAGTACGAGGCTCTGGCTTGTGGCCTCAACGCCAGCCCCGGCGCCGCCGTGGGCGAGGTCGTGTTCTCGAGCGATGACGCCGTCGCGCGCGCGAACGAGGGCCATAAGGTTATCTTGGTCCGTTGGGAGACCAACCCCGACGACCTGAAGGGCATGGTTGCCGCCGAGGGCATCCTGACCAGCCACGGTGGCAAGACGAGCCATGCCGCCGTTATCGCCCGCGGCATGGGTACGCCCTGCGTCTGCGGCGTTGAGCGCTTCCACATCGATGCCGCCGAGAAGATCGTGCGCATCGAGGGCAGCGACCGTGTGCTACACGAGGGCGACATCATCTCCATCGACGGCACCCAGGGTATCGTCGTTGACGGTCCCGTTGACCTGGTCTCCGCCGAGCTCACCGGCGATCTGGACACCATCCTGTCCTGGGCCGACGAGATTCGCCTGGACGAGACCTGTGGCCACGCCAACCATGTGCGCGTCAACGCCGACAACCCCGAGGATGCCGCGCTCGCACTCGAGTTTGGCGCCGAGGCTATTGGCCTGTGCCGCACTGAGCACATGTTCCTTGGCGACCGTAAGAACATCATCCAGAGCTTCATCTTGTCCGACGATGAGGCCGTGAAGCAGCAGGCCCTCGCCGATCTGCTCAAGGTCCAGACCGAGGACTTCCTATCGATGTTCAAGACCATGTCCGGTCGCGATGTGGTCGTTCGTCTGCTCGATCCGCCGCTGCATGAGTTCCTGGATAATCCTCGCGAGCTCGAGGTCGCCATCACCAAGAAGGAGGTCGCTGGCGCCAGCGAGGAGGAACTCGCCGCCCTGCGTGCCCGCCTACGTCGCATCGACAGCATGGTCGAGTCCAACCCGATGCTCGGCCTGCGCGGTGTGCGTCTGTCCGTCGTCTTTGGGGACCTGCCGCTCATGCAGGTTCGTGCCGTCGCCACGGCTGCTGCCCGCCTTATCAAGGATGGCGTCGACCCGCGTCCCGAGATCATGGTTCCGCTCGTTTCCATCACGGCCGAGCATGTCCAGACCCGCGAGGTCATCGAGCGCGTGATCGCCGAGGTTTCCGCCGAGGAGGGCGTCGAGCTCAACATCCCCGTGGGCACGATGCTCGAGCTGCCGCGCGCCTGCATGGTCGCCGATGAGATCGCCCTGCACGCCGACTTCTTCTGCTTTGGCACCAACGACCTCACACAGACGACCTTCGGCTTCTCGCGCGACGACGCTGAGGCCAAGTTCATCCCACTGTACCTGCACAAGAAGATCTTGAAGGAGAACCCCTTCGAGACCATCGACACGGCGGTGCTCGAGCTGGTGCGCATGGCCGTCGAGAAGGGCCGCGCCGCCAATCCCGACATGCACTTTGGCGTGTGCGGCGAGCACGGAGGCGATCCCAAGTCCATTAAGGGCCTGTTTAACGTGGCCGACGTGGACTACGTGTCCTGCTCGCCCTATCGCGTGCCCCTCGCGCGCTTGGCTGCCGCCCAGGCCAAGCTCGAGGCCAAGCGTTCCGCCTAACGTTTTGCGTTGAGACGCCTAGCGTAGCCCCCTTCCTACCGCCCGTCTCATTCGTGAGGCGGGCGGTTGTCATGTGCGGGTTTTGTCTTTTTGTCTGCGTAAAAAATTGTTCTTGCAGCAGAAACCCGCGCGTGTATACTCAGATACGTTTGTTCAACTACGTGCCGGCCAAGGTGGTACGGCACCTCTAGAAGAGTAAGGAATTGCACATGGATTACATCCGCGCAATCGAGCGCCAGCAGATCCGCGAGGACATCCCACAGGTTCGCGTTGGCGACAACGTCAAGGTCCACTACCGCATTAAGGAAGGCGACCGCGAGCGCATCCAGGTCTTCCAGGGCGACGTCATCCGCATGGCTGGTGCCGGTTCCCGCGAGACCTTCACCGTCCGCAAGATTTCCTTCGGTGTCGGTGTCGAGCGTACCTTCCCGCTTCACAGCCCCAAGATCGGCAAGCTCGAGGTTGTCCGTCATGGTCGCGTCCGTCGCGCCAAGCTGTACTACCTCCGCGACAAGGTGGGCAAGGCTGCTCGTATTCCCGAGAAGCGCTAAGACGATCGCAGCGTCTGTCCGCTCATTTGGACAAAAGGGTCACCTTCGGGTGGCCCTTCTTTTTACTGATTCGCATGCAAGGAGGCCCCGGTATGGCCAACATGACAAGCTCGGTTTCGGCGTCCCAGGTGGCCGGTGAGCTGGCGAGTGCCACGTTTGAGGAGATTCCCGCCCTGGTCGAACATTATCGCGAGGACCCGCGCCAGCAGGTCATCAAAGCCTGCGAACGCGCCATGAAGCGTCATGCCAAGGAGCTCGCCGAGCGTGAGCGCGTCAATGGCATGTATGAGCTGATGCACGAGCTTGGTGGCGACGGCGTTGTCGTGGGCGTGGATGAGGTCGGGCGCGGTTCGGTTGCCGGTCCCCTGACGGTGTGTGCCGTGTGCCTGCCTATGGAGCCGCGCGTCTGGGGCATCAACGATTCCAAAAAGCTGACGCCTGCCCGTCGCGAGTTGCTAGCCGTAAAAATCGCCGAGGTGGCGACTGCCATCGGTTTTTGCCATATCGCGCCGGAGGCCATCGATGATATGGGCATGTCGCGTGCCATTCGTGCCGCCGTCGCGGGCGCTGTTGCCGATACGGGCCTTGAGCCGGATTGCGTGCTTATGGACGGCAACCCGTTGGGTGCCGTTCCCAACGAGCTCGACGTGGTCAAGGGCGACGCCAAGATCGCCTGTATCGCTGCGGCTTCCATCATGGCCAAGGTCACGCGTGACGAGATGATGGTCGAGTACGATGCCGAGTATCCCGAGTACCATCTGGCGGAGTCGAAGGGCTACGCGAGCCCCGAGCACATCGAGGCCATTCGCAAACACGGACTTTGTCCGCTGCACCGCGTGAGCTTTTGCGGAAACTTTCTGCAGACCGAACGGCTTTTCTAGGTCAATTGTGAAGACAGGGACTTTTGGAGTTTTATAAACCAGCTGGTAGCGGGCCGTGTGCGACACGATTGTTGCGCACGGCCCGTTTTTTGTCGGCATTTGGTCAGCTTTTGGTCTGCTTCCGGTACTTACCCGCATGAAAGGCGCCCTCATCATCGGGGCAATGCAGTGTGCGGGAAAGGAGACCCCATGTGTGCCGCAAGCAAAAAGAGCAAGACGCAGCAGCTCAAGGAACGTTGGGAAGACGGCGAGCTCGACTGCGGGACGATCACGCCCGAGTTTATCAAGGCACTCAGTCCCCGCGAGCTCGGTATGCTGGGTGAGCTGATTACCATCGATTACTTTAGCGAACGCGGCTACACCTTGCTCGAGCAGGGCTATCGTTGTGCCGAGGGCGAGGCCGACCTGGTGCTGCTCGATGAACTCGACGACGTCGTGGTGATGGCTGAGGTCAAGACGAGACGTGTCGCCGTGGGCTGCAACACACGGGTCTTTCCGGAGGAAGCCGTAGGTGCCCAAAAACAGCGTCGGTATCGTCGCATCGCAAGCTGCTACCTTATGGAGCACTATCCGCTCAAGGCGATTCGCTTCGATGCCGTGGGCGTCACCATTCGCGGCGGGCATATTGCCGAGATCGAGCACCAGTACAACGCGTTCGATTGGCAGGTGTCGTGATGGCGTACGAGACATTTGCCGTTCACGCGGCCTGTATCCGCGGCGTTGAGGCGATTCCCGTCACCGTTGAGGTCTCGCTTGCCGGTGGCGTTCCGGGTATCCAGATGCTCGGCATCCCCAGCATGGAGGTGATGGAGTCGCGCGGGCGTATTCGGTGCGCCATGCGCTCGGCGGGCTTTGAGATTCCGCGCTCGGGCATTACCGTCAACCTGGCGCCCGGTGATATCCGCAAAACCGGCAGTGGTTTTGACCTGCCGATAGCCATCGCCGTGCTGGCTGCCGATGGGCAGATTCCCCGCGATAACCTCGATCGCTGCCTTATCGCCGGCGAGCTTGGCCTGGACGGTACGGTGCTGCCCGTCAAGGGCGAGGTAGCGTTTCAGCTGCTGGCACGCGACATGGGGCTCTCCTTTATCGCCGGCAGGTCCGACCAGCATGTGCCGCTCGCGGGTGTGGACTGCGGATTTATCGATCACCTGTCTCAGCTTGCCCAGGGTATGGGCGATGCCGCGCGGCATTATCTGGATTCTGAAGTGCTAGAGGCCACTTTTGAACCTGAGCTCGACTATGCCGACGTGCTGGGGCAGGAGGTTGCCAAGCGCGGCATGGCGCTTGCGGCGGCAGGGGAGCTCGGTTTACTCATGATCGGCTCTCCGGGATCGGGCAAGACGATGCTTGCGCGCCGTATGACCGGCATCCTGCCTGAGCTTTCCGTCGAGGATCAGCAGGAGGCGCTGTGCATCCATTCGGTCTTGGGCGAGAACATCGATGGCCTGCTTGCAGGTCATCGGCCGTTTCGAAGCCCGCACCACAGCATCTCGACTGCGGGCCTTATCGGCGGCGGTCGTCCGGTGCACCCGGGCGAGATCAGCTTGGCGCATGGCGGCGTGCTCTTTTTGGACGAGCTCGCCGAGTTTCCCACCGGTGTTTTGCAGACGCTACGCCAGCCCATCGAGCGCGGCTACGTCAAGATTGTGCGCGTCGACGGCGCTTTTACCTTCCCGTCCCGCTTTCAACTGCTTGCCGCGAGCAATCCCTGCCCCTGCGGTTTTTTGGGCGATCGTGAGGTGCCCTGCCGCTGCTCGGCTTCGATGGTCGAGCGCTACCGGTCCAAGTTGCGCGGTCCTTTGGCCGACCGTATCGACATGATGATTGATGTGACCCGGCCCGATCCCCAGGTGATTATCGAGGGCGCGGAGGGCATGTCTTCGGCCGAGCTGCGCGACTACGTGGTGCGTGGACGCGCCTTTCGCGCCTGGCGCGAGTCCCGTATGGATGATGCGGATGCCGAGGCCGAGGACGATGAGTCACGCTCCATTGACGGCGTCGTGTCGACCTTTGCGCTCGACGAGGCCGCCGAGAAATGCGTGCTTGGCCTGTCGAAACGCACGCATCTCACGGGGCGCGGCATCGTGCGCCTGGTGCGTATCGCGCGCACCATCGCCGATGTCGCCGAAAGTGAGCGGGTAACTCAAGACCACGTGCTCGAGGCGGCGATGTACCAGGGGAGAAGGGACCAGTAATGCCCGAGGAGACTTTTGAGCTGCATCCCGGTGATGCGTTGTATCCAGATACCGTTTTGGAGCTCTCTGATGTACCCCAAACGCTCTATGTGCGTGGCGATCCCGCCGCACTTTCGACGCCCGCGCTCTCCATCATCGGCGCTCGCAAGGCCTCGCCGTACGGCCTTGCCGTGGCGGAGCTGGCCGCGAAAGTCGCGGTCGAGGCGGGGGTGACGGTGGTCTCGGGCGGTGCGGTCGGCTGCGACCAAGCCTCGGGTTGGGCCGCGGTCAACGCCGGTGGCAGGCATGTCGTGGTGCTGGGTACGGGTGCCGACGTGGTCTACCCGCGTTCGAGTGCGGGGCTCATCGCGCGCACGATCGATACGGGCGGCGCAGTCGTGTCCATCTCGCCTTGGGGTATGGGGCCGCGTAAGTTCGCCTTTCCGCGACGTAACCGGGTGATTGCCGCGCTTTCGCAGGCGCTTTTCGTGTCGGAGGCCGGCATGCCCTCGGGCACGTTCTCGACGGCGGAGGCCGCCATGGACCTGGGGCGCGAGCTGCTTGCGGTTCCGGGCTCCATTTTGTCACCCGAGTCGCGCGGGACCAACTACCTCATCGCGAACGGGGCCTGCTGCATCATTGACGAGGAGTCTATTGAGATGGCCATCTCGCGAATCTACGGCACCCTGCGCTATTCGCGTCCCGATGCGCCCGGTATCGCCGATCTGGACCCCACGCAGCAGGCCGTGATGCATGCGCTTATCGCCTCGCCGCTCAAGGTCGACGACATCGCGGCACTCGTCTCGCTCGATGCCGTCGGCGTGCTCAAGCTCCTGGGGTCGCTCGAGCTCGAGGGCCTCATCGAGCGCATGATGGATGGAAGGTATGCGCCCTCCAAGTTTGCCCTTCACGCCCAGACGCCCTTCGGTCACAATGGAAAACGTGTCAATTAGAAAGGTGTTTGCAGATGCAGTTCGATCAGGTGACAGTTATCGGTGGCGGTCTGGCGGGTTCGGAATGCGCGATCCAGCTGGCAGACCGTGGTTTTGCCGTAAAGCTGTGCGAGATGCGCCCCCAGGTGAGCTCCCCGGCCCACCATACCGATCATCTGGCCGAGCTCGTCTGCTCCAATTCGTTTAAGTCGACCCGTCCGGACTCTGCGGCGGGCTTGTTAAAGGCCGAGCTTGAGCGCATGGGCTCGGTCTTGCTCGATTGTGCCCATCGCGCGGCCGTTCCCGCCGGCGGCGCCCTGGCGGTCGACCGCGTCAAGTTTTCCGAGCTTGTCGAGGCTGAGGTTGCCTCCCGCCCCAATATCGATATTGTTCACGGCGAGGTCACGCAGATTCCAAAGGGCCATGTGGTCATTGCCGCTGGCCCCTTATGCTCGCCCGCGTTGAGCGAGGAGGTCATGAAGCTCGTCGGCGGCGATGCCCTGGCCTTCTTTGACGCGGCCGCGCCGATCGTCGATGCCTCCACGCTCGATATGGACGTGCTGTTCTCGCAGTCGCGCTACGAGGAGCAGGGGAGCGGCGACTATCTCAATGCTCCGCTCAATAAGGAGGAATACGAGGCCTTTATCGAGGCGCTTACCACGGCCGATCGCGTGGTGCTCAAGGACTTTGAGGGCGGCGACCTGTTCCAGGCTTGCCAGCCTGCCGAGGAGGTCGCCCGCACCGGCAAGGACGCCATTCGCTTTGGCGCCATGAAGCCCGTCGGACTGACCGACCCGCGTACCGGACGTCGCCCCTGGGCGGCGATTCAGCTGCGCGCCGAGAACAAGGAGAAGACCGCCTATAACCTGGTGGGCTTCCAGACCAACCTGACTTTTGGCGAGCAGAAGCGCGTCTTTCACATGGTGCCCGGTCTGGAAAATGCCGAATTCTTCCGTTTTGGCGTCATGCACCGCAACACCTTTGTCGATGCCCCGCATGTGCTCGATGGCACCTTTGCCGTGCCCGGTACGAGCGTTCGCCTTGCCGGCCAGATCACCGGCACCGAAGGCTACATGGAGGCCGTGGCGACTGGTCTGCTCGCTGCGCTCAACACCTATGCCGAGGCAACCGGGGCGGAGCCCGTTGAACTGCCGCGCGTGGGCGCCCTGGGCGCGCTCGTGGGCTATGCGACCGATCCGGCAACGGTGGGCTATCAGCCCATGCACGTCAACTTTGGCTTGGTGCCGCCGCTCGAGGACGGCAAGCGCTGCAGCAAGCGTGATCGCTACCAGGCCTACGCCGACCGCGCGATCGAAGCCCTTGACGCTTACCTGGTGACGCGCTCCGACCTGTTTGGGGGCGAACGGTCATAGCCTTTGACCTTTACGATACCGTCGACTCGTTTATCGCTTATATCGCGCGTGTCGAGGGGCTGTCTCCCAATACGGTGACGGCCTATGCCTCGCGACTGGAGCGCTTTGCTGCCTGGTGCGAGCGGACGGGTACCGACGCTCGTGTCGCCGACGTGCGCACCGTCCGCTCCTATTTGGCCGAGCTCTCGCGTGGCCAGGTGGCCCCTCGCACCCTTTCGGCGCATCTGTCGGCCATCCGGTCGCTGTATCGTTGGATGACTGCCGAGGGGATTGTCGAGGGCGATGCGGTCTCGGCGATCGCGTCGCCCAAGCTGCCGCGCGACCTGCCGGGAGTCCTTACGACCCAGCAGGTCGAGGCGTTGCTCAAGACGCCTGATACCTCGACGCCCGCGGGATTGCGCGATGCGGCGATGCTCGAACTGCTCTATGCCTCGGGGGCCCGCATCTCGGAGCTTGCCGCGCTTAACGTGGAATCCATCGCTTGGTCGGAGCGCGTGGTTCGCCTTTGGGGCAAAGGCAACAAGGAACGTATCGTGCCTCTGTACCGTCGGGCGCTCGAGGCGGCTCGTTGCTATGTCGAGCAGGGGAGGTCGGAGTTGCTCGCCCAGGCAAAGCGCCGCGACGCCGCAGCCGGTCTGCACCCGCTGTTTATTTCTGCGCGCGGCAATCGCATGAGTGCCGCTATGCTCAGACGACGGTTCCATATGCTGGCGACGCTCGCCGGCATCCCTGCCGACATTGCCCCGCATGCGATGCGTCACACCTTTGCGACCGATCTGCTCGAGGGTGGCGCGGACCTGCGCTCGGTTCAAGAGCTGCTGGGTCACGCGAGCCTGTCCACGACTCAAATCTACACGCACCTTACGCCCGATCGGCTTAAGCGTGCCGTTGCTCAGGCTCATCCCCGTGGCGAATAGCCTTTCGCGGCCGGGGACGTCGACGCACATTCAGGTGTGTGGTTTTGATTGCGGGTTGGCAGGAAGAGGCAATCCTGCTATCATTCATCGGGTTGCTTCACGGCAACAGGTTTTTATCACGCACGCGCGGCTACTTCAAACCGTGGTGCCCGGGCTTTGGTAGCACATGTCCGGGTTGGTTTTGGAGGATGACCCCGCGCGGAGGCAAACCACAGGAGGTTTAACATGGCTACCAAGATTAATATCCGCACCCTGCTCGAGGCCGGCTGCCACTTCGGTC
>DBFOPE010000081.1:0-8984 GCA_048429085.1 Collinsella sp.
GACGTCGACGTCGTTCTCGAGTGCACCGGCTTCTACACCAGCAAGGCTAAGGCTCAGGCCCACATCAACGCTGGCGCCAAGAAGGTCGTCATCTCCGCTCCGGCCGGCAGCGATCTGCCCACCATCGTGTACAACGTCAACCATGAGACGCTGACCGCTGAGGACAACATCATCTCCGCTGCTTCCTGCACCACCAACTGCCTCGCCCCGATGGCCAAGGGCCTGAACGACTTCGCTCCCATCGTCTCCGGCATCATGACCACCATCCACGCCTTCACCGGCGACCAGATGCCGCTCGACGGCCCGCAGCGCAAGGGTAACTTCCGTCGCTCCCGCGCCTGCTCCGAGAACATCGTCCCGAACACCACGGGCGCTGCCAAGGCCATCGGCCTGGTTCTCCCCGAGCTCAACGGCAAGCTCATCGGTGCCGCCCAGCGCGTCCCGACGCCGACCGGCTCGCTGACCAACCTCTACGCCGTCGTTGACAAGAAGGTCACCGTCGACGAGGTCAACGCTGCCATGAAGGCCTACGCCGAGACCATCCCCGATACCTTCGCCTACAACGAGGACCAGATCGTCTCCCGCGACATCGTCGGCGAGACCCACGGCTCCATCTTTGACGCCACTCAGACCATGTGCTCTGATCTCGGCAACGGCCAGACCCTCGTTCAGGTCACCTCTTGGTACGACAACGAGAACTCCTACACCTCTCAGATGGTCCGCACCATCAAGTACTTCGAGAAGTTCGTTGCTTAATTTAGCTTTTAGCGAATAGCTCGTTGAGCGTCTAAAGAAGGGCGCGGCCTCATAGGGCTTACACCCTAGGGTCGCGCCCTTTTTATAGGAAATCGTCTGCCGTAATGGGAGGCAGACACGTACGAAAGGTAGAAGCAAACATGGCCTTTACCAAGAAGACCGTCCGCGACATCGATGTCGACGGCAAGCGCGTTCTCGTCCGCGTTGACTTCAACGTGCCTATCAAGGATGGCGTCGTTGGCGACACCACCCGTATCAAGGCTGCCCTGCCCACCATCAACTACCTCGTTGAGCACAACGCTCGCGTCATCCTCATGAGCCACCTCGGCCGTCCCGAGGGTACCGGCTTCCAGCCTGAGCTCTCCCTTGAGCCTGTCGCTAAGAAGCTCGCTGAGCTCTCTGGTCTCGACGTTGCCTTTGTCGCCGACACCTACGGCGAGAAGGCTGCTGAGGCTGTCGCCGCCGTCGAGCCGGGCAAGGTCCTCGTTCTCGAGAACGTCCGTTTCGACAAGCGTGAGAAGAAGAACGATCCCGAGATCGCCAAGAAGCTCGCTTCCTATGGTGACGTCTTCGTTCTCGATGCCTTCGGCACCGCTCACCGCGCCCAGGGTTCCGTCGTGGGCCCCGCCGCTTACCTGCCTGCCGTCGCTGGCTTCCTGCTCGAGAAGGAGGTCGACACGCTGACCGGCATCTTCGCCGAGCCCGAGCGCCCCTTCGTCGCTATCGTCGGCGGTTCCAAGGTTTCTTCCAAGATCGGCGTTCTCGATCACCTCATCGACTCCGCTGACACCCTGATCATCGGTGGCGGAATGGCCTACACCTTCTTCCTGGCTCAGGGCCTGTCCGTTGGTCAGTCCCTCAAGGAAGAGGACTGGGTCGAGCGCGCCGGCGAGATGCTCAAGAAGGCCGAGGAGAAGGGTGTCAAGATCCTGCTCCCCATCGACAACCGCGTTGCCGATCACTTTGGCGAGGACGCTGTCCCCGAGGTTGTCGCTTCCGACGCTATCCCCGACGACCGTGAGGGTATGGACATCGGCCCCAAGACCGAGGAGCTCTACGCCGAGGCCGTCAAGGGCGCCAAGACCGTGTTCTGGAACGGCCCCATGGGCGTCTTCGAGTTCGACAACTTCGCTCATGGCACCCAGGCTATCGCCGAGGCTGTTGCCGAGGCTGATTGCACCTCGATCATCGGTGGTGGCGATTCCGTCGCAGCCGTCAATAAGTTTAACCTGGCCGACAAGATGAGCTGGATCTCCACCGGCGGTGGCGCTTCCATGGAGCTCGTCGAGGGTAAGGCCCTGCCCGGAGTGGAGGCGCTTCTCGATGCCTAATCGCACCCTTCTTATCGCTGGTAACTGGAAGATGAACAACGACGTCGCCGAGGCTGCCAAGCTCGCCGACGAGCTGGCTCAGGCTCTGCCCGAGGTTCCGGCTGGCGTCGAGGTGCTCGTCTGCCCTCCGACCATCGACATCACCACGGTTCATGACCGCATTCAGGCTGCCCCCATCGCCCTCGGTGCACAGAACGTGTACTGGGAGGCCAAGGGTGCCTTCACCGGTGAGTCCTCTTGCGACATGCTCAAGTCCGCTGGCTGCACCTACTGCATCATCGGTCACTCCGAGCGTCGTGATTACTTCCACGAGACCGACGAGGATCAGAACAAGAAGGCCAAGGCCCTCGTTGCCGCCGGTCTTGTTCCCGTCTTCTGCTGCGGTGAGTCTCTTGAGGTCCGCGAGGCCGGCACCTATGTCGAGCACGTCGTGAACCAGGTCAAGGCTGGTCTCGAGGGTCTCGAGATCACTTGCCCCAAGCAGGTCGTCGTCGCCTACGAGCCCATCTGGGCTATCGGCACCGGCAAGACCGCTACCGCCGAGGACGCTCAGGAGGTCTGCGGCGCTATCCGTGAGACCCTCAAGGAGATGTTCGGCGAGGAGCTCGCTAACGGCATCCGCGTTCTCTATGGTGGCTCTGCCAAGCCCGGCAACATCGCCGAGCTCGTCGCCAAGCCCGACGTCGACGGCGCCCTCGTGGGCGGCGCTTCGCTCAAGGCTGCCGACTTCGCTTCTATGGTCGTCAAGGCAGGCGAGTAGGACATATGGCACAACGTCATCTTCCTGCACTCCTGATCATCATGGACGGCTGTGGCCTGGCTCCGGCCGATGGCGAGAACGCCGTCGCCGCTGCTAAGACGCCCTTCCTTGATAGCCTGTACGAGAAGTATCCTCACACCACGCTCGGTGCTTCGGGCGAGGATGTGGGCCTTCCCGACGGTCAGATGGGCAACTCCGAGGTGGGTCACCTCAACATCGGTGCCGGCCGCATCGTGTTCCAGGAGCTTTCGCGCATCAACAATGCCATCAAGGACGGTTCCATCGCCAAGAACGAGGTTTTCGTCAAGGCTATGGACGATGTCAAGGCTGACGGCAAGACTCTCCATCTCATGGGCCTTATGAGTCCTGGCGGTGTTCATTCTCACATGAACCACGTCGAGGCTCTGGTCAAGATGGCTGCCGAGCACGGTGTCAAGACCGTTCGCGTCCACGCCTTCATGGATGGTCGCGACGTTGACCCGCAGTCCGGTGCCGGTTACATGAGTGAGTTCTGCGCCTTCCTGGCTAAGATCTCCGAGGAGACCGGTTGCGACGCTCGCGTTGCCACCGTCTCGGGCCGTTATTGGGCCATGGACCGCGACAACCGTTGGGAGCGCATCCAGCGCGCCTACGATGTCATGGTCAACGCATCCGATGCCGATACCGACCCTGTTGCCGGTATCAAGGCCTACTACGAGAAGGATCCGCGCGGCGACGAGTTCGTCGAGCCCTTCGCTGCCCACAACGAGGGCATCCACGAGGGCGACGCGGCCATCTTCTTCAACTTCCGTCCCGACCGCGCTCGTCAGATGACTCGCGTGTTCACGGACAAGGAGTTCGACGGCTTTGAGCGCGAGCAGATCAAGCTTTCGCACTTTGTGACGATGACCGAGTACGACCCGACGTTTGACGTCGAGGTCGCCTTCCCCAAGACGTTCCCCGAGAACGTTCTGGCCGACGTTATCGCCGCCAATGGCCTGAAGCAGCTGCACACCGCCGAGACCGAGAAGTACGCCCACGTGACGTTCTTCCTCAACGGCGGCATCGAGGAGCCCAAGGAGGGCGAGGAGCGCGTGCTCGTCGCTTCTCCCAAGGTCGCTACCTACGACCTGCAACCTGAGATGAGCGCTCCCGAGGTTACCGAGAAGCTTGTCGCCGCCATCAACGAGGATCGCGCTGATTTCTACATCGTGAACTTCGCAAACTGCGACATGGTTGGTCACACCGGTGTCTTCGACGCTGCCGTTAAGGCCGTCGAGGCTGTTGACGATGCCCTGTCCAAGGTTGTCCCGGCGATTCTCGCTAAGGGCGGCTTTGCGCTGATTACCGCCGATCACGGCAACGCCGATCACATGTTTGACGTTGCTTCCGACGGTTCCAAGCATCCGTTCACGGCTCACACCACCAACCGCGTGCCGTTCATCATCGTTGATGAGAAGGCACAGCTCACCGGTATCGAGGACGGCCGTCTTTCCGATATCGCTCCGACCATGCTCACCATGGCTGGTATTGAGCCTTCCGCCGAGATGACGGGTCGCGTACTCGCCACCGAGGCCTAATAGAAAACAAATACCGTTTTCTAGTAAGGGGGTTGTCCACAACCGGACAACCCTCTTTTTTTGCGCTATTTCTACCTCGTCACCAAATGGCTGATGGGGGAGTGCTGGGGGTTGTGGTACAGTACTGGAGTTTGAATTGTTCTATTAAGGAGCTTATCTATGGGTCCGTTTCAGATTCTTCTGTTTGTCGTTTGGGCTGTCTCTGCCGTGGCGCTGACGATTCTCGTCCTGATGCACTCTGGTAAGGGCACCGGCGTTTCGGATATGATCGCTAGCTCGCTGTATAACTCCAGCTCTGCCACGGGCGTCATGGAGCAGAACCTCGATCGCCTGACGGTAATTATGGCCGTCGTTTTTGCCGTGTGTGTCGTCCTGTGCATGTTCTTCTTCCCGCAGGGTATCGTCGGCTACTAAGCACGAGCCACATAAATACTTGAAAAGGGTTCCGCAAGTGCGGGACCCTTTTTGTTTACATATTTGTAACAGAGCCAAAATATCCCCACATACTTCGCCCAACTAAAGAAATTCTCGACCGTTGACCGGAATTAGCCCCAAATCGTGCATAAAATGCGCTACTGTATTGAGAAACGTTGGTTCGTTGTGCATAACCAGCCATAGCAACGGGCGGCGTTTTGATGGTTCGGATCGGATTGTCTCGACATGTGTCCGACTGAACATTTCTTTGTCCTATCTCATAAGGAGGATGGCATGGCTGATTCTATGTTCCACCAGCCCGTTATGGGTCGTCGCGCCTTTGTCGGCGGTACCCTTGCTGCGAGCTCCATGGCTTTTCTTGCCGCATGCGGCAAGAAGGGCGGCGACGCTTCCGGTTCTGAGTCCGGTTCGAAGCTGAACTTCTACATCAACAACCCGGTCTGCATCGACCCCTACAATGTCCAGGAGGAGCAGGGCACTCAGGTCGAGTACCAGCTCTTTGATGCTCTGACCTCTTATGACGCCGAGAAGGGCGAGATCGTTCCGCTGGCTTGCGAGTCCTTCGAGGCCAACGACGACGCCACCGAGTTCACCTTCAAGATCAAGAAGGCCAAGTTCCACAACGGTGACGACGTTACCTCTAAGTCCTTCAAGCTCGGTTGGGAGCGTCTGGTCAACACCAAGTCGGCTGTCGCTACCGAGTACGGCCCTTCCGAGGTCTCCTATCACCTTTCCATGGTCGAGGGCTATGACGATCTGCTTGCCGGTAACGCTACCGAGCTCAGCGGTGTTACCTGCCCCGACGATGAGACCCTCGTCGTCAAGCTGGCTTCCGCTTACGCCGACTTCCCCTTCGTCGCCTCTCACCCGGCTCTGGCCCCGGTTCCCGAGTGCGCCGAGTCCGATGTCAAGAGCTTCTACCTCGCCCCGGTCGGTAACGGCCCGTTCATGATGGACGGCAAGTGGGAGGATGGCCAGGAGATCAACGTCAAGAAGTTCGACGATTACTATGGCGACAAGGCCAAGATCGATGGCATCAACTTCCAGGTCATCAAGGACATGGAGACCGCCTACAAGGAGTTCCAGGCCGGTAACCTCGATGTCTGCGACGTTCCCGTCGCTCAGATCGACGCCGCCAAGAAGGATCGCGGCGTGTCCAAGGACGGCTACACCATGGGTGACGGCGAGCGCATGCTGCTCGGCGCCGAGCCTTCCACGTACTATCTGACCTGCAACACCACGGCCGAGCCGTTCAGCAACGCCGACCTGCGCAGGGGTATCTCCCTGGCCATCAACCGTGAGGCCATCTGCAAGACCATCTTCAAGGGTACCCGTACTCCTGCCGACGGCATTGTTCCTCCGGGCATCGATGGCTACAAGGAGGGCGCATGGGAGTTCTGCGCCTACGATGTCGACAAGGCTAACGAGTACCTCGACAAGGTTGCTCCCGCTGGCGCTAACGGGGATCGTGGCATTAGCGTGACCCTGTCCTACAACCAGGACGGCGGTCACAAGGAGATCATGGAGTCCATCATCGGTGACCTCGCCAAGGTTGGCGTTACCGCTGTCTCCGATACCCCTGAGTGGTCTGCCCTGCTCGAGCAGTATCAGAACTTTAACTATCAGTTCGGTCGTCTGGGTTGGATTGCCGACTACCCGATCATGGACAACTTCCTGTATCCGCTGTTCCACTCCGACTCCCTCGGTGGCGACAACCGCTCCGGTTACAACAACCCCGAGTTCGACGCCAAGGTCGACGAGGCTCGTACTATTGTTGACGACAAGGAGCGCGTCGCTAAGATGCAGGAGGCCGACGCAATGGTCGCTGCCGACTGCCCGGTCATCCCGATTATGTTCTACACGCACACCATCGCCGGCTCCGATCGCATTAAGCACCTCTATGTCGATCCGCAGAAGCACGCCGATCTGGGTACCGCTGAGCTCGCCTAAGAGTTTGCAGCTTCCGTGAGGGTCAAGTATTTACGTAGACCTCATGGGAAACATACAGTTCTCCCTAACCTGGGGTAAACTGGCTGATGGTAATTTTGGGATGCCGGTCTGGCGATCGGCATCCCATTTAGGTTAATCCCTAGATAGGGGAGTGGTATGGGTAAGTACATCGTTAAACGTGTGCTTCAGTTCATCCCGGTGTTTTTGGGCGTTACGCTGATTCTGTTCGCCCTCCAGAATATCGTGCCGGGAGATCCGATCAAGCTGATCGGTGGAGACAAGGCTCTGTCCCCCGAGGTGGAGCTTCAGCTTCGCGTTCGCTATCACCTGGTCCAGACGGACGATGACGGCAACGCGATCCTTGACGAGAACGGCGACCCCGTTCAAACGTCGCTCGTGGACCGTTACTTGTATTACATGAACGGCCTGCTTCATGGCGATCTGGGCAATTCGTATCAGCGCAAGCTGCCGGTTACGGAAATCTTTGCCCAGAAGTATCCGTATACGGTCAAACTTGCCGCGTGCGCCATCGTGCTCGAGGCAATTATGGGTATCGGTGCGGGTATCATTTCGGCGGTAAAGCGTTATTCCTTCTGGGATATTTTGGTAACGCTCACCACGTCGATCCTCGTTGCGGTCCCGGCCTTCTGGCTCGGTATGTTGCTGCAGCTGTTCTTTGGCGTCATCCTCAAGGACGCCACGGGCGGTGCAATCTCCATGCCGATCTCGGGTGCCGGCGGTTCCAGCTCTCAGTATCAGGATTGGATGCACTATGTGCTTCCGACCATTACGCTGGCTTCGGTTTCGACCGCTTATGCTGCGCGCATTATGCGCTCGCAGCTGCTTGACGTCATGAACCAGGATTACATCCGTACGGCAAAGGCCAAGGGTCTCTCCAATCGTGCGATCATCGTCAAGCATGCGCTTAAGAATGCACTCATCCCCGTCGTTACCTATATTGGTGTCGACTTTGGCGGCATGCTTTCGGGCGCCATCCTGACCGAGACGGTCTTCAACTGGCCCGGTATCGGCTATGAGGTCTATCGCGCCATTAGCATGCGTGACTGGCCCATCGTTATGGGCGGCGTTACGCTCATCGTCGTCGTCGTCATGGTGATCAACCTGCTCGTCGACATTAGCTATGCATTCCTCGACCCGCGCATCCGCCTTGGCGGTCCGTCGGATAAGGCCTAAGGGAGGTACGTCTCATGCAGGAAACTGATTCTCAGTCTCAGGAGCAGGCTACCGCCACCAAGGTCGCATCTGCTCCCGCCAAGTCCCGCACGCTGTGGGGCGACGCTTTTAAGCGTCTTCGTAAGAACAAGCTCGCCGTTATCGGTGTCTGCTGGATCATCATCGTCGTTGTGGTTGCCCTGACCGCAGATCTGTGGGCTAAGCCCTGGCTCGGTTCGCCGACGGCTTCCGATTCGACCACCATGGCCGAGACATCGCTACTGGCTCCGTGTGCCGAGCACCCGTTTGGCACCGATGCCCTCGGTCGCGACATTCTCGTCCGCGTTATCTACGGTGCACGCGTTTCGCTTTCTGTCGGTATCATGGCCACCGCCATCTCCACATTGATCGGCCTGGTCATGGGCGCCCTGGCCGGTTTCTACGGCGGCATTTGGGATACGATCATCATGCGCTGTGCGGACATCTTCCTGGCGTTCCCGTACGTGCTGTTCGTTGTCGCCATGATCGCCGTTATCGGCCGTGGTCTTCAGAACGTCTTTATCGCCATCGGCATTCTTGGCTGGCCTTCGATTGCGCGCGTCTTCCGCTCTGCAATCTTGACGGTCAAGGAAAACGACTATGTTGATGCAGCGCGCGCGATGGGTGCATCTGATGCTCGTATCGTCGTGCGTCACATCTTCCCGAACTCCGTCGCCTCCATCGTGGTCTACGCGACCATGAACATTGGTGGCGCCATTCTGACCGAGTCCGCTCTGTCCTTCCTCGGCATGGGCGTTATTCCGCCTACGCCTTCGTGGGGCTCCATGATTCAGGACGGTCAGCAGTATCTTCTGACCGCTCCCTGGATGATGATCATGCCCGGTCTGGCAATTCTCTCGACGGTGCTCGCCTTCACCCTGCTGGGTGACGGTCTGCGCGACGCCCTCGACGTCAAGATGAAGGACGCATAAGGATGAAGAAGAACAAGAACTATGTGGACCTGAAGGACCAGCCGGTTCC
>DBFOPE010000082.1:0-6554 GCA_048429085.1 Collinsella sp.
ACGGTCGGCGACCATATCGCTCCAAGGGCCGACGGCGCACCCCAGTTCCACGAGCATCTCGCGCGTGGCCTCGCGCACGCTGGTCGCAAAAGCGCTGGTCTGCCCCACTGCCTCGTCAGCGCGCCCAAACGCCATGAGCGCCGCCAAGTCCTGCCCGCCGTCGGCAATGCGGATCTTGGAGCTCAACGCGCAGGTAATCTCAAAGCGCATGGCGACATCCTCGTCAGCGCCGCGCGCGCCAAACCGGTTGAATACGGCGCTCATGCGCGTACGCGGCACGCCCACACGGCTCGCCAGCTCGATAACGCGTGCCGCGGACGTCGCAGACGACACCGATGGATCGCCCACGACCAGGCAGCGGTCGCTCGCCGCCACCGCGGCCGCCACGGCGTCGCCCCAAAAGACCGAGGTGTCGACAAGCACCACGTCGGATTCGCGGCGCAAGACATCGAGCAACAGCTCCACCGGACGCGCTATGAGCTCGGCCTGTTCGGGCGCGGCGACCGGGCCCCAAAGCGTGACGCCCGGGGCCACGCGCATCGAGGCGGCCACGATGTCCGATTCGGCGAGTGCGCCCGCAGCCGATGGCTCGATAAGCGTCGCCATGTCATGCGGGGCATCGGCACCCAGCAGGTCGTAGAGGTTTCCAAACATCAGGTCCAAGTCGAGCACGGCAGCACGCAGGCCCAGCAGCGACGCCGCGTGCGCCATGGCGGCGACGATCGTCGACTTGCCGCAACCGCCCGAACCCGAGACGGCGCAGACAACCGGGGCTCGATGCGACGAAGCGGCGGCATCCGCCGACGGCGTGGGGGCAGGCGGCGCCGGCACGGGCGGCAACGTCCCCGTCTCCCCGGAAGCGCTCATATGCTGCGCCCAAGCCGGCATGGCAGGCTGCTCGGTCCGCGGGGCCGAATCTGGGAACTTCACGGTCGCACCGACACGAACATTGTCGTTCCCGGCAAGTCCCTCAACCTCGTCGAGCTCATCGACCAGGCTCACGCCATGCACGTATCCCATATCTACAGCCAAAAGATCCTCGCCATACGGCACCGGCTCTCCGACTTCATCGTATGCAAGGGGGTCCCGGGGACACCGACCATGCTCGGCTTCCGCTTTTCCACAATCATCAACACGCGGGCCTCTTGTAGCGCGAGGCGCCCCGGGTTCCCTATCAACAAAAGCATCGGGCTCAATCGTCAGACACCGGTCGCAATCAACCGTTCCCTCGCCCGCGCGCCCGTTGCCGCATATGCTGCGCGCAGCGATAACCTCGGTCGCCCCTGCGCGAAACAGCCTCTCGATATCCGAAGGATCGAGCGTCTCTATCAGTACGACCACGCGGCTCACGCGGCCCTCGGCCGTCAGGCGCGCAACGGTCTTTCGCACGTCTTCGGCATCGAACAGGGCTGCCGCGATAATCGCCGCCCCGCGACGCGACGGAAACGCCCGTGCCATGGACACCAGCCCATCCAGGTCACCCACGCGAAGCACCTGCGCGCCCGCATCGCGGCCCTCGACTTCCCGCTGCAGCAATCCGTAATCACCACACGCGCAGCATGCAAGCCAGATCGCCTTCATCACTCGTCGCCTCCGCTCTTTTTGCTGCGCACCGTGGCGGGAATCGTCAAACTGACCGCCCCCTTGCCCGAGGCCCCCAGCAATTCCTTAACGTCTTCGGGGTCGGCCGCCAGCGTCACCCATTCGATCTTGCCTTCGCGCGTGGCGCCGGCCTCTTCGCTGGTATCGATCACGCGCGCACCGCACAGCCGATCGGTCACGCCGTCCTTTTGCACGTACACGTCCACGTAGCTGCCCACGCCCGTGGCGCCCCCGACCGAATGCTCGGCATCGACCGCCACCGAAACGGCGACCTTGCCTTTGGGCACCTCGAGCGTGTGGGTTTCGGCCTTGGTGTAGACATCGCAAATCACGGCATTTTTAGGGATGCGTGAGGTCGTCACGTCGCCGCGCACCTGGCGCAACTCGGTCGCCGCATCGCGCGGCAGTAGGCTCGCCAGCCATTCCTGGGTTATGACATTGGTCTCGTCGAGGGTCTCGCCCACATCGATATCACGCGCCGCGACGCACACCTCGACGCGATCGCCGCCATACTTGGCCAGCGTCTCGGCCTGGACCTGCTCAGCCTGCGAGCGAATCGACGATGCGTAGACCATGCAGAGCAGCGCGGCGAGCACACCCGCGATTAGACTGATGGCGATGCGTTTGCTCTTGTTCACGGCCGCTCCTCTCAAGGTAGCACCGGGCGGATGCCCGTAGCACCATTGTCCGAGCGGGCAAGCAGCAAAACGGTGCGATCGCGATCTTGGTTTTGAGTGTCAAACCAATTGCCGACCAAAAGCTGACCGGCCCGTCAAGCTCGTGGCAAGGTTTTGGTCAGCACGTCAGCAAAACGCACGTTTAGGGGCGCATCGGCAATAAAAAAGCCGCCTCCCGTACCATTGGGAGACGGCTGTCATAGGTAGATTCAATTACAGATGGACATCGGGATCGAGCATCTGAGCACTCACACGCATGGATGACGCCAGGTTTTGGAACGTCTCCAGGCGCAGGCTGTCGATTTGCCCGGCATCCTCGGCCTCGCGAACGGCGCAGCCCGGTTCGTGGGTATGCGTGCAGTCGCCAAACCGGCACGCACGCGACGCCTCGACGATCTCGGGAAACGCGCGTGCCAAGCCCCGCTCATGCCCCACGAGCGGCAGACTGCGCAGGCCCGGCGCGTCAGTAATAACGCCGGCTTCGCCCGGCAGCGCCACCATCACACGCGCGACCGTGGTGTGACGACCCTGGTCATCGCGCTCACGCACGCCGCCGGTCGCCAACGTATCGTGGCCCAACAGTGCGTTGAGCAGCGTCGATTTGCCGGCACCCGACTCGCCCAGGATCATGGCGCAGCTCCCGGCGGACACGCAGGCGCGCACCTCGTCCAGGCCACGGCCTTCGGCAGAAGATGTCACGATTACGCGCACGTCCGGACCCACCAGGCGGCGCACGCGGTCCAGATCGCGGTCGAGCTCATCGGTGCCGCAACGGTCGGCCTTGGTGAGTACCACCACCGGCTCGGCATCGCAATCGAGCGCCAACACCAGCGAGCGCGCCACGCGGTCGAGCAGTACCTCGCCGGCGCCGAGCGCCTGCACGATCAGCACGCTATCCACGTTGGAGCAAAGCACCTGACGCTCGCCGCGAGCGCGTCCGCGCCAACGCTCAAAACTCGTGCGGCGCGGCAGCACGCACTCGATCACGCCCATGTCGTGCCCGGGCGCACGACGCACCGCCACGCGATCGCCCACGGCGGGCAGCAGAACCTCGTCCTCGCCACGCGACTTGGCAAACCCCACGGCATGCTCGGCACGAAAGGTGTCATCGGCAGTCGCCACCAGCGGAAACCCACGATCCAGGCGCACCACGGCACCAAGCTGCATCTGCTCGGGCTCCTCGGCCCGAGCACAATAATCATCGAAGGCAGCCCGCTGAGCATCATCGACCGGCAGATCGTCGAACGCCGGAACATCCTGCAGCGCATCGAGTCCCGGCACGCTTGCCAGCAGCTCCTCGGCAGACGCGGGAGCTTCGGTCGCAAGCTTCCGACGACGATCGCGCTTAGCCCGCGCCCCCGTCGTCTTTTTCTTCGCCTTAGCCTTAGCCTTGCCCACAAGCGCCTCCCAGCACCACAAATCACAACTGAGCAGGTATTTTACCCACAAAAAAGAGCTGGTCGAGCAAACGCTCGACCAGCTCACATACTTTCCCTTAGCCAATGGTCCCGAGAGGTTATCCGAAGGCCCGCCCGCCGGGAGGGGTTTCTTCTGAGCGATCCCGCAGCGCGAAGCGCGAGGACCAGTGAGGGAGAAAGGGCGTGGGGCGGGCCCGGACAGGCACGTTACTCTTTCTCCACTGCGCGCATGATCGCCTTGTAGATCTCCATCAGCGGGATGATCAGGAAGGCAAGGCCCAGGGCGGCGATAACGCCCTTGAGCTCAAGCGTCACGGGGCCAAAGAACATCTCGGCAAGCGTCGGCTGAACGGTCACGATAACCGTCAGCACCAGCGCCAGCGCGGCAGATGCCCACAGCCACTTGTTCTGCTTCTTCATGCTAAACAGCGACGCACGACGGCTGCGCATATTGAAGCAGTGGAAGATCTCGACCATGTTGAGCGTGATGAACGCCATCATCACGCCTTCCTCGTCGGCATTGCCGGCGATCATATCGGCGATGTGGATGTAGCCCATGTCAAAGTACACGCCCACAAAGAAGCTCGCCAGCACCAGCACGGTGATGATCAAGCCCTGGACCACACAGTCCAGACCCATATTACCGGCAAAGACGCCGTCCTTGGCGTTGCGCGGCTTGCGCTTCATGATGTCGCCCTCGGCATCCTCCATGCCCAGCGCGAGCGCGGGGAAGCAGTCGGTGACCAGGTTCACCCACAGCAGCTGCACCGGCTGGAAGATGGTAAAGCCGATGAGCGTGGCGATAAACACCGAGAACACCTCGGCAAGGTTAGCCGAAAGCAGGAACTGGATGACCTTGCGGATATTGTCGTAGATGCGACGGCCCTCTTCGCAAGCACCGATGATGGTGGCGAAGTTGTCGTCGGCAAGCACCATGTCGGCGACGTTCTTGGTGACGTCGGTACCGGTGATGCCCATGCCCACGCCGATGTCGGCGCGCTTGATGGACGGGGCGTCGTTGACGCCGTCGCCCGTCATGGCCACGATCTGGTCGCGCGACTTCCACGCCTCTACGATACGGGTCTTGTGCTCGGGCTGGACGCGAGCGTACACGCCGTAGTCCTCGATGTGCGCGTCGAGCTCCTCGTCGCTCATGCGGTCGAGGTCGGCACCGGTGATGGCATGGCTGCGATCGGTGACGATTCCCAGCTGCTTGGCAATGGCCACGGCGGTGTCGATATGGTCGCCCGTGATCATGACGGTGCGAATGCCGGCATCGTGGGCCTCGCGGATGGCGTCGGCGACCTCGGGGCGGACAGGGTCAATCATGCCGGACAGGCCGCAGAAGACCAGGTCGTGCTCGAGCGCAGCGGGGCTGCAGTCGCTCGGGACCTCGGTGTAGGTACGGCTTGCCAGCGCCAGCACGCGCAGGGCCTCGTCGGCCATGGCCTTGTTGGCGGCCACGAGCTCGGCGCGACGCTCCTCGGTCAGGGGAACGACCTTATCTCCCTCGTAGATGTGGGTGCACAGGCCGACCACCACGTCGGGCGCGCCCTTGGTGTACTGCTCGTACTCGCCGTCCAGGGTCTCGACGACCACGGACATCATCTTGCGGCCCGAGTCGAACGGGGCCTCGCCCACGCGCGGGTGCTCGGCAGTCAGGCCGGTGAGACCAGCCTTGCCGGCATCGTTGACGAGCGCGCACTCAGTCGGCTCGCCCACGGCCTCGCCCAGTTCCTCGTCCCACTGGGCATCGGAGCACAGGGCCATACCGGCCAGGAACTTCTCCTTAGGCGCGGCGAGCTCGTGCTTGACGACGGTCATCTTGTTTTGGGTAAGGGTGCCGGTCTTGTCGGAGCAGATGGTCTGTGTGCAGCCGAGGGTCTCGACGGCAGAGAGCTTGCGGATAATCGCCTGGCGCTTGGCCATCTTGGTCACGCCAAGCGACAGCACGATGGTCACGACGGCGACCAGGCCCTCGGGGATGGCAGCAACGGCGAGCGAGACGGCGACCATAAAGGTGTCGAGCAAGGCAGTCGGGTCGGTAAGGACGTTGCCCACGCCGTGGCGGAGGATATCAACGCCAAAGATCACGACGCAGATGATAATCACCATGATGGTGAGGATGCGGCTGAGCTCGGCAAGCTTCACCTGCAGCGGCGTGAGCTCTTCCTTGGCCTCGGCCAGGGCGCCGGCGATCTTGCCCATCTCGGTATCCATGCCGGTACCGACCACGACGGCGCGGCCGCGGCCGTACACCACGGTAGAGCCCATGTAGCACATGTTCTTGCGGTCGCCGAGCGGCACGTCATCGGTGCCCGCGGCAAGCTCGATCACGTTGGCGTGCTTCTCTACGGGCACGGACTCGCCGGTGAGTGCGGCCTCTTCGATCTTCATCGTGGCGCTCTCGAGCACGCGGCAGTCGGCCGGGACGGAGTCGCCCGCCTCGAGCATGATCACGTCACCGGGCACGAGCTCGGCGCTCGGCAGGTGCACGAGCTTGCCGTCGCGCAGTACCTTGGACTGCGCCGCGCTCATCTCCTGCAGGGCTTCGAGGGCCTCCTCGCTCTTGGCTTCCTGGACCACGCCCAGCACCGAGTTGACGATAACGACGAACATGATAATGACGACATCGGCAAAGTCGGGCTCGCCCTTGACCAGGCCCGTGAGCGCGCTGATAACCGCGGCTGCGATCAGCATGATGACCATGGGATCTGCCATCTGCTCAAAGAAGCGCTTCCACAGCGGCGTCTTCTCGGCTTCCTCGAGCTTGTTAGGGCCTGTCTTAGCGAGGCGCGACGACGCCTCGTCGTCGCTCAGGCCGAGGTTCTCATCGACACCTTGGTCGCTGAGCACC
>DBFOPE010000083.1:0-5291 GCA_048429085.1 Collinsella sp.
CTGCCGACCGAAGCCGGATCCGACCCGCCGCAATCCGCAAGCCAGGCGCGCTCTTTTGCTTTCGCCGTCTCCTCCGAGGCCTTCTGCAGCTCATCTGCTGCGCGTTCCAGATCTTTCGATGTGTCTTTAATGACATCGGTCGAGATCTCGGACCCCTCGAGCGCAACGAAATCCGACTCGGACGTCCTGGGCACGGCAAGCGCCGTACCGGTATAGGTCGCACCATCGGTATCCTGCGCCGACACGGCCTGCGTAGCTCGCGCGGCAACCAGATACGGTAGAGCCGTCTCGATTTTCTGCAGGCCCTTGGAGGCGCTTTTGGCAAACTTATTGCGCGTTTTAATGATCTCGATCCCCGTGTCGACCATATCGCCCGCGGCAAGCTCGGCACCTGGAATAAGAATGGCGACCAAGCCGGTGCCGATCGTGGCAAACCCCGCCAGGCCCAAACTCAAAATGCTCGCATCCACCACCGTCGCAGCCGTATGGTAGGACGACACCACATTGGCGCCTGCCAGCGCACCGCTATCGGCAGCCACCTGGGTGTCCCCCGCGCGCGACATGCTCCATATCGCCGCCGTCGACGAAAACAGCAACGTGAGCACCACCAAGATGACCACCGCGGAGGAGAGCGTGGTGTAGGCACCGTCTTCGATAAACAGGTCGATACCGGCTCGACCCATAAAGCCGCCTCGCTTGCAGCGAGCATGCGGTCGGCAACGGCACGCAAACCCCCTCGTCACCTTCAACAGGCAGCGCTTAATCCCATGCAGCAATCCATGAATCATAATCTCCCTCCAGCCACTCGGGACGCGATCGATACGAGACGTCGACCTTAAGCTCGACATAGCCGTTATGGCCTGCGCTACCCATAGCCCGCGCAAACGCACCGATCACGGGCAGCGGTTTAACCTCGCCGGTAACGGAAACGGACGAGACGCCGTCCGCATCGGCCCGACCAAGCTCGATATCCCACGACAGGGGCCCGCCGGCATGGAAAATCGAAACGTCGGGAACCGCGGCAAGACGGCGGCGGGCAAACTCCTTAATATCCTCGTCATCCCCCACCGTCGTCGTGGTCATGAGCCGCGCGGTCTCGGCGGCGGCAGACTCCATGACCGCGCGTGTATAGAGCAGGCACACCGGCTGCAGCGCCAACAGGACGAGCGTCAGAAACGTCGGCAGTAGGAATGCCGCCTCGACCGTAGACTGCGCCCGGTCCTCGCGCGTGACATCAATAGAGCACGATGTCCTTAGCACCCGCAGCAGCGTCGACAACCGATGTCGAGGTGACGCCGTGAGACGCCGTCCGCTCGACCAGCGCCGCCAAGCGCCCATCGGCACCGGCACACCAAAGCCCTGCGATCGCCAGCACGATGGAAAACAGTGCCACCGTGACGATGGCGTATTCGACCGTTGCCTGGGCAGATTCCTCACGCAGGACATCATGCATTTCACGACCCCTCCTTTGAGTTCGTTGTCTGCGGGGTCAGGCGGACCACGCGCAGGCGACACGAAGTATCACCAGCATCCGCGGCAACCGTCACCATATCGACCCAGCCGCGTCCGTCACGCACGATGGCGCCCCACACGTTGCCCTTGATGTCGAGATAGCCACTCAGAGCAAGTTGCGCCGTGGGCACCTCGCAATAGGCACGCAGCATATCCGCCGCCGCTTCGGTCATCGGTCGGCACTCGGACCATGCGAGACGAACAGCGACGGCATTGTTTGCAGATGAACCCGTTGCAGCGTCCGCTCGCTCGTCGAGTGCTTGCAAGAACGTTTGCGCCGTGACGGCGGCATTCGCATCGTCCGCGTCTCGCGCATCGTCTATTTGAGACGCCGCAGCCGAACCCGAGCCCGCATCCGCGGCAACCCCTAAACGTTGTTGCCGTGCTGCGTTAAGCCCCCAAACCGCCACTGCCACCGCCACGACCGCACAGGCAAGCACCAGCAACGCGCCGACGGGACGGGCGCCCTCTACAGACTGTTGATGCCCTCGCTGATAGCGTTCCATAGATCTTGGACCTTGCCCTTAAATGCGACAATGGCAATGATGGCGATCACCACGAGCACGCCGACCAAGATGGCGTATTCGGTGGTGCCCTGCGCACTCTCCTCCTGCAGTAGCTCCCCGGCATGCTGGCGAGCGCGAATTGACTGGCAAACAGCCCAGCTCCAGACCTTGCCAGCAACGTCAGTCATCGTGTTCATGTATTCCTCCCTACATCATCCCGCCTGCTCCCAGCAGCGGGCCCAATATGGACAGAAGCAACGCCGGCAAGATGAGCGTGCCGGTGGGAATCAGCAGCTTGACGGGTGCACGCTCGATCTCGCGCTCGACCGCGGCACGGTGAGCTGCACGGATCTCGCGACTTTGAGCGGCCAGTGTCTCGGCAAGTGGGGCACCCAGGGCGAGCGCCTGCCCCACCGTGATGGCAAAGGTCTCGAGCGCTCGCACGTCCAGGTCGCGCGCGGTGGCCAATAACTCGTCCTCACGCGTGCCCACGCCCACCTGCCACGCCATGCAGGCCCGCTCAAGGCGAAGAGCCAACACTGACCGGCGGTTGGCGCAGAAAATCTCAAGCGCCGCATCAAACGAAAGGCCGGCCGAAAGACCCAAGCGCACAACATCGATCATCTCGGACACTTCGCCGAGCGACACTCGCGCCGGGCCGCCCGCTCCAACCGCGCCCTTCACTCGCGCGGTCAGGGCATCGACCACCGAGCGACCCGCGGCAGCGACCAGCACCGCCTCGCGCTTGCAGGCCCCTGCGATCTTGCGTGCATCCGCCCGATCCAAACCCGTCGCGACAAATACACTCAGGGCGCACAGGCAAGCCGCAACTGCAACCGGGGCGTTCATAGCTCCACCCGCATAATGCGCCTGATAACCACCAGGGCAACGGCGTTGAGGGCAAGACCCAGCACCACAGCGCCCGCGCCGGCAGGCGTCGCAAGACCGCGACGAAAATCTGCCGAAAGCAGCGCCAACACCGCGCACATGCCCGCTGGCATCGCCGCGACCATATGCGCCGACATGCGAGCCTGCGACGTCTTAACATCCAGGCGGCGCTTGAGCTCGATGCGCTCCCCCACCATGCTCGACGCCTCGGACAGTAAGTCGGCAAGCGGAGCACCGGTGCGCTGAGACACCTTAAGCGCCAAGGTCACAAGCGAAAGACCGGGGGCGTCGATGCGCACGAGCAAGTCATCGAGCGCGTCGGTCGCCGAGATGCCGCAATCGATCGCCGCTGCCACCCGCAAAAACTCGGTATGCACCGGCTCTTGCGCATGAGCGCCCACAAAGCGCATGCCCTGGGCCAGCGAATGTCCCGAGGCAAGCGACATGGAAAGTGCGGTAAACGCCTCGGGCATGGCCTCTTCTGCATCGTGTTGCTCGCGCCGGCTCTCAAAGCCATCCCGAGCGGCGCCAACGGCAATCGGAGCAACAAGTCCCAAGGCAAATCCGAGGGGCGATAACGACACCATCGTTAGTAAAACGCAGCAGACACCGCTCGATAGCAGCAGAAACGCCAAACGCCCCGAAGCATCCTCGATCACGAGGCCAAGGCGATGCGCCGGAGCCAGCGATGCCCACGAACGGGCGATCTTTTTCAGCAGATCGTTTTCCACCAGCTCACGCGGCAGCTTCTCTGCCACCGTCTCGAGCACCTGACGCGCCAGCTCCGCCGGCGGTATCTGCGGCACACGAGGTTCCGCCCCGCACGCCGTCGCGACAGAAAACGCTGCTAAACCCCCTACGACGAGGGGCACAGCGACCTCCATTCGTCCACCTCCTCTTGTGTGAGCGTCCCCGACCGCAGGCCTTCTGCGATAAACGGCGGCTCGCGGTCAAGCGTCCAGGTGCGCTCGGCGGCATCGAAAGTCACATAGCGCTCGAGCTCTACGCCGCCCGACGCGGCGCGACGCACTCCCGAATACGAGGAGACGAAACGCCTGCCATCGGCGTGGCGCTCAGACATCACGATGCCGTCGAGCGCCATGGCAATCTGCTCCTCGATGAGCTCGCTCGGCAGATCGATGCCATAACGTGCAAGCAACGTCAGACGCACCACGGTCTCCTGTTCTGAGCCCGCATGAAGTGTGGTGAGCGACCCGTCGTGGCCCGTGTTCATGGCCTGCAACATGTCGCAGCACTCCGCACCGCGCACCTCGCCCACCACGATGCGGTCGGGGCGCATGCGCAGGGCATTGGTCACCAGGTCGCGGATCGTCACCGCGCCCTCGCCCTCAATTGAAGCCTCGCGCGCCTCTAGACGCACCACGTGCGGATGATGCGCAAACTTGAGCTCGGCAGAGTCCTCGATCGTCACGATGCGCTCGCCGGTGGAAATCTCGCATGACAATGCGTTGAGCAGGGTGGTCTTACCAGATCCCGTGCCTCCCGCAACCGCCAGATCCTGTCGCAGCGACACCGCGCACGACAGCAGCTGCGCATACCAAAGCGGCAGCGACCCCAGCCCCACAAGCTCGTCCAGCGAGCAGATGCGGTCCGAGAACTTTCGGATGGTGAGAATCGGTCCGTCAATCGCCACAGGCGGAATCACCGCGTTGACGCGATAGCCCGTTTTGAGGCGGGCGTTGACGATGGGGCTGCGCTCGTCGATACGGCGGCCAAGTGGCGAGATGATGCGGTCGATAAGCACACGGATCTGCTCATCATCCTCAAACGCATGCTCGATGGGGTGCAAGACGCCGCCGCGTTCAAAGAAAGCCGAGCGGCAGCCGTTAATCATGATCTCGGTAACGGTGTCGTCCTCGATGAGCGGCTGCAACGGCCCCAAGCCCACCACGTCATCCAAAATCTCGTCGATGATGGTCTCGCGCTCGGGCGTCGCGAGATCGGTCGGCTCCTCAACATTGAGCGCCGCCTCCACCGCAGGACGCAATTCCGAGCGGGCAAGTGCCGGGTCGATATAGGCGCTGATACGCGCCACTTCGTCGTAACCCATGCGGTCCATCACGGCGCGCTTGGTGCGTCGTTTCACCGCGCGGCGACGCCCCGCATCTACAGGCGCTGCCGCCGCTGCAGCGCCAGCAGCCTTAATCCTCGTTTGCAGGCTCATCGCTGATCACCCTCGCGCGACCAGGGAAGGCGAATACGCGGGCGTTCGGTGCGCATTGCACGGTCGGCGACCATATCGCTCCAAGGGCCGACGGCGCACCCCAGTTCCACGAGCATCTCGCGCGTGGCCTCGCGCACGCTGGTCGCAAAAGCGCTGGTCTGCCCCACTGCCTCGTCAGCGCGCCCAAACGCCATGAGCGC
>DBFOPE010000084.1:0-28959 GCA_048429085.1 Collinsella sp.
AGGGCATAGGGCCCAATCCTTTGAACCTGTCAGTTAATGCTGGCGTAGGGAGCATGCCGCCTTTACAGGGGCGCTGTCTATGCACAGCGCCCCTTTTCTATGCCAAGGAGGCATGTGCAGTGATTGATTCGGAACAGCTTAAGCAACATATGGTCAAGGCCGTGGAGGAGATTCGCGCCACCAATCCGATGGCCGGCTCCATCACCAACACGGTGACGATCGACTTTGTCGCCAATGCGCAGCTCGCCGTGGGCGGTTCGGCCGCCATGGTCTATCTGCCCGACGAGGGCGAGGCGCTCGTTGCCGGCGGCGGCGCCATCTATCTCAACATGGGCACGCTCTTCCCCATCTACGAGCAAACGATTCCCCGCGCGGCCAAGGCGGCACACGACGCCGGCAAGCCCTGGGTGCTCGATCCGGTAGGCCTGGGCATCGGTAGCCTGCGCACCCAGTTGGTAAACGAGCTCAAGCAGTACAAGCCCGCCATCGTGCGCGGCAACGCCTCCGAGATCATCGCGCTCGCCGGCCTGTGGGGTCTTGAGGGCGAGGCGGCCGATCTGAGCCGCGTACGCGGTGTCGATACCACCGACACGGTCGACGCCGCCCGCGATGCCGCCGTGGCGCTCGCCCGCTACACCGGCGGCGCCGTAGTGGTCTCGGGCGAAGTCGACCTGATCACCGACGGCACGACCGTGGCCAAGTCCCACGGCGGCAGCCCGCTCATGTCCAAGATCACCGGCTGCGGCTGCTCGCAGGGCGGCGTGCTGGCCGTGTACGCCTGTGCCACCGACCCGTTTACGGCAGCCGTCTGCGGCACCGCCGTCTACAACGTGGCCGGCACGCGTGCCGCCGCCGTCGCCGATGCCCCGGCAAGCTTTAAGGTCGCCTTTATCGACGAGCTCTACCGCGCGACCGCCCAGGACATTGCCGATAACCGACTCGAGCTCGAGGAGGCATAGGCCATGTCCGAGCCCGCAACCACTGCTGGCATGAACACGCTCGTCGCCGTGGCCATCGCCCCGTGCGGCACCGGCGATGAGCTGTCCGCCGAGGTCGCCGAGGTCGTGCGCGTCATTCGCGAGAGTGGCCTGCCCAACCGTACCACCTCGATGTTCACCGAGATCGAGGGCGACTGGGACGAGGTCATGCAGGTCGTGCGCGACGCAACCTTTGTGTTGGCGAGCAAGGGCATCCGCACCGAAGTCGTGCTCAAAGCCGATATTCGGCCCGGATTTACCGACACCATGACCGGCAAACTCGAGCGCATGGAAGCACAGATCAAGAAGCAGGAGGAAGCACGATGAGCATCCGCGACAACCTTGATATCTCGGCCTATCTGGTACTCGGCCCCGAAAACACGCTCGGGCGCCCCGTGGGCGATGTGGTGGCCCAGGCGCTCGACGCCGGCTTTACCTGCATCCAGGTGCGCTCCAAGGTGGCAAGCGCCCGCGAGATCATCGCACTGACCGGCGACGCCGCGCAGGCAATCGCACAGGCCGGCAAGACCGGCCAGGTCGCCCTGTTGATCGACGACCGTCTGGACTGCGTACTCGCCGCGCGCGAGCAGGGTATTGCTGTCGATGGCGTGCATGTAGGCCAGAGCGATATTCCCGTCGAGGTCTGCCGCAAACTTTTGGGCCCCGATGCCATCGTGGGCCTTTCGGCCCGCTGCGAGGAGATGCTCGAGTACGTCAAGACCGCCGACATGAGTCTGGTCGACTACCTGGGCATCGGCCCGCTCCACGAGACCGAGACCAAGCGCGATTGCGGACGCGCGGCCGACGGCTCCATCATCACCAAAAGCTTTGAGGACCTGGCCGCACTCCACGCGGCAAGCCCCGTGCCCATCGTGGTAGGCGGCGGCGTTAAGACGGCCGACCTGCCGCAGCTCAAGGCCACCGGCGTCGACGGCTTCTTTGTGGTGAGCGCCGTCTGCAGTGCCGACGACCCCCACGCCGCCGCCAAGGAGCTCGTCGACACCTGGCAGCAGGCATAGGTATAGGCCGAGCAGCTGATTCGCAGCCTCATGTCTTCAACAATGGAAAGCGCATCCCGGTTCGAACGTCCATTCCGGGATGCGCTTTCCGCATGCGACCCTTACCCCGCCAGATACGCTTCCAACGCCGGCAAGGTTGCCTCCGCATCGCGGCGGCCGATCTGATAGATGCGTTCGAGTTCATCGGGCTCGCGGCACAGCGACGGCACTTTCACCGATTCGCTCGGCCGCACCACAAAGATTTCGCCGGCAGCCTCACGACGTGCCAAGTCATCGAGCGTGGCATTGTAGACCTCATGCCGATGCTCAAGCGCTGCGACAAACTCCGGATAGTGACGGAACGCGCGACGCAGCATGGGCATCACGCTGTTGGGCTGCTTCACAAAGCCCGCCGGCTGCGTGAGCACCACGATATTGCGGTCATACCCCTGCGCAAACAGCCATGCACTGGGAATAGAATCAGCCACGCCACCATCCAGATACTTATGCCCGTCAATAGCAACGGGACGCGTCGCCACGGGAATCGCCGACGATGCCCGGATCCACTCGATATCCCGCTCGTCGCCATAGGGCAGGTCATGGTAGACGGCCTTGCCCGTCTCGATATCGGTGCACACGCACGTAAATCGCATGGGGCAGGCGCGATACGCCTCCAAGTCAATGGGATCGCGCTCGATAGGCACCTCGTGATAGGCAAAATCGGCATTGAACATATCGCCGGTCCGCAGCCAGCTTGCTACACCCGCATAGCGCTTATCGGCACAATAAGCCTTGTTATAGCGAATGGCACGGCCGATCTGGCGCGATTTAAAATTGTAGCCAAACGCCGCGCCCGCCGAGACACCCACCATATGGTCGCAGGTCAAACCGTGCTCCATCCAAACGTCGAGCACGCCCGCCGTATACATACCGCGGTAGCCGCCTCCCTCGAGTGCCAGCCCCACCGTGCGCGTCATAGTTGGCTGTGCCATGCGACCATCTCCGTCCCCGCAAATTTAAACGGAACAAGTATACCCATCAACATATACCGCCCCAGTCGCATTTTTATCGAACATCGCATCATCGCGCTGCCGTTTGTCGAATAATAGCCACCCACAGCATGTGCACCCCTATATAATTTTGCACTGTTGTTTATACTACTCAGCAGTTATCAACAGCGAACATTAGCCGGCAAAGTAACCCAACAACGCAGCAAGGCGGGGGCCTGGATACACGCAAAACGCTGAGCAACGATGCGTGTACACAACGGGCTCGCCCGACGCAATCCGCTCCGACTTCAGAAAGCCGCTTAGAACATGGATACTGTCAGCAATTACACCGAAACGCTCGAAAAGACCGTCCGTGACCTTCTCGAGCGTCAGGAGGATCTGATCAGGACCGCCTTTACCGACCAGCTTACCGGGCTTGGCAACCGTGGCGGCTTTGCCCGTTCCCTCGAGGAGCTCTGGGAGCAGGACACCCCCGTTACCATGGCGTTCATCGATATCGACAATCTCAAGCACTGCAACGACGTCTTTGGGCATGACGAGGGCAACCGCTATATCTTGCAGGTAAGCCTCTATCTCAAACTGTATATGAAAGTGGACGAGGCGGCGTTTCGCATAGGCGGCGACGAGTTTGCCATCCTATCTACGATTGCGACCGAGGACGACCTCGCCGAACGTCTGGAACACTGCCGAACGATCCTGCTCAAAAACAACGATTCCGAGATGCCCCACTCGTTTAGCTACGGAGTGGCACACGCCGACCCCGCCCTGGGCGAAGCCTCCAATCGCATGACACTCGATGCCGACCATCGCATGTACGACTACAAGCTACGTCATGCCATGCACCTCGATCGGCGCAATATTACGCAAGTCCACGCCGACGACTTCGAAATAAGCGATCGTATTTTCGACGCTTTTTCGATGCTCAACGAGGGCCGTTATTTCTTTATCGAGAACTTGGACAAGGACCGCACCCTTTGGTCGCAAGGTGCCTTGCGCGATCTCGGTCTTCCTTCGGAGCACATAGACAGCTGCCGCGATTTCTGGAAGACACGCGTCCATCCCGATGACCTCGAGGCCTACGCCAACGACATCAACCAGATCTTTAACGGCTCCAAACACCGCCGCGTCATGCAGTACCGCATGCGCAATGCCGCGGGTGACTACGTTCTCTGCCGTGCTCGCGGGTTTCGCATCGACGGCGACGGAAATGTCCCCTCGCTCTATGTCGGCGAACTCGTCAACCACTCGCTTGCCGAAACCGTCGACGCCGCCACAGGCCTCGGAACGCAGCGCATGCTGGTCAACGCTATCGATGCCTGCCGTCGCGACCGCTGCGAGACGGGGCTTATAGCGGTGCGCATTCGTGGCACGGCGAATCTCAACGAGCTCTACGGGGCCGAGGCTGTCGACAACATGCTTGCCGAATACGCAGGCCGCATGCTGTCGATCACCCGCGGCAGAAGCCGGGTCTTCCGTTCACGAAGCGTCCAGTTCGTCGTGCTCAGCAACGATTTGGACCATGAGGCATTCGAGCAACTGACCCGCCACCTTAAAGAGGCTGTTTTCGCTCCTGTTCAAATCGCGGGCGACACCATTACTCCCGTCTGCCTTGTCGTCCCGGCCTTTTACGAGCAGTTAACCCATCAAGCGACCGCCGTTTTAGGCGAACTCGACCGTCGCCTTCGCACGGCCGGCGGGCTTGTTCCCAACGACAGCCTCCCCATACCCGAGGCGGAGCGCAAAAGCGCCATCGCCGAACGTATCGACTCGCTCACGGGCCTCTATCGACCCAGCGAGTTTATGCGGCGCGCCAACGCATTTCTCGAGGCAAGGCGCGACGACACCTGGTGCATCGCCACCGTCGACATGGGTCACATGCGCCTGTTTAATGAATGGCACGGCCAGGCCGAGGGCGACCGCGTACTCGCCGATGTGGGCACGGTCCTCAAGGACATCGAGAATGCCGATATGGGCGTCGCAGGGTACTGGGGCCAAGATGACTTTTGCGTACTCATCCCCTTTAAGCACATCACCGTCCATCAAATCTACAACCGCGTTCGCGAGGCAGTAGCCAGGCATGATGACGGCGTAGGTTTTTGGCCGTCCATGGGCATTTACCCCATCGACTCCAATGAGGAGATCACCATCGATGCGCAGGCAAAGGCCATGTTTACCAATCGACGCGCCAAAAACGACTTCAAGGAGCGCATTGCTATTTTCCGCCCCGAAGAATATGAACACGAGATTGCGTTCCACCGCACGCTGACCGAGTTCCAGTACGCGCTCTCAAATGGCCGCATCACGTACTACCTGCAGCCCCATGTCGATATGGAAACCGGCGAGATCATTGGCGCCGAGGCACTCACCCGCTGGATTGACAAGGACGGCTCTCTCATTTCGCCCGCAACGTTTATTCCCGCACTCGAGGAAAGCGGCTTTGTGGTGACGCTCGACAAGTACATTTGGCAGGGTGTCGCCATATGGCTTCGCGAGTGTCTCGATCGCGGTCTTCGCGTGGTTCCGGTCTCGCTTAATGTGTCGCGCGTGGATATCCTTGCCTGCGACGTTGCCGAGCATATGGGATCGCTCGCCGCCCAATACAACCTGCCGCCCGAGCTCATGCGTATCGAGATCACCGAGACGGCTTATACGGGAGAGTCCGAAGCCGTGGACAAACTGACAGCTGACTTGCACACCCGCGGCTTCTCGACCTATATGGACGATTTTGGCACCGGTCAGTCCACGCTCGCGATGCTCAAGAACGTCAACGTCGACGTCATCAAGCTCGACCGCACCTTTGTGCCCACCGACCGCGATCAAGGCCGCAGCGCGCAGATCGTGTCATCGATGCTCGAGATGGCGCAGTCGCTCCATCTGCCCATTGTAATCGAAGGCGTCGAGACAGATGAGCAGGCGAACATGCTACGCCACATGGGTGCCCGCTACGCTCAGGGCTTCCTCTACTACCGCCCCATGCCGGCGAAGGATTTTGAGGCATTACTCGATGGCGGCAATAACAACTGATACGCTCGCGCGCAAAACGCCACCGCCGAAGGGGGCATTTGTCTCCATTAGCTAACTTATATCCCCAGTTCAAACCGAATTGGGGATATGATACAAACCGTTGTTCCGCCCAAGGAGGTTATCCATCATGAACGAGTCATATCGCCTGGGTGAGCAATCGATTATTGCCTATCTTCAGCGACTTGCGAATGGCATCTCGACCGCCGAACTCGATGTTGCCGCGCTGCCTGCTGAGCTGCGCGCCGTTGGCGAGCAACTGCAAAAGACGCATGCCATCCTGCAACAAGAGCGCCGGCTGCTTGAGAGCAACGCCTATATCGACCCGCTCACCAACTTGGGCAACCGCGGCGGACTCGACCGTCACGTCGAGCAACTCTGGCACAAAGGTGACCCCTTCACCTGCGCCTATATTGACATCGACCATCTCAAACATTGCAATGATAGGTTTGGCCACGCCGAAGGCAATCGCTATATTCTGAGCATCTGCCGCACGCTCTCCGAAACCATGGAGCACGATGAGATGCTGTTCCGCATCGGTGGAGACGAGTTTGTGCTCATCTCGCTCTCCGCAAACGAGACCGAACTCGAGCAGCGCTTGGAGCGGGTACGTGCCGGGCTGATCGAGGCGAGCTCAGGTGGCAAGGCGCCCATGATTGCCAGCTTTAGCTTTGGCTGCTCGCGCGTCGATCCACTTGCCGGCGACACGCGTCGCCAGATGACGATGGATGCCGATCGCAAGATGTATCGCTATAAGCTTATGCATCGCGTGCAGCAACCGAAAGACAATGACGCGCCGCAACGCCCAATCGTCGACCAGCTTCCCTGCAACGACCGGGTGTTCCAAGCGATCTCCATGAGCTCCGAGACGCGCTATCCGTTCATCCTCAATCTCGATACGGGAGAATCGCAATGGTCGGTCAACGCCGTGCGCGATTTTGACCTGCCCTCCCAGCACCCTTTTAACTCACTCGACATGTGGCTCGCCCGCGTTCATCCCGAGGACCGCGACAACGTACGCGCCGAGCTCGACATGGTGATAAACGGCACGTGGCACTTCCACTACATGCAGTATCGCGTAATGGATGCCACCGGAAAATACGTGCTTTGCGACTGCACGGGCTACCGTTTGGACGGCACCGATACCGAGCCCAGCATGTATGTGGGCACTATCATCAACCGAAGCTTGGCAGATACGACCGACTCGGTAACGGGCCTGGGCGATGTCCACGCGCTGGTCAACGCTATTGGAGAGATGCGCCGCGTGGCGCGCGAGGCAGGCTTTATTGCCATTAAGGTCGACGATATCGCCGAAGTCAATGCCCGCTTTGGATTCGATGCAGGCGACCGCGTGCTCGCCGAAAGTGCCGCCTGCCTCATGGATTGTTCGCGCGGCAAGGGTCGCCTGTTCCGCTCGACGGGACCAATGTTCGTGGCGCTTTTCGATGAGCTCGGCCCCGAGGCAATCGACGAGCTCGCAAACGAAATCGAACGATTCCTGGGTTCTCCCGTGCTCATCGGCTCGCTTGAATATCAGCCGCCCATTCGCGTGGCCACGCTCCATCTGAACAGCGTTGACCGACAGCCCGTTTCCATTTTGAACGAGCTCAAAGCGTTGCTCGGTAAAGCCGTGCAGGTTCCAGGTACCAAACTGGATTAGCACCGCGCCCGCACCGCCTCCCCCATCGTGCGATAATCCTCTGCAGAAGTCACCAACAGCAGAGGGAGTTTGTGATGAAGGTTCTTTTGGTCAATGGCAGTCCCAAGGCAAACGGCAACACCGCCCGCGCACTCGCCGAGGTCGCAGAGCAACTTAATGCGGAAGGCATTGATACCGAGGTGTTTCAGCTGGGCGCCAAGCCCATTCGCGATTGCATCGGTTGCGGCCAGTGCGGCAAGCTTGGCGGTCGCTGCACCTTTGACGACGACGTGGTGAACGAGCTGATCGCTGCCGCCGAGCAGGCAGATGGCTTTGTCTTTGGCTCGCCCGTCTACTATGCGCACCCCAGCGGCCGCATCCTTTCGGCCCTCGATCGCGCCTTCTATGCAGGCGGGCATGCCTTTGAGCACAAACCCGGCGCCGCGGTCGCCGTCGCCCGTCGCGGCGGTACGTCGACCACCTTCGATGTGCTCAATAAGTACTTCACTATCAACCAGATGCCCGTGGTGGCCTCCACGTACTGGAACAACGTCTTTGGTGCCATGCCGGGCGAGGCCACCCAGGACGCCGAGGGCCTGGCCACCATGCGAAACATCGGCAAAAACATGGCCTGGCTCCTGCGCTGTATCGAGGCAGGACAGGCCGCCGGTATCAACGCACCCGAGGCAGATCGAGCAACGACCAACTTCATTCGATAGAGCGGCGGAGCATGAATATCCAGATTTTTGGAACCAAAAAGTCTTTCGATACCAAGAAGGCCCAGCGCTATTTTAAGGAGCGCCGCATTAAGGTGCAGTTTATTGACCTTAGGGAAAAGGAGATGAGCAAGGGCGAGCTCACGAGCGTGATGCAGGCGGTCGGCGGCATCGACAAGCTGCTCAACCCCAAGGCCAAGGACGAGGAGACGCTCGCGCTCATCCAGCACCTTACCCCTAGCCAGCGCTTCGACAAACTGCTCGAAAACCAGCAGGTTCTAGCCGAACCCATCGTGCGCAACGGCAAAAAGGCCACCGTCGGTTATTGCCCCGATGTATGGGGAGCCTGGGAGTAGCCTGTGTTATTTGCCGGCGCGTGGGTATAAGAGCAGGCGTTTGGCATAAGATTCAACTGTAAGCCATGTCTAACAAAGGAGGGCACATGCCCAACAAACCCGTGAAGATCATCATGCTTACCGGATACCTCGGTGCCGGCAAGACCACGCTGCTCAACCACATCCTCGCTAACGACGGCGGCATCCGCGCCGCCGTGATCGTCAACGATATCGGCGAGATCAATGTCGACGCCAGTCTTATCGCCGACGGCGGCCTTTCCGAGACCGACGACCTCATCCCGCTCACCAACGGCTGCATCTGCTGCACGCTTTCGGACGACCTGGCCAACCAGCTGCAGGGCATTGCCGATTCGGGCAAGTTCGACTACATCATCATCGAGGCATCGGGTATTTGCGAGCCTATCCCCATCGCCTACACCATCTCGAGCTTCTGCGACGAGGCCAAGGTGGGCGGCGAGCCCAAGCTCGCGCTCGACAACATCGTGGCCGTGGTCGACTGCGCCCGCATGTACGACGAATTCAACGGCGGTCGCGACCTGCTGGCTGAGGATATCGACGAGGACGACATCGAAAGCCTGCTCATCCAGCAAATCGAGTTCTGCTCCACGCTGATCCTTAACAAGACCGATACCGTGACGCCCGAGCAGATCGCCGAGCTCAAGGCCATCGTGCGCAGCCTGCAGAAGGACGCCGTGATCGTCGAGGCCCAAAACGGCGAGGTCCCCATGGAGGAGCTGCTCGATACCGACCGCTTCGACTTTATGCGCGCCTACAACTCCGCCGCCTGGATCGAGGCCATGGAGCATCCCGAGGAGCACGACGACCCCGAAGTGCTCGAGTACGACATCGAGACCTTTGTGTACTCGCGCCGTAAGCCGTTTGACCTGCAGAAGTTCACTGATTTTGTTGAGCAGGAGTGGCCCGACGAGGTCATCCGCGTCAAGGGTCCGCTGTGGCAGACCGGTGATCCGGACATGTGCTACATGTTTGAGCAGGCCGGCCACCAGATGCGCCTGATGGAGAACGGCCTGTTCGTTGACTCCGCGCCCGAGGGCGAGAAGCAGAAGATCATCGACGAGAACCCCGAGATCATGCAAATTTGGGACGACGAGACGGGCGACCGCATGACGAGCCTGTGCATCATCGGCCGTCACATGGACAAGGACGCGCTCATCGCCTCCCTCGATGCCTGCCTGACCGACTGGCACCGCGCCTAGGTTTATCCAAGCGGGCATTTTTCCGCCTATGTAACTGCCAAACCACCACGAAGGTGCCCTTCGTGGTGGTTTTTCGTTCTGAGCCAAGGAGATTCATGTTCAACATTGTGCTGTATGCGCCCGAGATTCCGGCCAATACGGGCAATATCGGCCGCACCTGCGTGGTTACCGGCACCCGCCTGCATCTGGTGGAGCCGCTGGGGTTTTCGCTCGACGACAAGACGGTACGTCGCGCCGGCCTGGGCTACTGGCAAAACTTGGACGTGACGACCTATGCCGGCTGGGAGGACTTCCTTGCGCGCAATGACCTCTCCCCTGCCGACGAACGCCTGCATCTGCTGACCAAAAAGGCACGCCGCACCTATGCGCAGAGTACCTACCGCGATGGCGACTACTTGGTCTTTGGCAGCGAGAGCTCGGGCATTCCCGAGGAGCTACTCGCTGCAGCGCCCACGTGCTGCGAGCGCATCCCGATGCTGCGCGATTGCGATTCGCTTGACAACGCCGAGGCCTGGGAAACCCACGAGGAATCGCTGGGGCATACCGAGGACAGCCACGAGGCCATCCTTCAACAGGACATCTGCGGCAACTTCGTCAATCCGAACGACTACCGCATCAGCGCACTCAACCTCTCCAACAGCGCCGCCATCGTCCTCTACGAGGCTCTGCGCCAAACAGGCTTTCCGGGAATGTGACAAAGGAACTTTCCCTTTGTTACATTCAAGCGCCACGCCGATGGCACGCACGCCTAATTGATGCTCTAGATAAAGAGCCCTCATTTTTAATCAGAATTAACTAAAGTAAAATGAAGTTAAACGGCGGTGTGAAAGGAGAGCCTTGTGAAATACCTCGAAAACCCGTTTACCCCTAGTTTTGGTGAGGTTCCTGCCCATCTCGCTGGCAGACAACAGATTATTCGGGATTTGGACCGTGCCTTCTTGAGCCAGCGCAGGCGCCCAGAATTGACCTCGATCTTCTCGGGCGCGCGTGGAACCGGTAAAACCGCTCTCATGTCGTCGCTCGCGACAAGGGCGGAATCCCACGGCTGGATAGCCGTAAAGACGACCGCGCTCCCGGGAATGCTTGAGGAAATCGAGCTCGGGACGAAACGTGCCGCAGCCCATCTCATCGACTCGTCCACCCACTTCGAAGTCACCGGCCTCGGAATTGCACCGCTCGGCAGCATCGAGGTCAATCGCGTTCACGATGCCTCAACCTGGCGTTATCGCATGAGCGACATCATCGACCAGCTCAACGAGGCGGGCACCGGTCTGCTCGTCACGGTTGACGAGGTGGACCCGACACTCGACGAGATGATTCAGCTTGCAGCGACGTATCAGCACTTTGTGACCGATGGGAAACGCGTCGCCCTGCTCATGGCGGGACTTCCCAACAACGTCTCGACGTTGCTGAACCACAAGACGGTCTCGTTCCTTCGCCGCGCCCAACAATATCATCTGGGTCGCATTGCCGACTATGACGTACGCGAGGCCTTGATTCGCACAATTCAGGAAAACGATCGCCTGGCAGATGCTGAGGGAATCGATAGAGCCGTTCGCTCGATCTCTGGTTTTCCCTTCCTATTGCAACTCGTAGGCTACCGTGCCTGGGATCTCACAAGCGATTCGAAGGAAATCTCGTCACGCGACTTTGACCTGGGAATCAAAATCGCGCGTGACGAGATGGACGACCGAATCCTTGCGGCAACCTATCGGGAACTCACTGCAGAGGACAAGCGATTCCTCATCGCCATGCTCGATGACGAGGAAGAGTCCACCACCGCTGACCTTGTCGAGCGCCTTAAGCGTTCGCCGCAGCAGGTCTCCCGCTACCGACGCCGCATGATAGATGCCGGCATCATTGGAGAACGCGGGCGCGGAATCGTCGCTTTTGAATTGCCATTCTTCCGCGACTATCTCGCCGCTCAGTGCGTGAAATAGGCATCAATGAGGCAAAGGGGCTGTCCCTTTGCCTCATTGTCTATAGGTAGCGACCGGTAATGCTCTTGGAGCAGGCCGCGATGTCGCCTGGCGTACCGGCGCAGACGATTTGCCCGCCGGCGCCACCACCGCCCGGGCCCATGTCGATCACGTAATCGGCGTTACGGATAAGGTCGAGATCGTGCTCGATCACGATAACCGTGGCGCCCTTGGCAACGAGACCGTCAAACACGTTCAGCAGCACCTGAACATCGAGCGGATGTAGTCCAATCGTGGGCTCGTCGAACACGAATACGGCATCATCCTGCACGCGGCCCATCTCGCTCGCAAGCTTAAGACGCTGTGCCTCGCCGCCCGAAAGCGCCGGCGTGGGCTCACCAAGCGTGAGATAGCCCAATCCCAGGTCGTGCAAGGTCTGCAAGCGCGTCTGAACTTTCTTGAGTCCCAGTGTGGCGTCGATGGCCTCGTCCACACTCATGTCCATGAGCTGCGGCAACGTAAGCATGCTCCCGTCCTTGCCCTCGCGATGGATATGCGAAGCCGCGTCTGCATAACGTGAGCCGCGGCATGCCGGGCAGACGATCTCAACATCGGGCAAAAACTGCACGTCGAGCGATATCGAGCCTGTGCCGTCACACGTAGGGCAGCGCAAGGCGCCGGTGTTGTAGCTAAAGGCACCCGCCTTGTAACCGGCTGCCTTGGCCTCGGGCGTACGGGCGAAGGCGCGACGAAGCTCATCATGGATGTCGGCATAAGTCGCCACCGTCGAGCGCACGTTGGCGCCGATAGGCGTAGCGTCAATCAGGTTTGCGCGGGCAATGCCTTCGGCATCGACCCAACGCACATGTTTTGGCAGGCGCTCGCCGGCTGCCTGTGCCTTGAGTGCCGGGATGAGCGTTTCGAGCACCAACGTCGTCTTGCCCGAACCCGAAACGCCCGTCACCGCGACAAGGCGGCCGCGCGGGATATCGACTTCGAGCGGCTTGACGGTATGGATGGCATCAGTTGCCATGCGGATGTGGCCCTGATCGAACATTTCGCCGTCAGTCACCTGCGGACGCAAGCGCTTGGACTCTGCACGCAAAAACGGAGCGATGCGGCTGCCCTGCGATTGTTCGACCTCGTCCACCGTGCCAGCGGCAATCACATTACCGCCGCCGGCTCCGGCAACGGGGCCCATCTCGACCAGATAGTCGGCTTCCGCCAGTACGCGCGTATCGTGGTCGACAACAACCACGGTGTTGCCGTCGCCCACTAGGTCGCGCATCACACCCACCAGGCCGTCGACATTGGCAGGATGCAGGCCAATTGAGGGCTCGTCCAGCACATAAAGCACACCCGTCGATCGGTTGCGCACCACGCGGGCGAGTTGCACGCGCTGGCGCTCACCCGTGGAGAGCGTGGCACCGGCGCGGTCGAGCGAAAGGTAATCGAGACCCAGATCGACCAGACGACGGGCCGCGCCCAAAAATGAATCGCAGATATCCGCTGCCATGGGCTGCATCTCGGCCGGCAAGGACGTAGGCACCCCGCGCACCCACTCAATCGCCTCGCCCAGCGTCATGGCCGCGGCCTGCGCCAGATTGATACCGCGCACCTGGGGCTGGCGTGCGGCCCCGGAGAGACGCGTGCCGCCACAATCACGACATGGGCCCTCACGCAAAAAGCGCGCAACGCGTTTGAGGCCCTTGTCGTCCTTAACCTTGGCAAGCGCATTCTCAACGGTATAGACGGCGTTGTAATAGGTGAAGTCGAGCGGCGTGGCGCCCTCGCCGTTTTTGGGAACGTAGAGAATGTGCTTTTTAACCGCCGGACCATGGAACACGATATCGCGCTCTTGAGGCGTGAGCTGGTTAAACGGCACGTCGGTGCGTACGCCCATCTCGCCGGCTACCTGCTTCATCAGATCCCACATGAGCGTACCCCAGGGAAGGACCGCGCCCTCGTTGATGGTCTTTGCCTCGTCGGGCACCAAGCTCGCTTCGTCCACCTCGCGCATAACGCCGGTACCGCCACAAGTGGGACACGCGCCGCCGCTATTAAAGGCAAGGTCCTCGGCGCTCGGAGCGTAGAACTCGCGGCCGCATGCGGAGCACGTGAGCGACAGGCCAGCCGCTACGTTAAGGCTCGGCTCCACGCGCGCCCCGCAGTGCGGGCACACGTGATGGGCGCAACGGCTAAAGAGCAGACGTAGGCTATTGTTGAGCTCGGTCATGGTGCCAAAGGTAGAACGCACGCCCGGCACGCTGGGGCGCTGATGCAATGCGAGCGCCGCCGGCACGTGCAGCACCTCGTCCACCTGGGCGTGTTCGGCCTGCGTTAGGCGACGTCGAGTATAGGTGCTGAGTGCTTCCAAGTAGCGACGCGAGCCCTCAGCATAAAGAACCCCCAGCGCCAGCGAACTCTTGCCCGAACCCGATACGCCGGCAATACCCACGAGCTTTCCCAGCGGAATATCGATATCGATGTCCTTGAGGTTATGGACACGTGCGCCACGCACCTCGATAGCCTGCGGGCTCATCTTCTGTTCCGTCACCTTTATCACCCTACTCATGCCATAAAACTCGATCGCGAATGTACGCGCTCAGCATGGGCACGGTAAACCGGACGAGACCGTATCCGGCAGCCTCGATGACGCGCTCGCGAATCAGGCTTGCGCGATATTTACTCGCCCAGCTCTGGGTACGATCGCAGCGCTCAATGATGTCCGCCATGCGCGTCGGCTTGCCCTCGTCAGCCGCCATAGCCTCGATAAAGAGGCGCTGCGGACTGCGTAACCCGTAATACAGGGGCGCGTCAACCGCTTCGTAGAACTCGGAGACGGCATCCGCATGGCCATCCTCGACATCGCGCTCTTCAATGACCTGCGAGTCACGCCGAACGGCAGACCGCCACATGTAATATCCCACCAGCTGAACCATATAGGGATGCCCCATGCTTTTGCGTGCCGCAAGGTCCGCTGTCTCCGCGTCAACGTAAAGACCAGCGTCTTTGACCGTCTGGATATATGAATCGCGCACCTTGGGCAAAGATATCGCCCCCAGCGTACGCTGCTGGGCACGCCGCAAAAACGTCACGCTCGGCTCTTCGAGCAGATCGTCAACCATACTGGGTAAGCCGGCGAACACCAGCGCAAGACCGCGCTGGTCGCTATCTGACAAGCCCGTGGCATCCTGGTCTCCAAGCACCTGCTGATAGAGAACGGCAAGGGCCGCCAGTTCCTCGATAGACGCCGATTGCGCCTCGTCAATCGCAAACAGCATGCCCTTGCCTGGACCGAGCTTCTTAAGGCGCTCGTTGACCAGCCCTCGCAACGTCTCGCCCTTTGCTCGCGCCGCCTCGACCGACATCCGGCCAAATGACGGCGCAAACCCCATTGACGTCACAACGGGTTTATTCGAGCGAAGCGCGTCGGTCAATCGGTCGCATAAGCCAAGCGAAGCGGAATCGGAGACAACCGCCCATCCGCGCTCGCTGGCTAAACGCTGCAGCTCCCGCAGGAGAACCGTCTTCCCGCAGCCGCGGTTTCCCGTAATGAGCATGAGCCTGCCCGGCGCTCCGGCGCCGTTATCGAGCCCTTCCTCGAAATCTTCGATGACCGACTCACGACCGATGAGTATCGGAGGCCGCTTGCCAGCCGTGGGCTTAAAGGGATTTGGATTCATGTCGGCCTCCTCGGATTGGCAAACCTTGGCAATAGTTATACCAACTTGTACCGAGTTATACCAATAGCATGTGACAAAGGAACTGACCCTCTATCACCTATGGCCGAAAAACTCGGCGTCTGCTGCTCGCCAGGGGCGGAAGGTGGCGGGATCGACCTTTACGTGTGCCGCGGCGGATACGTCGTACCATTTGACCGTGTAACCGGCGCCGTGAGAGCAAAAGACCGAGTCGGGCGTGTTGGGCAGATCGGCCTCGGGCTCATAGGCGGCCGTCTCGATTACGCGCTCGGCATCATGGCAAGCCGCATAGCCGGCGAACTCCAGGTACAGATGCCCACGACCACTCGTGTAGGCGGCCACCTCCAGCGCGTAATCCTGCACCTCAGATGCCGGCACGCGACCCACAAGCTTCGCCCGGTCTCCCGCCATCGTCGGCGACTCGTACTCGGCACCCATGCGCGTGGCATCCGAGAGCGCCCGGCCCACGCACTCCCCCGGCACCTCGAGCTCAAAGCGATACCACGGCTCCAACAGCACCGCCGCGCCGGCTTCACGCGCCTGCATGAGCCCCTGGCGAATCGCGCGGTACGTGGCCTGGCGAAAATCGCCGCCCTCGGTGTGTTTGGCATGCGCGCGACCACCTGTGAGCGTAATGCGCACATCGGTGATGGGCGAGCCGATCAGCGCGCCCAGATGATCGCGCTCCATGGCGTTGGTGAGCGCCAGACGCTGCCAGTTAAGATCGAGCTCGTCGGTCGAGGTCACGGTGCCAAACTGTACGCCCGAGCCCGCCGGCAACGGCTCCAGGCGCAGATGCACCTCGGCATAGTGGCGCAGTGGCTCAAAGTGGCCCACGCCCTCGACCGGCTGCGAAATGGTCTCCTTATAGAGGATGCCGCCGGGCTCAAACTCGACCGCAAGGCCAAAACGATCGGCCAACACCCGCTGCACGACCTCGAGTTGCACGGCGCCCATCAACTGCAAATGAATCTGCTCGAGATGCGTATTCCAGCTTACGCCGAGCATGGGATCTTCATCCGCCAGCTCAGTCAACGCTTTGAACACCGCGTGGACATCGTGTTCGCTCGGAAGCACCGTATAGGTGAGGACCGGCGCAATGACGGGCGCATCGCTCGCAGGTTCCGCGCCCAGGGCATCACCCGGGCGAACGTGCGCAAGACCCGTCACGGCGCAGATACCGCCAGCGGCAACTTCCTGGGCAAGCTCATACTTTTCGCCGTTATAGATGCGCACCTGGTCGATCTTTTGCTCCCATGCCTCGGCACCGGAACGTCCACCAATCATCTGTTTTGCGTGCAGCGTGCCGCCGGTCACTTTAACCCATGCCAAGCGCTCGCCGCGATCCCCGCGGCTGACACGATAGACGCGCGCGGCAAACTCCAGGGGCCATGTCTGTTCACGCATCAGCGCACATATGCCATCCAGCAGCTCGTCCACGCCTTGGTCCTTGAGCGCCGAGCCGGCAAAACAGGGAAAGAGCTTGCGCTCGGCAACCATGCGCGACAGCGTTGCGACAGAAAGCCCACCTGCCTCAAGAAACTCCTCGAGCGCCGCCTCGTCCAACGCAGCAGCGTCCTCCTGAACGGCCCCGACCGCCAGCAGTTCGCTGGCATCCAAGCAGCCCTCGGAGAGACGTTGCCCAAGTTGTGCCAGCAAAACATCGCGGCCGGGATTCTCCAAATCGATTTTATTGATATAGATGAACGTCGGGATGTCATAGCGCGCAAGCAGGCGCCACAGGGTTTCGGTGTGCCCCTGCACGCCGTCGTTGGCGCCCACAACTAAAATCGCGTAGTCCAGCGCGCGCAATGTGCGCTCCGCCTCGGCCGAAAAATCGACATGCCCCGGTGCATCCACGAGCATGACGTGGGTATCGCCATGGTCGAGCACGGCCTGCGACGAGAAGATCGTAATGCCACGCTCACGCTCGATCGCGTTCGTGTCCAGATGCGAATCGCCATCGTCCACGCGGCCGCGCTTGCGAATGCGACCCGCGTTGAACAACATGGCCTCGGCCAGCGTGGTCTTGCCGGCATCGACATGCGCCAAGATTCCAACGACCGCTTGCTTCGACATGGCTCTCCTCTTATTGCAAGCCCATCGCACGCGGCAACGGGCATCCTCGTTCCACACTGGATGATACAATGTACGGGCCGGCGGGCGAAGCGAGCCCTATCCCCCGACCGAGCTCATCGCCCCGCGTTGCCGCGCAGCGATTTTCGTAGGTTCGCGCCTTGCGAAAGCCGGCACCTCCCCTTTTTGTCTGCCTGGGCTCATCTGGGGCGATAACAACGCGAACCCCACAACAACGCGTTTTACCAAAAATGGCCCCACTCGGGGCCACTTTCATTTCGGTGAAACGCTGGTATGTGACTCGGCCTTTATGCCTCGCGCAGCCAGTCAAACGCAACACGCGGCGTGCCGTCCGACACGTACACGATACCGGCACGCTTAAACCCGGCCTTGGCGATGGCGCCCTGCATGGGCAGGTTGTCCTGATGCGTGTCGATACGCAGGTGGTCGGCGCGCTCCTTGGCAAAGGCAAACATCGCAGCCGCGATACCGTGCGCGGTGCCATCGGACGCCACACGGTGCAGCACGGCGTACGGAGTGTCGCTACGCCATTGACCGTCCTCAATTACGTCATAGCACTCGTCCGGCCCCGGCAGAAAGGCAAACGTCGCCACCACGCGACCGTCGACTTCGCACACATAGCTGCCACCGGCGGCGATATCGGCAGCCAGCTGCTCAGCCGAAGGCGTGCCCTCGGGCCACTGCGTGGCGTTGCCATGCGCGCGCATAAAAGCGCGGGCAACGTCGTAGATAGCCATGACGGCGGGAATGTCGGTATCGAGGGTTTTTCTGATCATCACGCGGCGACCTCACGTTTATTGGTATCACTTTGGTTGAGCAATGATACCAGCGTTTGGAGAGGGGCACGAAGCAGATGGGGAGCAAAAAGCGAGCCGCCTGGTCAAAGGCAAAAAGCGAGTTTTTGAGCGCTGCCACCGGCGGCGATATGAGCGACCTGTTTGCGCGCGAAGACGAGCGCCGCGACGCCCTGGACGCCGAGCGCGATGAGGCCTGGCGCTACAAGTCGTGCGAGCGCAAAAACCGTTACGACACGCGCGCTGAGGCCGAGGCTGTTATGGCCGACTGCGAAAACCGCGGGCGGCGTGGTTTGGCCTGCTACAAATGCGAATACTGCGGTGGATGGCACCTGACGTCGCGCCCTTGGAAATAGGCACCGCATCGGCACGGCATTGACGGAGCGCCAGCCATCACACGCAAGCTACGGGCGCGGCGGCACCAAAACATCGTAACGAACGGCCTTGCCCGCAAGTTGATAGCTCGGCTTAACGCCGGCAAGCAGCGGGCCCTTCACCGGCCGCTTGATAACGACCTTGCGCGGGCGCACCGCAAGCGCGGCTTCGACCAGCGTCTCCTCATCGGCACACGGCTGTTCCAGATGATGCAAAAGTTGGAACTTCTTTTTAACCGCCGCACTCTTGGTGCGCTCAGGAAACATGGGGTCCAGATACACCACGTCGGGAGCGGCGAGCTCGCCCCGCCCGATCAGCTCAGCTGTATGGCGAAGGCCGGCAATGCTGTCCTCACCCGCATGCAAGCGCATGCGTGCCACGGCTGTCGCAAGCGCCGGTTCATCTGCCGCGCGATCCAAGGCATCCTTGAGGAGCGCCGCGATCACGCAATCCTGCTCATACAGATCGACGGTAAAGCCCGCTGCCGCCAGCAGCAGCGAATCCTCGCCAAAGCCTGCCGTGGCATCAATCGCCCATGGGCACTCGATGCCTTTTGCGCGCGCAGCCTTTACCAACAGCTCTTGCTGCAGACGGCCCTGCTTGAGCCGCGGAAGCATGCGGTCAAAATCGGCACGCAGCTCCATCGTGCCGTCGGTGAGCGTGAGGCCCTCGGACTTCCCGATCAGCTCAAGCCCCGCGGCCCGAGCAACAGAAAAGGGATCGACGACGCCCATGGGTACTCCTTAGCAAGCAAAACGAATACGTGAGCGCCGTTTATGCCAGCACCCAACCGTCCGCTATTGTCCCACATGCGACATGGTCCACAGCATCGCAATGCAAAGCACCGCCATCAATCCCGTGCACACGGCAGCGATCACAGAATCACCCATGCGCCTTCCCAACGGCTGCGGCTCACGCACTTGCCCTGCTCCGTACATCATGACTCCTCCTTGAGACCAGCTCCTTGTTACGGCCTCATCATCGCAGCGCCGCACATGGGCTGCCATCGATTTGGCTTACGTCCAGCTTTCCTTTTTGAAAGGTTGGACCGTACAGGCAAGAGACGCTTTCAAACGCATGCATCGCCCCGTTGAACTACAATGTGCTTCACGATATGTGCCGCAACCTGGGTGCGACAGATTCTCCGCGCCCGCATCGAAAGGACCAGCTATGAGCGCCGCTCGCAAGACACTCAAAATCCTTGCCCTGATTTATTTTGTTCTGGGCATCGCCAGTCTCGTCATTGGAATCGCCGGCATCGCGACCGGCAACCTCGATTCCACGTACGGGTCGAACGCCATGCTCGCCGCGGTCGTGCTGGTCGCCAAGGGCCTCATCGATCTCGCCGCAGGTGTTGCGGGCATCAAGGGCGCCAACAAGCCTTCGCAGGTGGATGCTGCGTTTAAGCTCGGCATCGTTGCCGCAATCGCCACGATTGCGCAGGCCGCGCTCACGCTTCCCGCGCTCGGCGGCAGCGCCGTCAATATCGTCGCCTTTGTCATCGTGGTGTACGACCTGTTCTTTGTTCAGCAGGCACACGCCGTTAAGGCCGAGAACAAGGACCGCCTGTAAGCGCTCGCTTCTCATAACCTCTGCAGCCAAGCAACTAAAAAGGGCCGATCGCGCATCTCCGCGGTCGGCCCTTTGCGTTTGCCCAGATAAAACCTGCCAAAATAAACCTGTCCCTTTTTGGTAGGTTAGCAGTGGCGGTACTCGGCGATGATGAAGTCGATATCGGTCTGGAGCGTGTCCAAATTTGCCAGGCGCTCTTTGTCGGCAGGGCGTGTGCGGTAGTAGTACGGCGTCATCTGGAACACCGCCTCGATGTCCGCCTGGGTCTGAAGCGTAATATTCGCAGACACCCGCTGCGTTCCGACCAACTCGAGCTCGGTGGTCTGCGGCAGCTTCTCGTCATTAAGATATGGCGTGTCGTAGAGCACTTCCTTGAGCCCAAACAGATGACGGGCGCCTGGCACCACGGTGTAGAGCGAGCCCTCGAGCGCCAGCACGCGGGCGAATTCTCGCTCGTTAAAGGGAGCGAAGAGCTCGGTCACCATATCGAAAGCGCCTTCGGCCACGGGGATGTCCTTCATGTTGGCCACGAAGTAGGTCGCATCGCCGCGCTTGGCGGCAAGGCGCACCATCTCTTTGCCCAGGTCGAAACCGTAAGCATCCACGCCCGGCACCGCGCCCATGGCGCTGGTGTAGTAGCCCTCGCCGCAGCAAATATCGAGCAGCGTCATGGGGCCGTTCGTAGACGCGCACCGCTGAGCTCGTTCGCGCACCAGCTCGACCATCGCATCGCGCAACGGCGCATAGTAACCGCGGTTCAGAAAGTCGCGACGGCTGCGCGCCTGCGACTTGGGATCGCCCATGGAGTCGCCGCTCTTGGACGAGCGCAGGAGATATAGATAGCCCTCGCGCGCACGGTCAAACCGGTGTCCGCTCGCGCATGCAGCACCGCGTTCGTCATCCACCAGCGGCTCATGGCAAACGGGACACAACAACATGGCAACTCCTTAGCGCGAACAACACAACGCCCACCATTGTCGCACGCCTTCCCCGCCTAGTCATTGGGGACGTTCTTGAATGAGTAATCGTTTTAGAACGTCCCCAATGACTAGGCGATTAGGAGTATCATCGTCTGCGCAAATAAGCACAAAAGAGCATGTTAGAGATTGAGAGCGTATGGCTGACACCGTATCTAAGCACATTGACATGACCACCGGATCGCTGTGGCGCAATGTTCCCCTGTTCGCCTTCCCTGTGGCCGCCACGAGCATCTTGGAGCAACTGTCGAACCTCATCGCCACGGTCATCATCGGTAACTTCTCGGGCGACCAGGGAACCCTCGCCATGGCGGCGGTCGGCTCCAATGTTCCGCTTACCAGTCTTATGCTCAACCTGTTTATTGGCATGTCGCTTGGCTCCAACGTGGTCATCGCCAACGCTATCGGCCGCAACGATCAGAACATGGTCAAACGCGCCGTCCATACCTCGATTTTAATGGCGCTCGTGGGCTTTGTCGTCATCGCACTGGGCGAGATCTTTGCCGAGCCCATGCTCGCCGCGCTCAACGTTCCCGCCGAAACCATGCCGCTCGCTTCGCTCTACCTACGCGTCTTTTTGCTCAGCATGCCCTCGATCTTGCTTTACAACTTTGAGGCCGCGATCTTCCGCTCCGTCGGCATCACCCGCATGCCGCTGCAGGCGCTTGCCGTGTCCACCGTCCTCAACATTGGCCTGGACCTCATCTTTGTCCCCGTACTCCACTGGGGCGTCGCGGGCGTCGCCATCGCCACCGCCATCGCCTACACCGTCAGCGCCGCTACGCTCTTTATCCGCCTGCTCAAGACCGACTCCGTCGTCCGCGTCACCCTACGCGACCTGGCTATCGACCCCGTCGCCCTCAAGCGCATCGTCAAGATCGGCCTGCCCGCCGGCATCCAAAGCGCCGTCTTTGCCGTCGCCAACATCATCATCCAGTCTGCCATCAACAGCCTGGGCACCGAGGTCATGGCGGCATCGAGCGCCGCTATGAGCCTGGAGTACGTGTGCTACAACCTGCTCAACAGCTTTAGCCAAGCTTGCACCACCTTTGTGGGACAAAACCACGGTGCCCGCCAGATCGACCGCTGCACCAAAACGCTCAAGGTCTGCCTGGTCGAAGGCGGTATCGTTGCACTCACCACGATCATCGTTATTGTCGGCCTGGGACGCGAGATCTTGTCGCTGTTCAACAGCGATCCCAACATCGTCTCGATCGGCTATATCCGCGTGTGTTCGATCTTCCCGGCGTACGCCTTTAGCATGTTCTACGAAAACATGTCCGGCTACCTACGCGGCTTTGGTATCTCGCTCACGCCCGCCCTCATCACCATGATCTGCGTCTGCGGCATCCGCTTCTATTGGGTGTTCTGCGTGTTCCCGCACTTCCGCACCTTTGCGAACATCATGATGGTCTACCCCATCAGCCTGGGCACCACGGCGTTCTTTATGGTCGTAGCGGTACTACTTTGCCACCCGGCACGCACCTATCGCGCCACCCAAGCCAAAGCGACAGCCCGCTAAACACCGCACTCAAAGCCACGCCAGTCATTATTTGACAATATGCGAGCTCATATAGTCGATAAAGCGCCTCGTGGCGATAGGCATGGTATCCCAGCTGCGCCAAGCTGCCACTACGTCGCGCGAGGGAGCATGCACGATGGGTCGCACACGAATATCGGCTCGCATGCCCTCCACAGTACGACGGTAGAGCATGCTCACGCCTAGGCCCTCCTCCACCATCGCCATGATGGTGTAGTCGTCAGTCACCTCACTCGTCACGTGCGGCGACAGCCCATGTGTCGCAAATGCATCGAGCACCAGGCGCTGTTCGCCCTCATCCAGCAGCACAAAGGGCTCGGACGGCAGGTCGGCGAGCGTCACCTTTTCCTTTGCCGCCAGCGGATGCGCAGCCGGCAGCAGCGCCACCAACTCGTCGTGATAGACCACGCGCTTCTCGAGCCCAGCGGTAAATCCGCGCGCCGTAAAACAAAAATCAACCACGCCATCGTGCACCCACTGGGCGTTGCGCGTGTAATCGCCCTGCTTGAGGGTAAAGTGCACGCCCGGGTGCAGCGCTCCAAAGTCGCGGATCACACGCGGCAGCACGGTTCGACTCACGTTGGTAAACGTCGCAATGCGAATATCAGTCGACGAAAGCCCCAGCAGCTCCTGGCGCTTGCCCTCGAGCTCGGCCTCGGCGGTCACGATCTGGCGCAGGTACGGCAGATACTGCTTGCCATCGCGCGTAAGCGAAACGCCCTGCTTTCCGCGCTCGATAAGCGTGGTGCCCAGCTCGCGCTCGAGCGCCTTGACGGTCTGGCTCACCGCACTTTGCGTATAGCCCAACTCGTCCGCCGCGCCCTTAAGACTGCCGCGATCGACCACCATACAAACAATCTGATACCGCGATGCCATCGCGCCTCCACATCAATGCAGCCGTAAAACGTTTTGCCAGCGCTTTTCCTAATGACATTAGCATTTCTTAATCATACTGAAGATACATTCGCTTTACTACATCCACATCTGGGAGCAGAATCCTTTTTACGAAACCGTTCTGTAACAAAAGGAGTCCCATGGATCGCAAAAAAGCAATCGCGCTCTCATTTTCCGTTCCCGTCGCATGGGGCTTTTCGTACCCCCTCATGAAGATCGGCATGGACAGTATGAACGCCACGAGCATCGTTGCGCTGCGCTGCATCATCGCCTTTGTGGCTTGCCTGCTGCTCTTCCACAAGCGCGCTTTCCGCATCAACCGCGACCTTATGGTCCGCGCTGCCATCATCGGCGCCATTATGGCAACCGAACTCACCTGCATGTGCCTGGGCTCCAGCCTCACCTCCGCCTCCACCGCCGGCTTTTTGCAGAGCCTGACGGTCGTGATCGTGCCGTTTGCCAACGCCGCCCTGCTGCGTCGTGCCCCCGAGCGCAAAGTGCTCATCGGCACCGCCATCGTCACCTGCGGTATGTTGCTGCTCTCGGGCGCCGACTTCACCAGTCTGAACCCGGGCGCGCTCATCATGCTGCTCTCCGCTTTTGTCTATGCCGGCCATATCATTGTGGCGAAGCGCTTTGTCGAAGATGTCGACCCGCTGGCTCTGGGCGTTTGGCAGTTGGGCTTCGGCGGCTTATCCTCGGGTATCGCCGCATGCGTCTTTGGCGGCTTCACCCTTCCCAGTACGCCCAGCGAGATCGTCGTTGTCGTCGCACTCGCACTCATCTGCTCTGCCTATGGCTTTATCACCCAAACACTCGTGCAGCCCCACGTGCCCGCCGAGACCACCGGCTTCGCCTTCTCGCTCGAGCCGGTCTGCTCTGCCGTCTTCTCGTTCTTCCTGGTCGGCGAGGTCTTGAGCCCCATCGCCTTCTTTGGCGCCGCCCTCATCCTCACCGGCGTCATGGTGGCAACCGTCGAGCTTCCGCGCCTCCGCGCACATGGACAGGCTCGCATGGCAGGAGCGCCCGAGCACGTCTCGTAGACCCCACTCCTTATGCAGCCGTGGCATAAAGGCAACCGGTGCGCCTTTACAATAGATGCCAACAGAGCATCTGCCATAAAGGAGCCCCATGGACACCGCAACTCGCGACCACAACATAGCAACTTGGTTGGGCGATGCGCCGCAGCCGGTACGTGACACAACGAACCAGCTGCTCGAGCGTATCGCCCTTTTGCGTGCCGAGCAGACCATTTACCCGGCACAAGACGACATCCTCAATGCCCTCGCCTACACGCCAGCCGACCAGGTCAAGGTTGTCATCTTGGGTCAAGACCCTTATCACGGACCCAACCAGGCCATGGGGCTGTCGTTCTCGGTTCCCGCGACGCAAACCAAGTTGCCGCCGAGCCTGCGCAACATCTATAAGGAACTCAAAGCCGATCTGGGCTGCCCTATTCCCGCCACGGGAGACCTAACTCCATGGGCACAGCAGGGCGTCCTGCTCCTCAACACTACGCTCACCGTGCGCGAGCACGCCGCGAACTCGCACGCCAAACTGGGCTGGAGCACGCTCACCGACTATGTTATCGAACGCTGCTGCCAGCTGCCCCAACCGGTAGTCTTTTTGGCATGGGGCCGCTTTGCCCAGCAGATGGTCGAGGGCAAGCTCGACGCGATCGGCGCGGACAAGGCAACCGGCAAGTTCTGCCTGGCCTCTACGCACCCCTCGCCGCTTTCGGCCAATCGTGCCACGGCAGAACTCCCCGCCTTTATGGGGTCGCGTCCCTTCTCGGCAGCCAATCGGCTACTCGAACAGCACGGCTCGACCCCCGTCAACTGGACTTGCCTCGGCTAAAAATCGATACATCAAAAACGCGCCCGACGGCTTTCCATCGGGCGCGCTTCCTATTCGGGCCAAATAAATTGCGTGCGGCCGGCCTCGCCGCCATCGATCAACAGACTCTGTCCGGTCATAAACCGGTTGGTCACGCCCACAAAGTAGATCCACTCGGCGATCTCTTGGGCGGTGGCCCAGCGTTTAAGCGGCGTGAGCTCCATAATCTGATTCCACAGGCGCTCGTCTTCCATCACGCAACGGTTGAGCGGCGTGATAACGCCGCCCGGGTCCACACTGTTGGCGATGGCCTGCGGCGCCAGGCGGTTTGCAAGGTTCTTGGTGTAGGCGATAACGCCGCCCTTGCTGGCAGCATAGGCAGGAAACTCCGATCCCGTATGCCCGCTCGCCGACCCCACATTGACCACGGATTGGATAGCCGGCGCCGGCTTGGCGGCAAGCCCCTCCCCCGCAAAGGCGTAGCGCTCGGTCACGTTGATGGTGCCATACAGGTTGGCGGCGATGTCATCGGCCGAATCCTGCGTACCGGCGACGTTCACAATCACCTGGGGTTCAAGATCGTCTGGAAACGAGTCAGGCTCGCGCACGTCAACGATCAGATGGCGGTAGCGCTCGTGTTCGATCGCCGCCGGCAGCAGGTCAAAGCCCACGACCTCGTGACCCTCGTCCAAAAAGCGCTGCACGCACGCGGCTCCGATACCGCCCGAAGCGCCCGTGATCAAAACCCGCATACTTGCTCCTTAGGCGGTTGCGTGGCGCTCGAGGTACTCGGCGCCCACATTCTCACGCTCCCAGCCACGCACGACCTTGTAGCCCACGGGGCTCAGGAAGACCTCGCACAGCAGCTCGGCGACAGCGCCGGTCAGCGAGCACATAAGGACCTGCACCCAGGTCCAACCAAAGAACGTGTGGCTCACCACAATGGCAAAGACCAGGTTGTCGATAAACTGGCCAACACCCGTGGACACATAGGAGCGGAAGGCGAAGCTCGCAAAGTTATTCTTTTTGAGCATACGGCCGAGCGACTGGTTGAGCGTGGAGTTAACCACGGCGGAAACGAGCATTGCCAGCGAAGAGCCCAGCACCACGTACCAGGTGCCGCCGATGGTGGCGTTAAGGGCGGTGTTGACCTCGATCATGCCGGTGTCGTAGTAGGCGCCCCACATACCGGGCGTGAGCGAGCATGCCCAAAAGCACAGGCTCACGGCCAGGTTAACCAGCAGCGCGAGGATAGAGATTTTGATGGATGCCTTGGCGCCAAAGCGCTTGCAGATCATGTCCTGGCACAAAAACGAAACCCAGCTCACCACAAAGCCACAATCGAGTGCCAGATACGGCAGGCTGATGAGCTCTTTGTTGGCCAGCAGGTTCATCATGATGACGCTCACGAAAAACAGCGAAACCGTTGCCGCGGGAATGCTCCGCAACAGGACTTTATAGTCCTCCATGACCTTCTTGATCATTATGTACTCCTTTGGTTTTAGGTTTAACGAGCAGGATATCGGACCCGAACTGCTCGGACGCCCCGGTCTTGAGACGACGGTGGGTATGATAGCCGCTCACACGGCATCAGGCAAGCAAATGGCGCGGCAGCCCCGCAGGGCCACCGCGCCGATGCGTTAAAACGCTACGTTGCCAAACTCCGACAGGATAAGATCGGGGTTGTGATCGGTTGCCCAGTCCACGTTCCACGGGCTCGTGAACAGCAGCAGCTTACCGCCGCGCATGTCCTCGACGCGCAGCGTGTCGCGCGTGAGCGAAAGGCCCGGGATATCGATGGTATCGGGGTCGTTCTGGATCCAGCGGATGTCCGTATAGGGCAGCGGCTGGCGACGAACCTCGACACGGTACTCGGCCTTGAGGCGGCGCTCGAGCACCTCAAACTGCAGCACGCCGACCACGCCCACGATGACGCTCTCCATGCCGGCACCCAGCTCACGGAAGATCTGGATGGCACCCTCCTGGGCAAGCTCCTCCATGCCCTTGACGAACTGCTTGCGCTTGAGCGTGTCGACCTGCGTAATGCGGGCGAACATCTCGGGGGCAAACGTCGGGATCTGCGGATACTGCACGTGGCGCTTGCCGGAGCACACGGTGTCACCGATGCTAAAGATACCCGGGTCGAACAGGCCCACGATATCGCCCGCGTACGCCTCGTCCACGATGGCGCGGTCATCGGCCATCATCGAGGTACCCGTGGCAAGCTTGAGCTTGCGGTTGCCCTGCACGTGGAAGGCGTCCATGCCGCGCTCGAACTTACCCGAGCAAATGCGCACAAAGGCGATGCGGTCGCGGTGGTTCTTGTCCATGTTGGCCTGGATCTTAAACACAAAGCCGCTGAAGTCGTCGCGGCAGGGATCGACCGGCTCGTTGGTGAGCGTATCGGTATAGGCGCGCGGCGTCGGGGCCAGGCGCAGGAACTCCTTGAGGAAGGGCTCCACGCCAAAGTTGGTGAGCGCCGAGCCAAAGAACGCCGGGCTTAGCTTGCCGCAGGCCACGGCATCCAAGTCGAGCTCGTCGCCGGCGCCATCGAGCAGCTCGATATCGTCCATTAGGTTCTTATGGTTCTCCTCGCCAATGAGCTCATCCATGGCGGGGTCGCCCAGCTCGGCCTCGACCTCGGCGACCTTCTTGGTGGCGTTGGCGTGACCATCGCCCTCAAAGGCAATGACGCGACGGGTCTGGCGATCGAACACACCGCGGAAGTTGCGGCCGCTGCCGATCGGCCAGTTCATGGGATACGTATTGATGCCCAGGACATTCTCGATCTCTTCCATGAGCTCAAACGGATCGCGGGCCTCGTGGTCGAGCTTGTTCACAAAGGTGAAGATGGGAATGTGGCGCAGCGTGCAGACCTTAAAGAGCTTTTTGGTCTGGGCCTCGACGCCCTTGGCGCCGTCGATGACCATGACCGCGGCGTCGGCGGCCATAAGGGTACGGTAGGTATCCTCCGAGAAGTCCTGGTGGCCGGGGGTATCGAGGATGTTGACGCAGGCGCCGTTGTAGGTGAACTGCAGCACCGAGGAGGTAACGGAAATGCCGCGCTCCTTCTCGATGTCCATCCAGTCCGAAACGGCATGCTTGGCCGAGCTCTTGCCCTTGACCGAGCCGGCGGTCTGGATGCTGCCGGTATAGAGCAGCAGCTTCTCGGTAAGCGTGGTCTTACCGGCGTCCGGGTGGCTGATGATCGCGAATGTGCGGCGCGACGAGATTTCATCCGACAGGCTTGCCATGCGGATCCTTTCTTGCATTGAGTGCATTACGTCGTTGTAACCGCACTATTGTAGCCGCGAAAT
>DBFOPE010000085.1:0-2674 GCA_048429085.1 Collinsella sp.
GTCAGCGTACGCCCGCTCGCGAACGCGTAATTCACCCTTCATAGAGCACATATGTGGGAGGCACTTGAGTTTTAGGATTCAAGGGTCTCCCTCTTTTTTGTAGGAGGCGATTCTGTTGTCACAGTTCACCGATATCAGCCGAATTAACGTTTGCGGCGGCGACGGCGGAGCCGGATGCATGTCGTTTAGGCGCGAGGCATTTGTTCCCAAGGGCGGCCCCGATGGCGGCGACGGCGGTCGTGGCGGCAACGTCGTCATTCAGGCCGACGCTCAGCTGTCCTCGCTGATCGATTACCGCTTTAAGCATCACTTTCGTGCTGAGCGCGGAACGCATGGCCAGGGTGCCCGCCGCAACGGCAAAAGCGGTGAGGACCTGATTTTGAAAGTCCCCATGGGCACCGTAGTCCGCGAGCTCGATCCCGAGACGCAGACCCCGATGTTCGAGATTGCCGACCTGGTGCACGACGGCGAGCGCGTTGTCGTGGCGCCCGGTGGTGCTGGCGGTCTGGGTAACACTCATTTTGTGACGTCGGTGCGCCGCGCGCCCGCGTTTGCCCAGCTCGGCGAGCCGGCTGAGGAACACTGGATCGAGCTCGAGATGAAGCTTATGGCCGATGCCGCGCTCGTGGGCTTTCCCTCGGTGGGTAAGTCTTCGCTCATTGCACGCATGAGTGCCGCCCGCCCCAAGATCGCCGACTACCCGTTTACCACGCTCGTGCCCAATCTGGGCATGGTGCGTGCCGGCGAATATTCTTACGTCGTTGCCGACGTCCCCGGTCTCATCGAGGGCGCGAGCGAGGGTCGTGGCCTGGGCCATCAGTTTCTGCGCCACATTGAGCGCACGGCCCTGATCATGCATGTCGTTGACATGACGGGCGGGTTTGAGGATCGTGATCCGGTTGAGGACTATCGCATCATCAACCGTGAGCTCGAGCAGTATGGTGCCGAGCTTTCGGAGCGTCCGCAGATCGTTGTCGCCAACAAGTGCGATGCGCCGGGCACGGCCGACAAGATTGCCGACCTTAAGCGTGCGGCGCTCGACGATGGCCATATGTTCTTTGCCGTGTCCGCTGTGACGGGTGCCGGTCTCAACACGTTGATGCTTGCTGTGGGCGAGCAGGTGGCTAAGCTCCGCGCTGAGCTGGCGGTCTCTGATGAGCCGGTCGATCTGCGCGATGAGGAGTGGGAGCGTCGCCGCCTGCAGCGCGAGAAGCGGTTCCGTATTGTCCAAGAGGAGCCCGGTGCCTTCCGCGTGGTCGGTCGCGCCATCGAGCGCTTGGTTATCCAGACCGACTGGGAAAATGAGGAGGCCGTCATCTATCTGCAGCATAAGTTTTCCCGCATGGGTGTTGACGATGCGCTCGAAAAGGCCGGTTGCCGTGCCGGCGACGAGGTTCGCATTTGCCAGCGCGCCTTTGACTTTGAGGGCGCCGAGGACTTCTCGGAGTTCGAGGACGAGCTTGAGGACGGTAGCGAGGACGTCGCCGTCGAGGTCGTTGATGTCGAGGATGTCGCGGACGATAGCTTGGAGGCTGTCGACGCGGTGGATGCCATTGACGGTACCGATGACGCTGTTGCTGCGGAAGACGTCGAGACCCCGGAGGGCGAGTAAGCCATGTCACTGCGCGGTGGAATCGGTCTGCCCGAGCTTCCCATAGAGGACGGGCAGGAGTTTAGGCTCGGCATTATGGGCGGTACCTTTGACCCCATCCATTACGGTCACCTGGTGACCGCCGAGCAGGCACGTGAGTCCCTCGACTTGGACGCCGTGCTCTTTATGCCGGCGGGCTCGCCTGCCTTTAAACTCGACAAACCGGTGACGCCGGCCGAGGACCGTTATGCCATGACGGTCCTCGCGACAGCGGCGAACCCGGCCTTTTTGGCAAGCCGCTTTGAGATCGATCGTGCCGGTGTCACCTACACAGCCGATACGCTGCGTGCCCTTCGCGAGTTTTACCCGCCACAGGTGAAGCTTTACTTTATTACGGGCGCCGATGCGATTATCGATATTGTGACCTGGCACAATGCTAATGAGATTGCCGAACTGGCGACCTTCATTGCTGCGACACGTCCCGGCTTTGACATCGATACGGCCCGGGCGCGGATTAAGGAATCGGGGCTGCCATTCGACGTGCGCTATATTCAGATTCCGGCGCTGGCGATTAGCTCGACCAACATTCGCAAGCGGGTTGCTCGCGGCATGAGCGTGCGCTATCTTACGAGCGAGTCCGTGCTCGGCTATATCCGGAAACGCGGCCTGTATGCCGATCTTGGGCAAGACGATTTTGATTGATGGGGGAGAACGTTGTCGGTAGAAGATCAGTTTGAGGGCGACGAGCGCGCGCTCTTGACGCGCATCCACGAGTTGCTCGATGTGCGCATGAAGGATAAGCGTAAGCGCTACGTGCATTCGCTCGGGGTTGCCGAGACTGCGTTGCACCTAGCCGAGGTGTACGGTGTCAACCGCTTTGATGCCGCTGCCGCTGGCCTGATCCATGACTGGGACAAGGTGCTCTCCGACGACGAGCTGGTCACGCGCGCTCTGCATTACGGCATTAAGATTGCCGGCTCTCCGTCTGCCGCGACGCCGCTTTTGCATGGCCCGGTTGCCGCCTATGAGCTTCCGCAGCTTTTTCCCGAGCTGTCGCCGGCGGTCTTTCAGGCTGTCGACCGT
>DBFOPE010000086.1:0-3000 GCA_048429085.1 Collinsella sp.
CGCCCCCTCCCGCGCACGGAACGGGAGGGGGCTAAAGGTAGGAGTCTACCGGTGGGTTGACCCCACCGGACAGACGATGACCAGGTGATCCTTTACAGGATCGTCAAGGTTTCCGTGGGGTACCCGTTGGGTACTTAGAGCATCACGCAAGCGACGGTCAGGATGATGGCGCAGACGACGGAGAGAGCGACGATGAGCTTAAGGGCAAACTTGAGCCAGGTCGTCCACTCGATCTTGGCCAGGGCGAGACCGCCCATGATGGCGCCGGAGGTCGGGGTGAACAGGTTCACAACGCCGATGGCAGAGGAGAAGATCATGACCATGACCTCGGGCGAGAAGCCGAGCTTAACAGCCAGCGGTCCCATGATAGGCATGGAGACGGTAGCCATACCAGAGGTCGAGGGGATCAGGAAGGACAGGCCGAAGTAGACCAGGAAGCTCATGGGAGCGAAGATCACGCCGGACAGGCCAGCCAGAGCATTGGCGGCAGCGTCGAGGACGTAGACGTCGAGGCCGGTGTTAGCCATGAGGACGGAGATACCACGGGCGAGGGCGATGACGAGAACAACGGACATCATGTCGGCAGCGCCGGTGATGAAGGTGTTAACGATCTGCTTCTCGGACAGGCCACCGATGATACCGATCAGGACGGCCATGAGGAAGAACCAGGTGGAAGCCTCGTCGAAGTACCACTGGCCAATGGGCAGGCCGGTGATCAGGGCAGACCAGCCCTGGACGACGGCGTTACCGTCGGCGTCGTAGACAGCGCCAGCGTCGAAGAAGTTGGCGACGCCCTCGTTGAGGTCGGCCAGCGGAATGAAGCCGACGATCATAACGACGAAGGTGAAGGCAAAGGCGATCAGAACACCCTTCTGACGACCGGTGAGCTTGACCTCATTGTGAACCTCGGAAGCAGCCTTGCCGTGAGCCTCTTCGGCGTCCTTGAGCTCCTGCATCGACAGGATGGTGGAACCCTTGTCAGCCTTGACCTTCTTGGCATAGCTCATGACGAAGAAGATGGACATGGCAGTGGTAACAATCCACAGGACGGCACCGAGGCCGATGATGATGGACTGGTTGACCTCAATGCCAACGCCGGTCAGAGCGTCGACGGCAGCGCCGACGGCGAACGGGTTAACCGTGGAGCCCAGGCAGCCGCAGCCAGCGCCGAGCAGGACGGTAGCGGCGCCGACCATCGGGTCGAAGCCAGCGGCCATCATGGTAGCGGCAAGCAGGGCGTAGAAGGGAACGGTCTCCTCGCACATACCATAGGTGGTACCACCGAGGGAGAAGATGAGCATCAGCACGGGAATGAGCATGATCTCGTTGCCCTTAAGCTTCTGCACCAGGACGGCGATGCCGTTGTCCAGGGCGCCGGTCTCGGTCATCATGCCGAGGAAGCCGCCCAGGATCATAACGAAGAGGCAGACGGGCAGAGCGTCAGCGAAGCCCTTAATCGGGGCGGTGCAGAAATCGCTCAGACGGGCGGCAGTAACCGCGCCGCCGGACGTGCCGGAGACGATAACGGTAATCACTGCAACAATTGCCAGCAGAGCAAGAAGAATGGTGAACGATGAAGGCATACCGCGCTTTTTCTTAGCGGTCTCAGTCATAGTTCTCATCCCCCCTTCATAAATCATTTACTGATCTCGCCCGAAGCGGCTCTTCCGTGCCGTGCCTGCCGCTCGATCGAGATTTTTACCAGATAAAGCCGCTCGGGGTGTTCAACAATACACCCCGAGCGAGATGCTAGATGCACTTACTTGAGCGTGGCGTACATGACGGCCTTGATGGTGTGCATGCGGTTCTCGGCCTCGTCGAAGACCTTGGAAGCGGGGCTCTCGAAGACCTCGTCGGTGACCTCCTGCTCGGTGATGCCGAACTGCTCGCACTTCTCGGCGCCAATCGTGGTGTTGGTGTCGTGGAAGCTGGGCAGGCAGTGCAGGAAGATGGCACCCGGGTTGGCCATAGCCATGACCTCGGAGGTGACACGATACGGGGTGAGCTGAGCGATGCGCTCGGCCCAGACCTCGTCAGGCTCGCCCATGGAGACCCACACGTCGGTGTAGATAACGTCGGCACCGGTGACGCCGTCCTTGACGTCGGTGGTCAGCTTGATGGTGCAGCCGTTGGCCTCGGCGATGGGCTTGCAGGCCTCGATGACGTCGTCAGCGGGCATGCACTCCTCGGGGCCGCAGGCCACGAAGTTCATGCCAAGCTTGGAGCAGACAACCATGAGGGAGCGAGCGACGTTGTTCTTGCAGTCGCCCATGAAGACGAGGGTCTTGCCCTTGATGTCGTAGTTGAAGTTCTCCTGGACGGTCAGGATGTCGGCGAGCATCTGGGTGGGGTGCCACTCAGTGGTCAGGCCGTTCCACACGGGCACGCCGGACTTAGCAGCGAGCTCCTCGACGTCGTCCTGGGCAAAGCCACGGAACTCGATGCCATCATACATGCGGCCGAGAACGCGGGCGGTGTCCTCGATGGACTCCTTCTTGCCCATCTGCGACGAACCCGGATCGAGGTAGGTGACGCCCATGCCCAGATCCATGCCGCCGACCTCGAAAGCGCAACGGGTGCGAGTGGAGGTCTTCTGGAAGAGCAGAACGATGTTCTTGCCCTCGAGATAGCGGTGCGGAACGCCAGCGCGCTTCATATCCTTGAAGTTCTTGGAGAGCTTGAGCAGGTACTCGATCTCCTCAGTGGTGAGGTCGAGGAGCTTGAGGAAGCTACGGCCGGAGAGGTTAACACCCATGGTTCGTTTCCTTTCGAAAAAATGAATTACGTAAGTATTAGTGTCGCCCGTTTGACGGACGAAGCCGGTGCGGCTGTAGGGAGACCGCACCGGAAACGGAAAGACTTAGAGGTCCTCGCGCCAGAAGGGCATGCTCATGCAGCGCGGGCCGCCGCGGCCGCGGGAGAGCTCGGCGGAGGGCACGACGAGAAGGTCCAGGCCCTCCTTGTACAGCACGTCGTTGGTGACGGTGTTGCGGGCGTAGA
>DBFOPE010000087.1:0-6286 GCA_048429085.1 Collinsella sp.
GACCCATCGAAACACATCTCCACCATTCCTTCAACTGGGAAAATGGCGCCCCCGGGGCCCGAGAGGGGCCGCGGGGGCGTTCGGTTAACTGCGGGAGCGAGCCATCAGCTCAATGTGTTCGGCTGAGATCGGAAATCAACCTGGCTTTTTCGGAAATTTCAGAAATACATAAAAATGGAGTGCCGCTGCGCCACTGTTTGCCAGCTGTGTTTTTCGTTGCTGTGCCGCTGCCGCTCGATTTGTTCGAAGGACATGATGCTGGATAAGGACAACGCCCATTTGCTTGGCGATAGTTGCTGGTTTAATTACATTCCCTGCTGCTTGAGTTCCTTTTGACATCGGAGCCATATCTTCTTGCCTGTCAATTACGGCAGTCGACTCTTTTGCAGAGAACAAAGCTTCCAGCATTGAGATTATCTGGGAAAATGACCAGAAAAACTTGGCCTTCAGCTTCAAATTGTGCACAATTCTATTTGTCGTCTATTTATCATTTTGTTATCAAAATGAGCGCAAGGAGGCAGGCTCAATGGGTGAAGCAGATGGCATGGAGCTGATTTATTCACTTATCGGCTATCCTGATGAAACCGAGTGGCTTGAGTTTAAAGAGAGTAATAGCGACCCCGTTAGAACGGGGCGTGACATCTCTGCGCTTGCCAACGCTGCCGCTTACTGCGGCCGTGCATATGCCTATAAGATCTGGGGCGTGAGCGACGATGCTCATGAGCTTGTGGGTACCCAGTTCAACCCATATCACGCAAAGGGCAAGGGAAACCAAGAGCTTTTGATGTGGCTCAAGCTTGCGCTCTCAAACAATGCGAATTACGAGTTTGCGGTTATTGACCATGAGACAAAGCACTTTGTGGTGCTGAAAGTGCACGCCGCGAACGCTCAGCCGGTCTATTTTGATAAGACCGCCTACATCCGAGAGGGATCTTCGACGGCAGAACTGCTTCCTGGTAGTGCGCGAGAGGCGGAGCTGTGGCGTCGCTTGCAGGCGGGGAACGCGGAGCTCGCTGTAGTTGAGAGCGATCTGACGCCTCAAGAGGTCGCCGAGATTCTGGATATTGATGCATATTTTGAGCTGTGCAGATTGAGGAGACCCGTCGATCTGGACGGAGTAATTCTTGCTCTCTGTGAGCAAGAGCTGATTCATCGCCAAGACAACGGCCGTTATAGCATGACGCGCTTGGGGATGCTTCTAGTGGGAAAGAGGCTCTCTCGCTATCCGGAGCTCAGAAAACGCATGCTGCGAATTGTGCGATATGCGGGAAAAGGCAGCTTTGACATTATTGGTGATACTGAAATCGATAAGGGTTACGCTTTAGCGCTTCCGCAGGCTGAGCAACTGATCATGTCGATGATTCCGGCTGTTGAGACGTTGGATGGCGCATTTCGACGCATCCAGACGGCCTACCCCCAAAGGGCGATTCGCGAACTGCTATCAAATGCCGTGATCCATCAAGACATCGCTGACAACACGGCGGGGCCTCTTGTTGCGATTTACGACAATCGTATCGAGTTTTCTAATCCCGGGACAACGCTTATTCCGGCAGAACGCGTGCTCAACGCGCAGCCGAAAACGCGCAATTCGATGATGGCGTCCCTCATGCGCCAAATGGATCTTTGCGAAGAAGGCGGTACGGGCTGGGATTTAATCGTAGATTCGCTCGAAAAAGCCGGCATGCCTTCACCGGTTATCAAGAGTGAGGGCGGGCTGGGAACGCTCGTGACGCTCTATTGCGATTGCCCATATACTCGAATGAAAAAAAGCGAACGAAAAAATGCTGTGTACTGGCATGCTTGTCTTTTGTACGCCCAAGGCGAGTCGATGAGCAATCAGTCACTGCGAGAGCGTTTTGGACTTTCCGATGAAAAGAAAAACACGGTGGCGATGTCTCGTCTAATCAGAGAGTGCCTGGAAGAGGCGTTGATAAAGGAAGAGGACGAGGATGCGGGCGCCAAATATCGAAGGTATATTCCGTATTGGGCCTAAAGGGCAGAAGCGGGAAAATGAGGCAGCTTGTGTTTGTTAATGACGAAGCGCTGTTGTGACTTAACTATCGAAAAAGCTGAGGGGGCTTATGGAATCACATGAGCCCTCTCAGCTTTTATAGCCTCTTTGATTTTGGACTCTGAATAACGTGACGGGTGTCATTTCCATCCCAAAAAATCCGATAGGGTTCCGTCCGCGTGCGGGCGGGGCCCTTTTGCGTGGCCTTTCATGTTTGCTATACTGCTAGCATGTAGAGAGGAGCCGCTATGGGTACAGCAACGGTGCAGCTCAACACGCGAATTGATCCTATGCTCAAAGCCGGTGGCGATGCGGTCCTAACTCGCAATGGGTTGGGGCCGAGCGATGCCATTCGCGCGCTTTGGGTCTATCTTGTCGAGCATCAAGCGTTGCCGGGATTTATGGTGGCGGATAAGCGTGAGGCACTCCGTGAGGAGAGCCTCGCCGAACAGGGGTGTGGCCTAGCTTTTTCCTCGTTGGGGCTGAGCGCGTCGGATTTCGCATCGGCAGAATCTTCGGCGGAAGACTGGGATGCCGTACGAGATGATATGTATGACGCGATGATTGCCGACATAGAGGCGAATTGTCGATGATTGAGGCAAAGCGTCTCTTGGTAGATACGAACGTTTGGCTCGATTATTACCTGCAAGAGGGGGCGTTCGACGAAGCGAAGAGATTGGTTGAACTGGCCGAGGCGGGAAAGATCGACCTTCTGTATGCGCCCACGACGGCAAAGGATGTGTTCTATATTTTGCCTCGGCGTCTAGCCCGACGGAATGCGAATGGGATTAACGTATCGTTTGCCCCGGCGTCATGGGCCTGCATCGAGCACATGATGCAGGTGGCAACTGCCTCTCCGCTTTCGTTGGCAGAATGCGAGATGGCGCGCATGCTTGGCAAGCGTATGCCGGATCTTGAAGACAACCTCATCATCGCTTCGGGCGAGACGGCGGATGTTGACTATGTGGTCACGAGCGACCGGCGCATGCTGGAGGCGATGCCCGAGGTGTGCTTGACACCTGCTCGCGCGGTCGAGATGATCGGGATCCTCGGCTAACCTTGTCTGTCTCGTTTCGCTATCATATGGGGCATTGTGAACCTCGTACAACTTTGGAGGACAGTATGGCGGATAACGCCGAGATGCTATTCTCGCCTGAGCTGGTGTTTTTTGATTGGGAGTGCGCGACGCCGGATGAGGTGTTTGCGCGGCTCGAGGGTGAGCTTGCCCTGCGCGGCTACATTGGTGAGGGTTGGCTCAATGCCGTCCGCACGCGCGAGGACGCCTATCCTACGGGTCTCGCTATGCCGGCGGCAAACATCGCCATTCCGCATACCGATCCGGGGTTTGTGGCCAAGCCCTATATCGCGGTGGTAAAGCCCGCCGCACCTGTGACGTTCAACGCGATGGCGGGCATGGGCGCCCCGGTGCCGGCGCAGATCATCATCAACCTGGGCATTGCCGAGCCGGGCGGTCAGGTCGAGGCACTTCAGGCGCTTATGAATATCTTTATGGATGCCGACGCTGCAGCCGATGTACTCGGCCAAACCACGCAGCAGGACATGGTCGACGCCATCCGTCGACACTTTTAAGGCCGGCACTGGGGGACTGCCGGCAGCCGGGGACAGCCTCCATCTGCCGGCAGAAAAGGAACGTCCCTAACTGCCAACTGCCAGACCTGTCCCCTTTGCACCAAAATGGTGCAGATTAACCTGTCTCCCATGCACCAGGTGTGCCGCGGGGGCTGCGTTGTGACACAATGGCGTTTGTTCGATTCGTGATGCGAAAGGCCAAACATGGCAAATAAGAAAAAGAACCCCGAGGTCGCGCCGACGTCCGAGCAACGGTCCCGCGCCGCCTCCAGCTCTCGTAAGAAGCAGCGCAAGACCTATGTGTCCAAGACCGTCAAGATTGTCCTGGTGGTCATCGGCGTGCTGGCGATGCTGCTCTCCGTCTCGGCCATGGCGTGCTCCGGCCTGATGTCGCAGACCGAGGACACTAGTACAGGCTACAAACTCACCGGCGGTGTGGCTGCCACTATCAACGGCACCAACCTCACCGAGGACACCGTGACCAAGCAGATCATGAGCATGCGCACGTCCTACGGCTACACCAAGGACAAGGACTGGGCGCAGTACCTGGTCGACAACGACCTCACACCCAAGAAGTACCGCAAGCAGCTTATCGACTCCTACGCGCAGCAGATCCTGCTTCAGCAAGCGCAGAAGGAAAACGGCGTAACCGTCTCGGACGAGGAAGTCGAGAAGGCTTGGAAGGACGCGTGCAAGAGCGCGGGCGGCGCCAAAGCCTTTAAGAAGACGCTTAAGACCTATGGCTACACCGAGGACACCTACAAGGATTCGCTCAAGGAGAGCCTGGCGCAGCAGAAGCTCAAGGATGCCGTGGCACCCACCAGCAAGCCCAAGGACAGCGAGATTGTCGATTACATCAATGAGAACCTGTCCAACTACAACGACGCCCGTCGTTCGTCGAATATCCTGATCAAGGTCGATTCCGACGCATCTGACGAGGACAAGGCTGCCGCCAAGGCCAAGGCGCAGGAGTGCCTGGACAAGATCAACTCCGGCGAGCTGAGCTTTGAGGATGCCGTGGAGCAGTACTCCGACGATACCGGCTCCAAGGATAAGAAGGGCGATGTGGGCTGGGACAAGCTCACCACCTTCGTCGACAGCTACCAGGCGGCGCTCGAGGGGCTCAACAAGGGCGATGTGAGTGACGTCGTTGAGTCGACCTATGGTTATCACATCATCAAGTGCACCGACTACTTCCATGTCGATAATCAGGTCGATGACATTAAGCAGGTGCCCAAGGACATCAAGAAGTACGTCTCCAACGTGGTGAAGACGCAGGCGGCAAGCACCGCGTACAGCGAGTGGCTGGAGCAGTACAAGAAGGACGCCGACATCACCGTTAACCCCATGCCCAAGGACGTGCCGTACAACGTCAGCCTGAAGGGCGTCACCAAGAGTTCGACCGACGATTCGTCGACGACTGAGTAATCATGGGGCGGTGCCCGCGTGAGTGCCGCCCACGCTATTGAGGAGGATATGCAGATGACCAACGAAGAGCTGCAGAAGGAAATGATCGCGGCCATGAAGGCCAAGGACAAGGTTCGCCTGTCTATCATTCGCCAGGTTAAGGCCGAGGTGAAGAATATCGAGGTCAACGAGCGTCGTGATGTGACCGAGGAAGACGTCAACAGCATGATCAAGCGTCTGATTAAGCAGACGAGCGAGACGCTGGAGATGTCCATCAAGGCCGGTACCGACCAAGAGCGTACCGACAACCTGACCGAGCAGGTCAAGATTCTGGAGAGCCTGCTGCCCGCGCAGGTTTCGGGCGAGGAGCTCGAGGCCCTGATCGAGCAGGTCATCGCCGAGCTGGGTGCGACCTCTAAGAAGCAGATGGGCCAGGTTATGGGCGCTCTGGGTAAGGCCACCGGCGGCAACTTCGATAAGCCGGCAGCAGCAAAGATCGTCGGCGCCAAACTCGCGTAATTTGTTACGCGGTTTTACCAAACCGCGTAACGGCTCGACGTTGCAAACCCGTACACGCGGCAATCTGACGTTCAATCCCAAGGTCGGTTGTATTATTTTCGGGTCTTGAGGGGCGTGACCATTGTGGTCGCGCCCCTTTTTGCTGGGCTGGGTACTCATTGGGGACAGACTTAAATGAGTGCCCAATGAGCGGGTACTCATTTAAGTCTGTCCCCAATGAGTGGGTTAAAGGTTGCGGGTTCTTTACGGGAATGTAGTGTGGGCTGCGGAAACGTGGTTCTTTCCGTACAATAGTTCAACTCGTGTAAACGCAGGGAAGGGACATTCATGGCAGACATGATCGAGATTAAGCATCTCAACAAGTACTTTGGCGACCTGCATGTGCTCAAAGATATCAACCTTACCGTCAAGCGCGGCGAGAAGCTCGTAATGATCGGGCCTTCCGGCTCGGGTAAGTCGACGCTCATCCGCTGTGTCGATTATCTTGAGGAGCCCACGTCGGGCGAGGTCGTCATCGACGGTACGCCGCTCACCAAAAAGAACCACCTGGAGATGGCTCGCAAGTATAGCTCCATGGTGTTTCAGCAGTTCAACCTGTATCCCAACATGACGGTGCTCGGCAACCTGACGCTCGCGCCCATCAAGCTGCAAAAGAAGAGCAAGGAGGAGGCGACCGAGATCGCCATCGCCGCGCTCAAGCGCGTCGGCATGGCGCATAAGGCCGGCGAGTATCCGCAGAATCTCTCGGGCGGTCAGCAG
>DBFOPE010000088.1:0-12281 GCA_048429085.1 Collinsella sp.
CGGCCGAAGAGGCGTCAGCAGGTCAGTGGGTCATCGTCCCGGCATTCAGCATCAGGGTAGCGCTGCGACGCGGAAATCGCGCGCCGTTGCCGCGCCCCGCAGTGCCCGCTTCCCCCGAGAACAATTATCAGTGCAGGTAGAAAGCTTGCCGATTTTTGAAAAAGATGGGTGTGGTCGGCCTCATCGAGTTCATCGTAGTAAATCGGCCTTTTTCTTGGCATGCGGCGAGTTAAATGCCAGTTCCCGTGTTGGAATTGCCCTGTCCATTCGTGAGTTGCGGTGAAATCGGGACTGTTAGACGCTCCAAGGTCCTCAACGGTCCGTATTTCACCGCAACTTGGAAGGGGCGAGCGGCGTTGGCCAAGCATTGTTGACGGGTTGGAACGGCTTAGGCTTGTTTGCGGCGCTTCCATTGCTTTCGGCACCAGCACATGAGTGCCTCTATGAAGGGAATCGTGATGAGGATGACCCATGCGGGATGGGGCTGTGCCAAACAAAGCCACATATAGAGGAACCAGGCAATGGCGGCTGTTGCATAGACGACGCCGATCAGCTTGGAGAGATGATGTCGGTCGATAAAGTCGCCCATCGCCTCGTAGACGGGAATCAGAAAGACCAGAAAGAGCCCCATACCCCACGTGCCGCAGATGATGCCGAGCGCGAGATAGGCGAGGACGACAAGTGCAGGAAAGGGAAACTCGTTCCATGCGCGACCGATCTTGGTGTGGAAATGCTTGCCATGATGGTCGAGCTTGTCGTGTGCCTCTTTCCAGCTGGAAAACGTCTCGCCGTCGATGGTGACGGTGCCGTCGTCATTGGTATGTACGCTGTGTCCATCGTCCTCTAGCGTATCGATATGCAATCCGCCCGGCCCCACATGGACCTCTTCACCCTTGCGCTCGTTAGCCACGTGGATGCCGCTCCAACCAACATGAACCTCTTCACCTTTGTTGGGGTCGACGACGTGAATGCCGCGTGCAAGGGAAATGTCGACAAGTGGCTTGCCGTCAGGATCCACGTGCTCGGTAGAAGACTCGGTGCCTTCAGTCTCGTCGTAATTATTTGCGTCAACGTCATCGTCGGCCGAGGTGTCGACATCGCTAGCCGCTTCCCCATATAGCAACTCATCCAGTGACACGCCATACAGCGCGGCGAGTGCAATAAGGTTATCGGTATCGGGCGAGGATTCGCTGCGTTCCCATTTGCTGACAGCTTGGCGGCTTACGCCCAACTGGGCAGCAAGAGCCTCCTGGGAAAGACCGGCAGCTCTGCGGCGATCGACGAGGCGCTGTGCCATCGCAAGATCCATAGTGGTTCCTTTCATGTGGCGACCGTAATCGAATGAGCCGAGTATGCCGAGAATAACCGGTAGCGACCACCATTTCTAGTTAGAATCTGCCCCAACCCTACCGCAACTTACTATCAGGCCACGCACCCGCAGAGTAGCTACGGGTGCCTAGGGTAGGATGCGGCGTGCATTTTTGGGAGTTTTCAGCAGCCGAGGGTGCCTGCATACTGGATTTTGGGCGAAAGGCGGGCGCTATGGGTCGCGTTCTGTAAAAAATGGCCAGCTCTTGAGGCGTTGGGGCTCAGAATCAGGGCTTCCAGCGCTGTTTTGTGCGTCCGATCCCGCGCCCGCGGACTCCGGGATGCTGAAAACTCCAGAATTTGCACGCCGCCCCCTGGGGTACCTGCAGGCAAAAAGCAACCGCCCCGCCGAAATATGCAATCGGCGGGGCGGTTTATGCAATAAAGCGGCTGTGACACGTCACAGCTCGCTACAGTTTGAATCCCAGAACAGGCTACTCTGCGCTCTTGAGGGCGCCGACCATGTCGATCTTGTTGAGGGTACGATTGGTAGCGAGGTTGACGATAAACGTAAAGCCAAAGGAAAGCACCACGGCAAGCACGTAGCTCAGCGGCTCGACTTCGACGTCAAAGTACAGCGACGGCATCTGCAAAATGTACGTAAAACTCTCGGCCAGCAAGCCGCCCAGCGGCACGCCCAACGCAGCGCCAATCGCCGTGAGGATCAACGTCTCCTTGTTGACGTAATGGTGCACCTCACCGCGACGGAAGCCCAACACCTTAATGGTCGCCAGCTCGCGCTCGCGCTCGGAGATATTCGTGTTGGACAGCGTAAACACCACCACAAACGATAGGCACGCCGCCATGAAAGTCACGAGCACCACGACCGAATTGATAATCGTAAAGTTCGCCTCATAGTTTTCCCAATGCTCGGCCGTACTCGAAATCGTAAGCCAACCGTCACTCTTAAGATTCTTGCTAAACGCAATCTGGTCGGCCGACGAGCCCTTAAGCAGCACAAAGACGCCGTTAAGACGTGCGCTTCGACCGAACGCACGCTCATAGGTGCCCTGCGTCATGTAAAGCGTGTTGCCCAGATAGTTAAGCGAAATGTCGCTGACTTTGACCTTGGCAACATTGAGCGACGAATCCTGGACGTGAGCCGTATCGCCCGGCTGAATCCCCAGCACCAGCTGTGAACTTTTGCTCAGATACACGTCTCCGTCACGCAAAGGCAGCGGTTCTTTGGACTCATCCTCCAGACGCACGTAATCGCCCAAGTCACTCGTGCGGTTATCGGGCACCACGATCAGCTGCACGGTCTCGCTCTTGCCGCCAAACGTAAAGGTGACGTTGTCGGTCATAATCGGCAGGGTCGAGGTCACGGTCACGTTGAAATCATTGGCCGCGCTGCGCTCATCCAATGCCGCGCACGTCTGCGAAAAATCGTCGGGATTGGCGACCGCCAGCAGGTCGTAGCGCGTGATATGCCCGTACTGTTTGGGCGAAAGCGCCACCGACGTGTCGCGAATGCCCATACCGCAGATCACGAGCGCCGTGCAGCCGGCGATACCGAAGATGGTCATAAAGGCGCGCTTTTTGTAGCGGAACAGGTTACGTGCTGCCACCTTGTTCAAAAAGCCCATGCGGCGCCAGATAAAGCCGATGCGCTCAAGCAAGATGCGAGAGCCGGCGCGTGGGGCCTTGGGACGCATGAGCGAGGCCGGGGTCTCGGCCATCTCGTGGCGGCAGGCGATAATCGTAGCGCCCACCACGCCCACGGCAAACAGCGCCACCGAGACGATTGAGGACACGATGTCGTACGAGAGCAGCATCTGGGGCAGCGAGTACATGTCGTCGAACACCGTAAACAGGAACAGCGGCAGGCCCACAAATCCGATGATGTTGCCGAGCACGCCGCCGATCAGACATGCCCACAGCGCATAGTCCACGTATTTGGACAGGATGCGCTCGCGTGAATAGCCAAGCGCCTTGTACAGGCCAATAAGCGTGCGCTCCTCCTCGACCATGCGCGTGGCGGTGGTAAGACTGATGAGCACAGCGACGACAAAGAAGATAAATGGGAAAACCGTGGCGATGGCCTCGATCGAAGAACTGTCGCTCTCGACGCTCGAGTAGCTTGCGATGTTACCGCGGTCCTGAATGTACCAGGTGCATTCGCCCAGATCGGAAAGCTCGGCGCGGGCATCGGCAAAATGCTGGTCGGCGGCGGCGCGGCGCTGGTCCAACTCGGCCTGAGCCTGGACGCGCTCCTCGCTGCCCTCGGCCATACGGTTGATGTTATCCTGCTCGATCCCAAAGAGCATGGCGGCCTGACGCTCGGCCGTATCCAAGCTTGTCGGCGTGTCAACCGTCAACTCCTGGACGCGCGCCTTCTCACGCTCCTCGCGGATCTTCTCGATATTGCCTTTGACCTCGTTGATCTTTGTCGTGTAGGCATCTGAATAGGAGTTAAGACTCTTGGCTCCCTCGACGATCACGTGGACTGCGGAGTAGAAAGAAGATGTCGCGGCATCCTCGCTCACATAGAACTTATAGTCCGCAGCCGAAGCAGCGCGAAAGGCGTTGACTGTCGAGTCGGAGCTCACGTCGGTAGGATCGAGGACCTCGGCCGTAATGGTGTAATCGCCCGCGGCAAACTGATCCTTGGCACTTTGGTTGGACGAGCTCGCGTCATTGGCGGCAAAACTCACCGTATCGCCGAGCTTTTTGCCCGAAGCCTTCAGGAACTTCGAAGTCACCGCGACCTCATCGGCGCTCTCGGGCAAATCGCCGCTCACCAGCACCGGCTGATCGATGTTCTCCTTGGAGAGACTTTGCACGACCACGCGCTCGCGCGTTGTGCCCACGGCGGTGTAGGCGGTCTCGGTGTAGATGCCCTCGACCGTCTCGACGCCGTCGACCTCTTGGATAGCCGCGAGATCGTCGCGCGTAAGGCCATAGGTCGACTGCACGTTAATGTCATAGACATTCTGCTGGTCAAAATAGGCGTCGACCGAATCGCACAAATCCTCGCAGCCCGCCTTAAGGCCGCACATCACGCTCACGCCAAGCGCAGTGATGACCACGATAGATAGGAAGCGCTTAAGACTGCCCCGAATCGTGCGGTAGATGCCACGGCGAAAAACCGTCGGCACCATATCGTTTGAGCTTTGAGCGGTACGGTAGGTCGCGAACTCCCGGTCGCGGCCCGCGTGCTCCGTATCGTGGTTTTGGCTGTTTTGGCAATCTTGGTCCATGGGCGCTACCACTCGATCGTCTCGATAGGCACGGGATTTTGCTGGACCGTCTCGCTCTCCACGCGGCCGCTCTTAAAGCGGATCAGGCGATCGGCCATGGGCGCCAGCGCGGAGTTGTGGGTGATGATAATGACCGTGATGTCCTGCTTGCGGCAGGTGTCCTGTAGCAACTGCAAGATCTGCTTGCCGGTTTTGTAGTCGAGTGCACCCGTGGGCTCGTCGCACAAAAGCAGCTTGGGATTCTTGGCCAGTGCGCGGGCAATGGACACGCGCTGCTGCTCGCCGCCCGAAAGCTGTGCCGGAAAGTTGCCCAGGCGCTCGCCCAGGCCAACCTGACGAAGCGTCTGTTCGGCATCGAGCGAATCGGGGCAAATCTGTGCCGCGAGCTCAACGTTTTCAAGCGCCGTCAAGTTGGGGACCAAATTGTAGAACTGGAAGACAAAGCCGACGTCGGCGCGGCGGTATTCCACGAGCTGCGCCTCGTTGGCAGAGCTCACGTCGCGCGCGTCCACCGTCACGGTGCCGGAGGTCGCCGTATCCATGCCGCCCAGAATGTTGAGCGCCGTGGTCTTGCCGGCACCCGAAGCACCCAGAATGATGGCGAGCTCGCCGCGCTCGACCGTAAAGCTCGCGCCGTCGAGCGCATGAATGCGGGCATCGCCCTCGCCGTATGCTTTGACGACGTCTTTGAATTCGATATAGGCCATCAATCGGCTCCCATCTGGTCGGATAACTCTTTAGTATTACCCATTTCGCACCGACCAAAAAGGGACAGGTTTATTTTGGCAGGTTTTATATGGGGAAACGGCAGCTATAGATGAGGCGCCGGGGAGGCAGAGACATCATCGGCGGGGTCAGGCCGACCGCCAAACACAACGCACGCATCTCAATCTGTCAGCCAAATCATTCGAGCAGCTGTTCGTTTCTATAATATGATTCCGCTATCTAAGCAGGCCGATACGCAGAAAGACGGCCAACATGGCGTTCGACTTTAAGAAGGAATGCAAGGAGCTCTACAAACCTGCAAGCAAGCCGGGCATCGTAACTGTCCCGCCATTCAATCTCAGGACGGGATTCAGTCGGGATTCAATTTCAACAAACGGCATCATCCGGCAACCGATATGTAAGGCTGTATAAATCGTTTCCGTTTGCCTAACAAAATGACCGCTCGGCTAACAAGCTCGGCCCATGTCCCCACGCGATGGTACTGTTCTCTAGAGTTCTTATTAGAGAGGGGTGCTCCATGGAGATCACCATCAATCGCGAAATTGGGAAGCTCGGACTTCCCAGGCATCTTGTGCTTGGCATGGATCCAGGAATTGCAAGCTGCGGATTCGCACTTATCGACACAGCCAATCATGAAATCCTGGATTTGGGCGTCAGATTATTTGACTCTCCAACTCATCCTAAAACGGGCCAAAGTCTTGCGGTTATTCGCAGGGGCTTCCGCTCTACCCGTCGAAACATTGACCGTACCCAGGCGCGCTTGAAGCACTGTCTCCAAATCCTCAAGGCTTATGGCCTCATCCCCCAAGACGCCACCAAAGAGTACTTCCACACCACAAAAGGCGACAAGCAGCCGCTCAAGCTTCGCGTTGATGGGCTTGACCGCCTGCTCAACGATCGCGAGTGGGCACTAGTCCTATACTCCCTCTGCAAGCGCCGTGGATACATCCCCCACGGAGAAGGCAATCAGGATAAATCAAGCGAAGGCGGCAAGGTACTATCTGCCCTTGCGGCCAACAAGGAAGCAATTGCGGAGACCTCGTGCCGCACCGTTGGCGAATGGCTCGCTCAGCAGCCTCAAAGTCGCAATCGTGGCGGCAATTACGACAAGTGTGTAACGCACGCCCAGCTTATCGAAGAAACTCATATCCTATTTGATGCTCAACGCTCCTTTGGCTCCAAATACGCTTCGCCGGAATTTGAGGCCGCATATATCGAAGTTTGCGATTGGGAGCGTTCGCGCAAAGACTTCGACCGCCGCACGTATGACCTCGTTGGCCACTGCTCATACTTCCCAACAGAAAAACGAGCTGCACGCTGCACGCTTACGAGCGAACTCGTTTCAGCCTATGGCGCACTCGGCAACATCACCATCATCCACGAAAACGGGACCTCTCGCGCCCTGAGCGCAACGGAGCGCGATGAGTGCATTGCAATCCTGTTCTCGTGCGAGCCAATTCGAGGCAACAAAGATTGTGCTGTTAAATTCGGCGCCCTCAGAAAAGCGCTCGATCTTAGTTCCGGCGATTACTTTAAGGGAGTTCCAGCTGCCGACGAAAAAACGCGCGAGGTGTACAAGCCCAAGGGATGGCGCGTGCTCCGCAATACCCTCAATGCAACCAACCCCATTCTCCTGCAGCGTTTGCGCGATGACCGCAATCTCGCCGATGCCGTTATGGAGGCGGTGGCATACTCTTCAGCCCTCCCCGTACTCCAAGAGCAGCTTCAGGGGCTACCGCTTTCGGAAGCGGAGATCGAGGCGCTTTGTAGGCTTCCCTATTCATCCAAAGCTCTTAACGGCTATGGCAACCGTTCCAAAAAAGCACTCGACATGCTGCTCGATTGCCTCGAGGAGCCCGAGGTCCTCAACCTTACGCAGGCCGAAAATGACTGTGGCCTGCTGGGACTTCGCATCGCTGGCGCCCAGCTCGAGCGCTCCGATCGCCTGATGCCCTATGAGACCTGGATCGAACGCACCGGTCGGACAAATAGCAATCCCGTCGTCATTCGCGCCATGTCGCAAATGCGAAAAGTGGTCAACGCCATCTGCCGCAAGTGGGGCGTGCCAAACGAAATCCACGTTGAGCTTGATCGAGAGCTCAGGTTGCCTCAGCGCGCAAAAGACGAGATTGCCAAGGCCAATAAGAAGAACGAGAAAAATCGCGAGCGCATTGCCGGGCAAATCGCTGAGCTGCGTGGCTGCACGGCAGATGAGGTCACGGGCAAACAGATAGAGAAGTACCGCCTGTGGGAAGAGCAGGAATGCTTCGACCTTTACACGGGCGCTAAAATCGAAGTCGATCGCCTAATTAGCGACGACACCTACACGCAGATTGACCACATCCTGCCGTTCTCTCGCACGGGAGAAAACTCACGCAACAACAAAGTCCTGGTCCTCGCCAAAAGCAATCAGGATAAACGCGAACAGACACCTTACGAATGGATGTCCCACGACGGTGCGCCTTCATGGGATGCTTTTGAACGTCGCGTTCAGGAAAACCAGAAGCTCAGCCGTCGCAAAAAGAACTTCCTGCTGGAAAAAGACCTTGATACCAAGGAAGGCGAATTCTTAGCACGCAGCTTCACCGACACCGCCTATATGTCGCGAGAAGTATGCGCTTACCTCGCCGACTGTCTGCTGTTCCCCGATGATGGCGCAAAGGCACATGTTGTTCCTACCACTGGCAGAGCGACCGCATGGCTGCGTCGCAGGTGGGGGCTTAACTTTGGTTCGAATGGCGAAAAAGACCGCTCGGACGATCGTCACCATGCCACCGATGCTTGTGTGATTGCAGCATGTAGTCGAAGCCTCGTGATTAAAACCGCTCGAATCAACCAAGAGACACACTGGAGCATAACCAGAGGTATGAACGAGACCCAACGCCGCGATGCCATCATGAAGGCTCTCGAAAGTGTTATGCCCTGGGAAACCTTTGCGAACGAAGTGCGCGCGGCGCACGATTTCGTCGTACCCACCCGCTTTGTTCCGCGTAAGGGAAAGGGAGAGCTATTTGAGCAGACGGTCTATCGCTATGCCGGCGTCAACGCACAGGGTAAAGACATTGCTCGCAAGGCGAGCTCCGATAAGGACATCGTCATGGGCAACGCCGTTGTGTCGGCAGACGAGAAGTCGGTCATCAAGGTGAGCGAAATGCTGTGTCTGAGGCTCTGGCATGACCCGGAGGCCAAGAAGGGGCAGGGCGCTTGGTACGCAGACCCCGTCTATAAGGCGGATATTCCTGCACTTAAGGATGGAACGTATGTGCCCAGGATTGCGAAAGCGCACACCGGTCGAAAAGCCTGGAAGCCCGTGCCGGAAAGCGCTATGAAAAAACCGCCGCTGGAGATATATCTGGGCGATCTGGTGCAAATCGGCGATTTTGTGGGGCGGTTTAGTGGCTACAACATCGATAACGCCAACTGGTCCTTTGTAGACAGGCTTACTCGAATTAAAATAAGTTGCCCTACCGTTGGAAAACTAAGCAACGACATGTCACCCTTTGTTGTTCGAGAATCACCCATCAAGTAAAGCAGCTGCTTGCCCCGCACATTTCTTGCTTAATCGTGTGGGGCTTTTGCTTATTCCTTGTTGCCCTTTATAACGCATAGACCCATAAATGCAATCGGTTGAGAACCTTCGCCTCTATGCCATATACGCTCCCCATGGCGATACGTTAACGGGCATAATTGCAAGCTGCATCGCGCAGTCTTGAGCACGCGCCCTTCCCCAAGGTGATACGCTCGGGATGATCCAGAGCCACAGCAGCGCGCAGTCTTGAGCACGCGCACTTCCCCAAGGTGATACGCTCGAGCTGAAAAAGCTCCAACGGCTCACCAAGTCTTGAGCACGCGCCCTTCCCCAAGGTGATACGCTGATTCGCAGCTGGTCGATGCTGGCTTCTGCGTCTTGAGCACGCGCCCTTCCCCAAGGTGATACGCTATGCTAACCCTAAAGCAGAAACTGCACGACGTCTTGAGCACGCGCCCTTCCCCAAGGTGATACGCTATAATATCCCGCCGCATTTGCTTCATTTGAGTCTTGAGCACGCGCCCTTCCCCAAGGTGATACGCTATGTGCGCACAGAAAAGCCCCTTTAACAGGGGCTTTTCTGTTTCAAGCCTCAAAAAAAGAAGACTGATTCGACCTCAGATCTACATCTGCGATTCATTTTTTCGAGACAAAATGCGTCGACACGTCGCGCTTCACGCAAGAAAAGAGCCGTATTCGGCACAGCGATTTATGTACTTTTCTTCACAATCGAATCAATCCTTAGGCGAAAAAACGCTCAAAAGAACCCGCCCAAATGCTATTCATAGCTACCGTTTACGGAATACTGGCTAACACTCGCCCAAAAAAGTTCGCCCCGCCCAATCCGAAGATTGAACGGGGGTTACTTTACGGGTAAGCCACTTAAGTGGCTCCCCTTGTCTGGAGCCGCGCCCTTCCCCAAGGTGAGCTGCTTTCGACTTAGCTGTATTGTAACGCTAATGCGGGGAAGGTCGTCGACAAAATGGCTCAACGGACAATACTTATCCAGAGCAAGGCCCACCTCTGCATCAAGAACGGCCTATTGATGATCACCGTGGACGACCGCAGCTCCACCATTCCCCTCGAGGACATTTGGGTCGTCATCGTCGAATCCCATCAAACCACGATGACGGTCGCCTGCATGTCGCAACTTAACGACGCGGGAATAGGCGTCATGATCTGCGGGCGCGATCATATGCCCAATGGTCTTATGCTCCCCATGGGCGCCCATTCGCGCCATGCGCGCATCGTCGAGGATCAGCTTGCCATGAGCCTTCCGTTTAAAAAGCAGCTTTGGAAACGAATCGTTCAGGCAAAGATACTCAACCAAGCGGCGGTTCTCACAGAAATGGGGTTGTCAGCAGGCCCTCTCCCCTCTTATGCCAAAACCGTTCTTTCGGGCGACACGGACAATCGAGAAGGCGCAGCTGCCTCCTCGTACTTTAAAGCCCTCATTACCGAAGGGACCAGACGTAACAGCATGCAGAGCTCCGCCCTCGATTATGGTTACAGCGTCCTGCGTGCAGGCATCGGAAGAGCAGCCGTTGGCGGTGGATGGCTCGTATCCCAGGGGCTTCACCATCACAGCGTTTACAACGCATTCAATCTCGTCGACGATCTTATTGAACCGTTCCGCCCTCTCGTCGATCTAATTGTTATGAGCTACGGCGTTGCAGAGCCTTTGGGCCAGCGCGACAAAGCGTTGCTCGCCCGCGTGTTTGAGCACGTCATGACTATCGACGGAAAACGTTGCGGCTGTCAGCAGTGCATAGAGACAACGCTCTCTTCACTCAGAACTGCCGTTCTCGAAAAGGATCCTAAGAGGCTGTTGTTGCCCGAGCTAAAAGGGCTCGAGATGGTAACTGTTGAATAGGGAGGAGCCATGAGGGTTATGAGGTTATTGGTTCTGTTCGATCTTCCAACGGGAAGCAAAGCCGAGCGTCGGCAGTATAGCGACTTTCGAAAGTTTCTGATTAACGACGGATACCATATGGAGCAGTTTTCGGTGTATTCGCGCCTGTTGGTGACTCGCGAATCCGCAGCGGCGCATATCGCTCGCCTTAAGCTGAATCTTCCAAGCGCTGGAGAGGTCACCGTTATCGAAATGACCGAAAAGCAATACGAAGACCGAATGGTCCTTCTGAGCGAGCACAAGGAGCAGCCCGTTGAGCAGGGCGCGCAGTTAACGCTTGTGTTTTGACGTGACCGTGCAGATCGGTGCAACCGTCTCACATTGGATCGGGCGGCGTCTACCTTTCCGAAACCCCGACAACACGTTTTTGCTTATCGGCATGGGTGCCGGCTTTGCCGGGCTCTTTATTGTCTGAGTCGTGGCTTATCTGTTCAACATGGACAAATCTATCAACGCCATGCAGGAGCGAGCGTAGATAGATATCCAAAGCAAGTGGTCTCAACCGGAAACAGCGTCCCACTCTGAGGCTGTATTCCGGGACACGGTTTCCGCTTGGGACGCCATTCGGAAAGCGCGTCCCGTTCTTTCACGGCGTCTTGGCTATGCAAAGTGCTCTGGCGTTACTCCTCGTACGCACCCTCGAGCCGCAGCAGCCACTCCTTGCGGTCAAGGCCGCCGGCATATCCGTTGAGCGATCCGTCGGCCGCCACCACGCGATGGCACGGCACGATAATCGAAATGGGATTACGTGCGACCGCAGCCCCCACCGCACGAGGAGACACAACGGGTGCCTCGTTTCCCGGTACACGATGTCGAGCGGCAACACGCTGGGCGATCTCGCCATACGTAGTGACCTCGCCACGCGGAATAGAAAGCAGCTCAAACCAAACCTCGCGCTGAAACGCCGTACCAATCATATGCAACGGCGGCGTAAACCGAGGTTCCTGCCCTGCAAAATAAGCATTCAGCCAAGCCCAGGAACGCTCAAGCACCGAAGAGGCCGCACCATTTACCGGACTCACCGGCGACATGCCACCAATACCGGAAACCGCATCGACACCTTCAACGTGCTCCGCATCTTCTTTGAGCAGCGTAGAGCCAAAGTGCTCCTGCCCCTCAAACCAAAGTCCCGTCAGACCGCGGCCATCAGCGGCAAGCAGAATCTCGCCCAAAGGCGAAGCAAACGTCGTCGTGACCACCAGCGGCTCCTTTCAAAACTCCGCACCATAATACCGCGAATTGTGCAGACAACCCCAATCGACCCCAAAGTCACCCAAGGCAGCAGGCGCAACAGCGCCGCAGCTGCCGGCGGCGCTCCACAGTCCCCCAAGGCGGCAGGCGCAAAGCGCCGAGGCCGCCGCCGGGATCAGGGCCCGCAACGGCCACGTGCCCTCACATCAGCCCAGCGGCCCCAACCAACAACGGCCCCATCGCAGGCCGCTCGCAGCAGCGTCACCGCAGGCGGGGGCCGGGCTTGGTTTTCAGAACACTCCGCAGACCAGTGTGGCGCCTTGTCCGCGGCTCCGAAGGAGCAGGACAAGGCCGG
>DBFOPE010000089.1:0-3633 GCA_048429085.1 Collinsella sp.
TGCCGCTCTGGCCGCGCTGTTTGTGCATGGTTTCTTGGGCATGTTCTAGTCTGAGGCTACATAGTTGTCCGCTGGCCGCATGGGGTAACTTCCCAGCGCGTCCTCGGACATGCAAAAAGGCTCGCTGCGCACTTCGTGCGGTGAGCCTTTTTGCGTCCTGCGGAATGCGCTGGGAAGTTACCCCATGCGGACAGCTGCGGGATCTTTGTTGCGTTCGTACAAGCAACCCAATATATATCTGAATTTGGATGGGAGGGGCTTGTTGCTGGTAGGGGCGTTGGGCTTCTGTCGACACTTTGGGATGGATTGTGCTTTGGGTTGGGGCGGCGCTTTGAGATGAGGTCGGAACTTTGGGATGAGGGGTTTACTCAGTTGAAGAGAGGCTTAATGGCTGATAGGTAGTCTTTGGCTACGTCGGCTTTGGCTGCTTGGAAGTTGTGCCAGGCCCACCATTGGACCATTCCTACGAAGCTTGAGGCTATGTGGTGTAGTAAGAAGCTGCGGTCCATGGTGGCGGCGGGGCCTGCGGGGTCGACGGGGACGGTTTCGGCTGCGCGCGACATGATGGTCTTGCGGAGGCAGTCGGCGAAGACGCGTGAGCCGGCGCCGGCTACCAGTGCCCGAACGCCCTGACGGCGTTCCCAGAGGTTGTTGAGGATATGCTCGACTTGCACGAGTGGGTCGTCGAGCGGCGTACCATCGTCGTCGAGGGCGTGGGTGCAGATGTCGCTCACGAGCTCGGACAGTAGGTCGTCTTTGCTCTTAAAGAGGCCGTAGAATGTCGCGCGGCCTACGTGGGCGCGCGCGATGATGTCGCCGACGGTGATCTTGCCGTAGTCCTCTTCGCGCAGCAGCTCGGAGAACGCCGAAACGATGGCAGCGCGGCTTTTTGCCTTGCGGGCATCCATGGCTATGCGTCCGCGTGAACGAGCAGGCAGCGGAGCGTACCGGAGCAACCCTCGTAGGGGCGCTTGCCAGCGCCGTAGCCGACGGCTTCGATGCGGTAGCGTGAGGGCAGTTGGTCGGACGTACACAGCGCGGTGACGATGGCGGCGCCCGTGGGCGTCACGAGCTCGCCGGCGACCGGTGCAGGCGTGAGGGCGATATTGCCCGCCTGGCACAGGTTGACGACAGCGGGGACGGGAATGGGCATGAGGCCGTGGGCACAGTGGATGGTGCCGTGGCCCTCGGAGAGCGACTCGACGACAATATCCTCGATGCCCAGGTCATCGAGGCAGATGGCGACAGAGCAGACGTCGACGATGGAATCGACGGCGCCTACCTCGTGGAACATGACGGTCTCGGGCGTTTTGCCGTGGGCCTTGGCCTCGGAGGCGGCGAGCGCGGTAAAGATGGCGTGCGCACGACGCTTGGCGCCATCGCTTAACTGCGAGCCGTCGATGATGGCGGTGACGTCCGCCAAAGAACGGTGGTGATGGTGGTGGGCGTGATGGTGACCCTCGTGGCCATGGCCGTGGGTCTCATGATCATGCTCATGGCAGTGCTCATGCTCGTCATGGTCATGATGGTGGTGCTCGTGCTCGTGCGTGTGCTCGGCAGCTGCTTCGTTGCCGTAGAGCCATGCCATGTCGTGGTCGTGGTTCTCGAGCTCTTCTGCCAGCTGAACGTCGAAATCGCAGGCGTCGATGCCATGCTTGTTTACGCGCGTGACGGCGATCGTAAAGCCGTCGACCGGCAGTGTGGCGAGCTGTTCGCGCAGGTGCTCCTCGCTGGCGCCCAGGTCGAGCAGGGCCGCGACGGTCATATCGCCGCTGATGCCCGAGGTGCCGTCGATGATAAGCGTGTGCTGATGATTGGACATGGAATGCTCCTTAGCGGGCGCGGGGTGTGCCGGCGCTCAGATGATTGATAAGACTTGCCTGGTAAGCGGCGCCAAAGCCGTTGTCGATATTGACGACCGATACGCCGCTGGCACAGGAGTTGAGCATGGCGAGCAGTGCGGCTACGCCACCAAAACTTGCGCCGTAGCCCACGCTGGTGGGAACGGCGATGACCGGACAGCTCACCAGGCCGCCGATAACGCTCGCCAACGCGCCCTCCATGCCGGCGATGGCGATGACCACCTGTGCCTGGGCAAGTTCCTCGGCATGCGCGAGTAGGCGGTGCAGGCCGGCGACGCCTACGTCGTAGAGGCGGTCGACCTCGTTGCCATAGAACTCGGCCGTCAACGCGGCTTCCTCGGCGACGGGCAGGTCGCTCGTGCCGGCGCAGGCGACGACGATGCGTCCGTTGCCGGTAGGGGAGGGCTTGCCGCCCACGAGGGCGAGCTGCGCGTCCGGGACATATCCCAGGTCGATGCCGTTGCCGAGGAGCTCCGAGGTGCGGGCTGCCTTTTCGGCATCCAGGCGCGTGACCAGGATGCGCTCCTGGCCGGCATCGCGCAGCGCTTCGATAATGGCGGCAATTTGCTCGGCGGTTTTACCGGCACCGTAGACAACCTCGCCGGCTCCCTGGCGCACTCCGCGCGAAAGATCGAGCTGCGCAAAGCCTAAATCGGCGGTCGGAGCCGTCTGGATGCGCGTGAGGGCGACTGCCGGGGCGACTGCTCCGTCGGCAACATCGCTCAGCAATTGCTCAAGATCTCGCTTATCCATATATGTTCCCTTCGACGGTGCAAAGTCTAGCACTCAAGGGCAAGTTTCCGAACACTAAGACAAAATTGTTCGGAAACTATAGGACAGACTGATTCAATTGTTAGACAGATCGGCTAGTCGCGCAGGATGATGTCCATGGCGAGCATCAGGTTGCGCTCGTCGATGGCAAACGGGGCTGCCTCGCGCGTCTTGGGCTTGGCGCAAAACGCGATGCCAGTGCCCGCAGCCTGAATCATGGGGATGTCGTTGGCGCCGTCGCCGATTGCCACGGTATGGGTCATGTCGACACCGCACTCAACTGCCCAGTCCAGCAGCTGGATGAGCTTGGACTCCTTGGTCACAATGTCGGCAGCCAACTTACCGGTGAGCTTGCCGTCCATGACTTCCAGGCGGTTGGCCAGGCAAAAATCGATGCCCGCGGCGGTTACGATCTTGTCAGCGACCTCGTGGAAGCCGCCGCTTACCACGCCGACCTTCCAGCCCTTGCTGTGTGCCGAGCGCACAAGCTCTAACGCGCCGGGGGTAAACGTCACGCGCTCAAAGGTGCGCTCGAACACACTCTCGTCCAGGCCGGCGAGCAGCCCCACGCGCTTCTCGAGCGCTTGCTTAAAGTCCAGCTCGCCGCGCATAGCGCGCTCGGTGATTTGCGCAACTTGCTCGCCTACGCCGGCCTCCTCGCCCAACAGGTCGATGACCTCCTGGTTGATGAGTGTGGAGTCGATATCCATAACGATGAGGCGTGCAGTCATGGCGGGCCTTTCCGAGTGCAGTTGTATTGGGGCACATTGTCGCACGTGGCGCGCCTTGGCGACGGCCGCGGTGCGTCAATTGTTTCGTCTCCGTCAAGTCTTTGGGCAAGAGTTACTTTTCCGCGGCACATCGACACAGGTGCGATAAGATAGAACGCCATGTCTGGCTGCGCGGTTTACGCAGGCTGGGCAAATCTGTACGACGCCGCCCGGAACGACACGGGGCGGCACAGATCCATAAAGGAGGATCACTGGTATGAGCCAGACCC
>DBFOPE010000090.1:0-7919 GCA_048429085.1 Collinsella sp.
TCCAAATTCAAGGATTACGGCAATAGCGACCAATCCGGCCTGGAGCAGCCGGCGGGTGGTGTTGTCTTTGAGGTTGTCAGCAACAGCTCTCAGCAGGTTGTTGGCACACTGACCACAAACATCTATGGCTTTGCCTCCACCGAAGATCAGCCCGAAGCATGGTTCGGCACAGGCAAGCGACCCGCCGGTGTCCACGGAGCCGTCCCATACGACCGTGCCGGCTACACGGTTCGTGAGGTTCCGGAAACCGTCCCCGAGGGTTTTAAACGTGCAGGGGAATGGACCGTCGGGGCAAATCAGATTTCCGACGACGCCGAGCTTCAATATATCGTGGACAACCACGCTCTGTCGACGCATCTCCAGATTGTAAAACGCGATGCCCAAACAGGCGCTTCTGTTCCCCTAGCCGGATTCACCTTCCAACTCCTCGACAGCAATCACGAACCTGTCTCACAAACTTGCTGGTATCCAGCACATAACGTAATGGACACCTTTACGACTGACGCGACCGGGACCGTCACACTGCCAGAATCGCTCGTGCCGGGCACCTATTATGTACGCGAAACCTCGGCCAAAGAGCCCTATCTTGTCAGCGAAGAAATCGAGGTAAACATACCCGCCGACATGAACCTAACGCCCGTTGCAATCGCCTCGTATTATGACCGCGCCGCGACCGGAAATATCAGGATCGTTAAAACCGATGCCGTAGACGGCAGCAGCCTCGCGGGCGCCATCTTTGAGATCCGTGCCTCGGGTGATATCGTGCGCCCCGACGGTAGCATTGCCGCACTCGACGGTGAGACTGTCGCTACCGTCACGACGGATGAAACTGGAGAAGCACGCGCGGACAACCTCCCACTGGGATCTGGCACCGCACGCTACGAGGTTGTCGAGACTCAAGCGCCGGCAGGCTTCTTGCTCGATCAGACAACCCATATTGTCGACCTTACTTATGCCGACCAGAAAACACCCGTTGTAGAAGCACGGCTTAACGTATCCGACGATTACACCAAGGTTGATATCTCCAAGGTCGATGCAAGCGGTGAGCAGGAAGTAGAAGGCGCACGGCTCACCTTATATGGTCCCGATAAAACCGAAATAGACTCCTGGACCTCATCCGACAAGCCACACCGCGTCGAACATCTTGCACCCGGCACCTACTCGTTGCGCGAAATGATGTCTCCGCGGACCTATGACCTTGCCGAGGAGATAACGTTTGAAATAAAGGATACGGGAGAAGTCCAATCCGTCGCGATGAAGGATGCGCCCATCGAGATCAAGGGGCAGGTCGACAAGCGTCAGGAACTTGTCCAACCTATCGAAAAGGGCCTGTTGGCTAACGGCGATGGTAAAAACCGTGCCGCGATGCAAACCAATACGGATGGGCTTTTCTCCTATACCATCGACGCTCGAAACGATTCAACTACCTGGGTTGATGAGTTTACAATTACCGATGATCTTGAGTGTGCCGAGGACGATACGGCGAGATTCGTCTCAATCGAAACCCCCGTCGCCATCGGCGACCTCAACGGTCTGTGCAACGTGTGGTATCGCACGACGCCGTTGGACTCGACAGACGTCGATGAGCCGGCAAACGCGACACTTGACGATGGGCACGAAAATCCTTGGCTTGAGTCCGACGAAGTAAAGGAAAGTCTGGGTGAGGATTGCCGCCTCGTCGATTACGACGGCTGGCACCTCTGGAAGGCGGATGTCTCGACCACGGAATCCACCACACTCGAGGCGAAAGAACTCGACCTTGCGTCCAATACCGTCGTAACGGGCATTCGCATTGAATACGGTGCGGTAGCCGCCGGCTTTACGACTCGAAGCGATGCGGATTCTTGGACCCGCGATGATCTCAAAGATGAGCACGACGACCTTGACGATGCCAAAGCAATCCTTGGCACAGACGCTCGGGTCGCAATCGTGCACATGCAGGCGACGTCGGCTTATACGCCCCAAACCGCACTCACCAACAGCGCACGCGTCGATCTTTGCCGCAACGGCGGCGGCGATAAACTTGAGTCACATGACGAGGACCGTGTCATTCAACGCTGTACCCTACCGCAGGACCTACCGGCAACAGGATCAGTTCCCATCGCCGCTTGCATCACCGCGCTCCTGACCTCGGGTGCCGCAGCCCTATGGTTCGCTCGCCTTAGGTCGATCCCAAAGAAGCGCTAGCGCGATGAAAAAGCGGGCGAGCCAGTCCCCCTGGCTCGCCCGCTTTCAATCATGTAAATCGCCGTATCTACTCTGCAGACGAAGATCCACCATCAACGATTGCCTGCTCGGACTCAGGAATCCCATCGGCACCCGTACTCTGTTCTTGCTCCACCTCTTCGCTGATTGCGGAGGCGGGGGTCGAGCCCTTTGCACCCACGATGTAGGCAGCCCCAAATCCTAACGCAATGGCAATCAAGGTCAAAATCACGTAGACAGGCCAATGGCGCTTAATATACGAAAACACGTTGACTCCTTAGAGCTCCGTCTACGAACGGCGGATAACCTCGGTCACGACCTCGGATACCGTGGCAATGTTCGTCGGGTTGACATTGTGGGGCAGGTCGTCCTCGGTACGAGCGCAAGCCAGACGCGTGCCGTCCACGCCGGCGATGGTGAGGGCTCGGCGGCTCGCCTCGAGCGCGGCATAGGCATCGGTCTTGGCATAGGGCATCTCGAGCGCGCCACAATCGACATGGAACGACTTGCACACCTTGCTGACCAGGTTCATGATGCGGCGATCGCCCTTGAGCAGCTGCTGTTCGCCCTCGACCGTCACCACCGAAAGCCTACCGGCGCCGACGGATTCAAGATTGATGAAGAATACGCCGCGGAGCTTATCGCGATGCGAAGCCAAGAAGGCCTTCATGCCGGCGCCATCACAATCCGAGGCGCCCGTTGCCACAAACCAGATATCGTGACCGAGCAGCTCATCATCGCCCATAGAGGCGACAGCCGAAAGCATATCTTCGGAAGAAGCGCCATCGGAAGACGCAGCGCCGCCCTTCCAGCCATCGTTATCGTCCTCGAAGTTATCCCACGAACCGATACCGCGACCGGACTTCTTGGCATCGTAATCGTCTTCGACGCCCAGCCAATCACTCATGCTGTCCTGCTCGTTTTTCCTTTTACGACCGAACAGGCCACCCAGGCCGCGTTTGCGAGACTTGGGTGCCGCTGGGGCGGGAGCCGAAATGGTCTCGATCGGCTGCGCGCCCGACGCAACGGGCATAGAAGGCGCAACGGGTGCCGATGTGGGTTCGGGACCCTGGGCAGTAGCAAAGGGGTCGTTGACCTGGGCAGAGGGATCGGGAAGGTCGAACAGCGACGTGCGAGACGCAACGTTTGCCTGTTTCATAGACGGCAGCGACGGATCGGGGACCGAAGCCAGCGGAGACGAGGAAGGTGCAGGCGACGGTGCCGACGCCGGATCGGGAACATTCATCTGCGGACGCGGCGATGCCTGGGAGGAAATCTGGGCCATAAGGGAATCGACCGTTTCGTCCTGGGTGGGAGCGACATTGGCAACCGTGGCACCGGAACCACTCGGGGTCGGCATGGTGAAAATCTGCGTGGAGTAAGGCCTCGACTCATCCGTCTCGGGAGTCTCGGAAACCGCAGGCACTTCCTCCTGCTCGACCTCGGTCGAATCACCTTGATCGGCTGCCGCGTATTGCTCTTCGTCAGAGTTGGCCTCGACGGACTCGTCCTCGGCGGCATCTTGGATTTCGGCAGCATCAATGGGCTCGTCATCGTCTGCCGCGTCGCCCTGCTCATCGGAAACAGGAAGGGGCTCGGCAATTGCGGTGCCTTGCTTTTCAAACGTTATCGTGGAATCGAACTGCGCGGCATCAAACGACATGGTGCTATCGACGTGCTGCTGAGCCTCGAAAGATGTTGTTGCCTCAACAACATCCGCTGACGTCGGTTGCTGAGCCTCGAAAGACATTGTAGCTTCGGCGGCGTCGACGGGCGCGGACTGCATAGCCTCGTTCTGCTCGAACTCTTGCGCCGCGTGCTCACGTGCCGCCTCGGCTGCCTGCTGCTGAGCGATAGCCTCCTGCTCGGCAGCCTCGCGTGCGGCAGCGCGCTTCTCCTCGAAATCGTCGACAAATTTCTTGCCCTTTGCAAGCGCACCCTTAAAGAAGTTGGAAGCGCTGGCGCCAATCGACGAGAACGCGGATGCAATGTCGGCATGGGGCGTTGCCGCGGGAATCTCGGCCGAGAAATCAGTATCGCTCTCGTAAGACACGCGCCTCGGCTGTTCAACGTAATCGTCGTCAGACTCGTCCGCAACGTCTTGCGCCGGCGCGGCGGGAGCCAAAACGTCCAGTCCTGCCGCGGAATCGATCGCGGACACCGCCTCGGGCTCGGCAACGGCAGCGGTAACCGCGGCAGACTCATCATCCGCAGCGACAACGGGCGCAGGCGCAGCCACGACGGGGGCAGGCTCGGGCTCAAACGTCGGCTCCTCGCCCTCCTCGTAATCGAGCGCGCAGGACTCGGGAAGCATTCCGAGCGCACGGATGGCATCCGAACCAAAGCGGATGTTGCCGGCGGCGTTGCGATAGAGCTTGGGCTCGGGCTCGGCCGCGGCAGGCTCCTCCGCCGGCTCAGCAGCGGGAACCTCGTCATTGAACTCTTCGGCCTGGACAGCCTGATTCTGATCCTCGGGCACGATGGCGCCAATCAGCGTCTCGTCGGCAGACGCACCCTCAAAGCCCTCGATCTGCTCGTCAAAAGCCTCGCCCTGTTCGGGCTCGGTTTGAGCGTCGGGAGCAATCGGCTGACCGAACTCGTCCTCGGCGTAGGTAGGCTCTTCGTACTCGATGGTGTTGCCGTAGTCGTTTTGCTGCTGGGCCGCGGCATACTCCGCCGCCGCGCGCGCCATTTCCTCGGCACGACGTTTCTGCTCCCCAAAATAGGTATCGAACGGAACATCGTCGGGAAACTCGTTCTCGCCCCGGAAGGGAGCAACGTTGTCCATAACGCCGAGCATAGCGGCGACAGAAGACTTGTTGCACACCGCGCCGGACGTATAGGGAAGAACGTGGCGGTTAGAGATGATGTTTGCCGCGTTGGCAAGTGCAACGAGGGAAGCGAGGATCGCGACAATCCACAGCAGAACCTTGAGCGCGCCGGGGAGCGGCAGGATACGCAGGATGGCAACGGCAGCAGGGGCAACCGTGGCAACGGGCAACAGCTTGGCGATGAGCGCACGATACGAAGCATAGGGCTCGCGGGCGAGCAGCTCAGCACGGGGAGAGTCGTAGTGTGCGACAACGACCACCGGGCGGTTGCGCGGAGACGCGAGCGGGCCCGAGGCCTTGTGGTAGGCGATGACATTTTGGCTCACGCCCGTCTTGCCCAGGCGCGAAACCACGGGGTGGCCCGTGCGCTCGAGCACGTAAAGAACGGCGCCGACAATGGCCAGCAAGGTGCCGACCAAGCCGATACCGCCGCCGATGCCCATCAGCAGGGCGCCGGCAAACGCAAGAATACCGGTAACGGCAAATGCCAATCTACTGGGCGCCGGGGCATTGAACTCCTGAACCTCGGGGTCAAAGCCGTGGTTGCGGAAGATCTGAGCGATATCCTCGGCAGCCAAGCGCTCTTCTTCGCTGCATGCCGGCGTAATGCCGGTGTTCTGCAGCAGGTGGTTAATATAGTTCTGGGTGTTCGCCATGTGCGCTCCACATCCATAATCCGACAAATAGGCCCAATGCATGCACATTAGAACCGTATATAGTCGAAAGTATACCCCGAGCGAGCGCAAACGACCGAATTCGGGCCATCTTAACGCCTCGAGCGGACAAGGATATAGCCTAATCTCCATATCGGACTAAAATCATGGCAGCAAACTACCTTCTCATGCGAGGATTCTATGACGGCAAGCGACGCGACCGCGACAATTAAAAAGGGAAGTTCGGAGCCCGGTTTCGATAAAACGGCTCAGCGCATCCTCAATCTTTTCTTTGTGCTCAACAGCTCCCCCGAACCGCTGACGACCGAGCAGATCGTCTTGGATTCTGACCTGGGATATGGCTCGGGCAGTATCGACTCGGATAAGCGCGAGTTTCGGCGCGATCGTGACAAACTGCTCGAGCGTGGCATCTTAATCAAGCAGGTTCGCCCCGCCGGTGCGCAGGAGACCGAGGAAAGCTCGTGGACAATCGACCGCGAGCACACGTTTGCTGCAGGCGGCCTCATCACCGCAGACGACGCCGATATCCTACTCAACGCCATCGACCAGACGCTAGCGGCCGGCTCTTCCACCTTTGCCGCGCCGCTTGCCGATATTCGCTCCAAAATTGCCTACCTCACCGGCATGTCGGCGGTGGACGAAGTACCGATCCGCCGCTCTCCCACCGTCGATGCGGTATGGAGCGCCTTTGCCGAGCGATGCGCGCTGCGATTTTTATATCAGAACGGACGCGGCGAGCAGAAAGAACGTACCGTCTGTGTCTACGGCATGTTCGAACGCGAGGGCGTGGCGTACTTCTGCGGCCTCGACAATGTCACCGACGACATCAGGACATTCCGCTGCGACCGTATCGTTCGCGCATGGCGTCCTTCGAAGGCCTACGCCATCCCTGCGGACTTCAATCTCAACGACTATCTGTTCTTTGAATTCGATTTCGCCGACCGACCGCCCGTTGCAGCCACGTTCTCGTTCGCCCCTCAGACGCAGATCGATATGATCAACGGCCTCACGCGCGGGCGAGGTGAGCTCACACACACCGATGCGGGATGGATCTGGACCGTTGACGTGCGCGACCTTGAAGCCGCCGCCTCATTTTGCATGGCCCACGCCATGGACGGCATGAGGCCCATGGCCCCCAAATCGCTCAAGCAGGCGTGGAACCACCTCATAGAAAGGACGGTGCACGAGCATGCCCGTGCGTAAACTCACCAGCGAGCAGAGACTCTCGCGCGCCATCGACATCATGGAGGCCCTCTACGCCGCCGGCGAGAGCGGCATGACACGAACCGAGATTTGCGGCCGCTTTGACATCACGGGAGTATCGCTCGACGAGATTCTCGAGATCGTCTCGACGCTCGCGGACCGAGAATCTGGTGCGCGCATCATCTGCGAATGCCACGGCGAGCGTGTGGTCCTCACTGGTGACGCCGGGCGTGTGCTACCGTTGCGCTTGAGTGCAGCCGAGGGCGCTGTGCTCAACCACGAACTTGAATCGTTGGGGATCGAGCCGCAGACGGCAGCTCGGATTCGACACGCCCTTCTACCCGAAGAGCTCGGCTATAACCAGCGCGTCTTTGACACCGTCAACCACGGGTCGCACTGGCAGCAGCTGAGCTGTGCCATTCAGGACGGCGTTCGCTGCCGCATCTCATATCGCTCGATGGACGATGCACGGCCACGCGAGCGTCTGGTCGACCCCTTGCGCATTACGGCAAACGGCGACCAAACATACCTGATTGCCTGGGACATCACAGTCGATGAGCAGCGCACCTATCGCATGGATAAAATCGAGGGACTCGCCTTGACGGAAGACTCCGTCGTGCCTCACACACCGGACGTCGCATCCCTCCACGATTCCCTTGCCCGGACGCAGCGCAGCGCAAAGCTCTTGATGCCATTCGATATGGCGGAGCATCTGGACTGGGCCGGCATCACCCTAATCGAGCGCGACGGGGCAGACATGGCAACGGTAACTGTGCATTACGGCTCCGAGCGTTGGCTACTGAGCCAGATAATCGCAGCGGGCGGAGCCATCCGCATCTTGGATGACCCCGCCCTGTCAAAGCGCCTGTGCGATATGGCAAAAACCCTCGTCTGTCCGCTTTAGCGCCGCCGCTCGTGACGTGCGCGCCACAGTTGCAGATAGTGACCGATCTGCGCCGATTCGATGCGCTGGTAGGAGCTCGTGGGCAGCGACGTTAAGAACTTC
>DBFOPE010000091.1:0-3632 GCA_048429085.1 Collinsella sp.
TGCCGCTCTGGCCGCGCTGTTTGTGCATGGTTTCTTGGGCATGTTCTAGTCTGAGGCTACATAGTTGTCCGCTGGCCGCATGGGGTAACTTCCCAGCGCGTCCTCGGACATGCAAAAAGGCTCGCTGCGCACTTCGTGCGGCGAGCCTTTTTGCGTCCTGCGGAATGCGCTGGGAAGTTACCCCATGCGGCCAGCTGCGGGGTCTTTGCTGCGCTCGAGCAAGCAGCCCAACATATAAATCTGAATTTGGATTTGGATGGGAGGGGCTTGTTGCTGTTGAGGGCGGTGAAGCGCGAGTGACACTTTGGGATGCGTGGCGCCCTGGGTTGGGGCGATGCTTTGGGATGATGTTCTTACTTAGTTGAAGAGGGGTTTTATGGCTGATAAGTAGTCTTTGGCTACGTCGGCTTTGTCTGCTTGGAAGTTGTGCCAGGCCCACCATTGGACGGTGGCTACGAAGCTTGAGGCTATGTGGTGTAGTAAGAAGCTGCGGTCCATGGTGCTGGCGGGGCCTGCGGGGTCGGCGGGGACGGTTTCGGCTGCGCGCGACATGATGGTCTTGCGTAGGCAGTCGGCGAAGACGCGTGAGCCGGCGCCGGCTACGAGGGCTCGAACGCCCTGGCGGCGCTCCCAGAGGTTGTTGAGGATATGCTCGACCTGCACGAGTGGGTCGTCGAGCGGTGTGCCATCGTCGTCGAGGGCGTGGGTGCAGATGTCGCTCACGAGCTCGGACAGTAGGTCGTCTTTGCTCTTAAAGAGGCCGTAGAATGTCGCGCGGCCTACGTGAGCGCGCGCGATGATGTCGCCGACGGTAATCTTGCCGTAGTCCTCTTCGCGTAGCAGCTCGGAGAACGCCGCAACGATGGCAGCGCGGCTTTTTTCTTTGCGGGCATCCATGGCTATGCATCCACGTGAACGAGCAGACAACGGAGCGTGCCGGAGCAGCCCTCGTAGGGGCGCTTACCGGCGCCGTAGCCGACGGCTTCGATACGATAGCGGGCCGGCAGTTGGTCGGACGTACGCAGCGCGGTGACGATGGCGGCGCCCGTGGGCGTCACGAGCTCGCCGGCGACTGGTGCAGGCATGAGGGCGATATTGCCCGCCTGACACAGGTTGACGACAGCGGGGACGGGAATGGGCATGAGGCCGTGGGCACAGTGGATGGTGCCGTGGCCCTCGGAGAGCGATTCGACGACAATATCTTCGATGCCCAGGTCATCGAGGCAGATGGCGACAGAGCAGACGTCGACGATGGAATCGACGGCGCCTACCTCGTGGAACATGACGGTCTCGGGCGTTTTGCCGTGGGCCTTGGCCTCGGCGGCGGCGAGTGCGGTAAAGATGGCGAGCGCACGACGCTTAGCGCCATCGCTTAGCTGCGAGCCGTCGATGATGGCGGTGACGTCCGCCAAAGAACGGTGGTGATGGTGGTGGGCGTGATGATGGCCCTCGTGACCATGGCCGTGGGCCTCATGGTCACGCTCGTGTGTGTGCTCGTGTTCGTGCTCGCCATGGCCATGATGGTGGTGCTCGTGCTCATGTGTGTGCTCGGCAGCCGCTTCGTTGCCGTAGAGCCAGGCCATATCGTGATCGTGGTTCTCGAGCTCCTCTGCAAGCTGAACGTCAAAGTCGCAAGCGTCGATGCCATGCTTGTTTGCACGCGTGACGGCGATCGTAAAGCCGTCGACCGGCAGTGTGGCGAGCTGTTCGCGCAGGTGCTCCTCGCTGGCGCCCAGGTCGAGCAGGGCCGCGACAGTCATGTCGCCGCTGATGCCCGAGGTGCCGTCGATGATAAGCGTGTGCTGATGATTGGACATGGAATGCTCCTTAACGGGCGCAGGGCGTGCCGGCGTTCAGATGATTGATAAGACTTGCCTGGTAGGCGGCGCCGAAGCCGTTGTCGATGTTGACGACTGAAACGCCGCTGGCGCAGGAGTTGAGCATGGCGAGCAGCGCGGCTACGCCACCAAAACTCGCGCCATAGCCCACGCTGGTGGGAACGGCGATGACCGGACAGCTCACCAGACCGCCGATAACGCTCGCCAACGCGCCCTCCATGCCGGCGATGGCGATGACCACCTGTGCCTGGGCAAGTTCCTCGGCATGCGCGAGCAGGCGGTGCAGGCCGGCGACGCCTACGTCGTAGAGGCGGTCGACCTCGTTGCCATAGAACTCGGCCGTCAACGCGGCTTCCTCGGCGACGGGCAGGTCGCTCGTGCCGGCGCAAGCGACGACGATGCGTCCGTTGCCGGTGGGGGAGGGCTTGCCACCCACCAGGGCGAGCTGGGCGTCCGGGACATATCCCAGGTCGATGCCGTTGCCGAGGAGCTCCGAGGTGCGGGCTGCTTTTTCGCTGTCCAGGCGCGTGACCAGGATGCGCTCCTGGCCGGCATCGCGCAACGCTTCGATAATGGCGGCAATCTGCTCGGCGGTTTTACCGGCGCCGTAGACAACCTCGCCGGCCCCCTGGCGCACCCCGCGCGAAAGATCGAGCTGTGCAAAGCCCAAATCGGCGGTCGGAGCCGTCTGGATGCGCGTAAGGGCATCGGCAGGGGTGACTGATCCGCCGGCAACATCGCTCAGCAGCTGCTCTAGGTCTCGCTTATCCATATATGTTCCCTTCGACGGCGCAAAGTCTAGCACTCAAAGGGTATGTTTCCGAACACTAAGACAAAATTGTTCGGAAACTAGATATAGCGGAGTAGATTTGATTGTTGGGCAAACTTGTTAGTCGCGCAGGATGATGTCCATGGCGAGCATCAGGTTGCGCTCGTCGATGGCAAACGGGGCGGCCTCGCGCGTCTTGGGCTTGGCGCAAAACGCGATGCCCGTGCCCGCGGCCTGAATCATGGGGATGTCGTTGGCGCCGTCGCCGATCGCGACGGTATGGGCCATATCGACGCCGCACTCAACTGCCCAATCCAGCAGCTGGATAAGTTTGGACTCCTTGGTCACAATGTCGGCCGCCAACTTACCGGTGAGCTTGCCGTCTACGACCTCCAGACGATTGGCCAGGCAAAAATCGATGCCCGCAGCGGCCACGATCTTATCGGCGACCTCGTGAAAGCCGCCGCTTACCACGCCGACCTTCCAGCCCTTGCTGTGCGCCGAGCGCACAAGCTCCAGCGCGCCGGGGGTAAACGTCACGCGCTCAAAGGTGCGCTCGAACACACTCTCGTCCAAGCCGGCAAGCAGCCCCACGCGCTCCTCGAGCGCCTGCTTAAAGTCGAGCTCGCCGCGCATGGCGCGCTCAGTAATCTTCGCCACTTGCTCGCCTACGCCGGCCTCCTCGCCCAACAGGTCGATGACCTCCTGGTTGATGAGCGTGGAGTCGATATCCATAACGATGAGGCGTGCAGTCATGGCGAGCCTTTCCGAGTGCAGTTGTATTGGGGCACATTGTCGCACGCCGTGCGCCTGGGCGACGGCCACGGCGCATCAATTGTTTCGTCTCCGTCAAGTCTTTGGGCAGGAGCTACTTTTCCGTGGCGCATCGACACAGGTGCGATAAGATAGAACGCCATGTCTGGCTGCGCGGTTTACGCAGGCTGGGCAAATCTGTACGACGCCGCCCGGAACGACACGGGGCGGCACAGATCCATAAAGGAGGATCACTGGTATGAGCCAGACCC
>DBFOPE010000092.1:0-2744 GCA_048429085.1 Collinsella sp.
GGCCAGGTCCTGGTTGTCGTCGACGTTGCATTTGGCAACGGCAAGCTTGCCCGCCAGCTCATCGGCAACCTCGTCAACGATGGGCGAGAGGGATCGACAGGGCCCGCACCACGGTGCCCAAAAATCGACCAGCACGGGCAGGCTGTCGTTAACGATGGAATCGAAGTTCTCGGGGGTAATCTGATTAATGTCAGCCATGGTGACCTCCATAATGCGACGCGGCTTGGCCGCGTAAAACTCAGTACGACCGTGCTTATACCCAGCCGCCCGCAAAGCAACCACTCGCGGCCGGCTCTTTTATATAATGGTGGGCACGCAAACGATTGGAGAGCGCATGCCCACGTCACAAAGCCAGAAAAAAGAAGCCATCGCCCAGGCGACCGAGCAGGAGCTCGCATCGCTCGCGGGTCGCGGCGTGCGTATCGCGGGCAACGCGTGCTCGCCGATCGTACTAGTCAAAGGCGATTTGGACGAGGCCGAGCGTTCGGGTGGCGAGCTTGCCGCCGGCCCGGATGGCGCGGCGTTGCGCAAGGCGCTTGGGGCCATCGGCTACGCGCCCGAGGATTTTTGCGTGCTGGCAAGCGTCGCCGGCGTGGGTGACGGGGCGGTCGCGACAGGCGAGGGCCTGCCGTGCGACCTGTTCCGCGAGGCGCTTGAGGCCTTGGACCCCGAGGCGGTGCTGCTGCTCGATAACAGCGCGGCCGATGTCATGCGCGAAACCTACGCCGACATGCTCGTGGCGATTGATGACTTCGACACCGCCATGCTCAAGCCCGGTCTGATCGCCCATGTGCAGGGCCGCCGCGTGCTCGCGCTCGATGGCTTTGAGGCGGCGCTGACCGACAAAGCGGCCAAGCAGCGCATGTGGGCCTATATCAAGCAGCTGACCCCGGCGGCTGCTCCACTGTAGCGGATTGGCGCCGGCGAGCGATTGCCTGGCGGGCATGCCGTCGACCATGCGCGGCGGCCGTCCAAAGATGCCTCCTACGCTATCGAGAGCTCGGCTATCCTCAGTTTGCCAGTTCGAAAATGGGCCTGCCGCATGATCGAATCTTTATTTCAACTTTACACCTAGGTTTACAGCTGTCTTGTCAGCTGTAAACCTAGGTGTCATACTAAAGCCCCAAGATTCGCCAAAAGAGAGGGGCCTTGATGGCACAGAGCGCGAACATGGATGCATCGGAGCTTGCACGCGACATTGCGGCCGGCCTGGCATCGGCAACGACGGCAACGGAGCGTGCGGCATTGGTGCCCGCAGAGCTCGTCGAGGCCATTCAGCAACTAAAAACCCAACGCGATGCGGTGATCCTGGCACACTATTACGTGGCGCCCGAGGTCCAAGCCGTTGCCGATTACGTCGGCGACAGCTTCTACCTGGCAAAGCTTGCCAAGAGCCTGCCGCAGCAGACCATCGTGCTGTGCGGCGTGGAGTTTATGGGCGAGAGTGCCAAGCTGCTCAACCCCACCAAGACCGTGCTGCTGCCCGAGCCGGGCGCGGATTGCCCCATGGCTCACATGGTCAAGCGCGAGACGGTCGACGCCGCCCGCGCCGAGTACGGTGACGACCTTGCTGTCGTCTGCTACGTCAACTCCACAGTCGAGATCAAGAGCTGGAGCGACGTGTGCGTCACCAGCTCCAACGCCGTCAAGATCGTGTCTGAGCTGCCGCAGCAGCATGTCCTGTTCATCCCCGATCAAAACTTGGGCCGCTTCGTAGCCGAGCAGGTGCCGCAAAAGCACGTCATTCTCAACAAGGGCTACTGCCCGCGCCACCACATCATCACCGTCGAGCAGATCGTCGATGCGCAGGAGGCACATCCCGACGCGCTCGTACTGGCGCACCCCGAGTGCAAGGCCGACGTGTTGGCCGAGGCCGACTACATCGGCTCCACCGCCGGCATCATCAAGTATGCCGAGGAGTCGGACGCCAGCGAGTTCATCATCGTGACGGTCCGCGGCGTGCTCTACGAGCTCGAGCGCCGCTGCCAGGGCACCGGCAAAAAGTTCTACTTCCCCGCGGTGCAGCCCACCTGCGTCAACATGGATCTCATCACGCTCGAAAAGCTCGTGCGCTGCCTGGAGACGGGAGAGGGCGAGGTGCAGATTGGCGTGTCGGACGAGGCCGCCGACCAGGCTAAGCTCACACTCGACCGCATGCTCGAGTACGCGGCGCGCTAAGCCAATATGACATGAGGGACCATCCCTTATGCCACATTACAAGGGAGAGGATTCCTGTGGAAACTAAGCAATACCCCGTCATGGAGTGCGATGTCGTCATTGCCGGCTGCGGCGTGGCGGGCCTGTATGCGGCTCTCAATCTGCCGACGAGCACGCGCGTGATCATGCTCTCCAAGGGTGCGGTCGACGAGTGCGATTCGATGCTCGCGCAGGGCGGCATCTGCGTGCTGCCCGAGGGCTCGGACTACGATGCCTTCTTTGAGGACACCATGCACGCCGGTCACTACGAGAACCGCCGCGAGAGCGTAGACATTATGATCCGCTCGAGCCGCTCGGTCATCAACGACCTGCTGGCGATGGGCGTGGACTTTGAGCGCAAGGCCGATGGCGGCCTCGACTTTACCCGCGAGGGCGCGCACAGCCGCCCGCGCATCGCCTTCCATGCCGACATTACGGGCAAGGAGATCACGACCAAGCTGCTCCAGGCCGTCCGCAAGCTGGACAACGTGCAGATTCTTGAGCACGTGGCCATGACTGACATCCTCACGGCCGAGCGCGATGGGGCC
>DBFOPE010000093.1:0-7537 GCA_048429085.1 Collinsella sp.
TGACGCATGGGTCGGCCTTGCCGTTGGCGCCTATATTGGTTGGAGCGGCTTTGAACTTATTCAAGATACGGTGAGCCCGCTTTTGGGCCAGACGCCCGATCCTAAGCTGGTCAAGCACATTCGAGACAAGATCATGAGCTATCCCGGCGTTTTGGGAGTTCACGATTTGATGGTTCACGACTACGGCCCGGGCAGGAAGTTCGCAAGCGCTCACGCCGAGATGGCAGCCGAGGCCAGCCCGCTGGAAAGTCACGACACGCTCGATAACATCGAGCAGTCGTTTAGGAACGAAGACGGCATGATTGTCACACTTCACTACGACCCCATCGTGACCGACGATCCAAAGGTGGCGAGCATGCGCTTGCGCATCAACGCTATGGCCCAGGAGATCGATAGCCGCCTTTCGATTCATGATTTGCGCTGTGTGCCGGGCCCCACGCACACCAACGTGATCTTTGACTGCGTGCGTCCCTCGGATCTGCAGATGAGTGCCGAAGACTTAAAGCACGCGCTGGCACAACGGGTCGAATCGGAATATCCCAAGTCGATTGCCAAGATTACGATCGACGAAGACTACGTAGGGCATACCCACGAGTAGGGCTGTGCCGGCAAAGCAAGTTATACAGAAGAGGAGAGCATGAAGCGCCTATACCTACTCCGCCACGGCCAGACGGAATTCAACGTCAAAAAGCTCGTCCAGGGTCGCTGTGATTCACCGCTCACCGATCTGGGCCGTCAGCAGGCACGGGCAGCGGCCGCATGGCTCAAAGCCCACAGCGTCGTCCCCGACAAAGTGGTCTCATCACCCTTAGGCCGAGCCATGGACACGGCAAGTCTCGTCGCATGCGAGCTCCTCGGCCCGGACGCAGCAGCCGAGCCCTGCGAAGGCATTATCGAGCGCTGCTACGGCTCCTTCGAAGAAGGCCCGCACGGCGCGCTGCCCACCGACGTCTGGGATCCGGGCGAGGACCTGGTCCCCTTCGGAGGAGAAGGAAGCCAGGCGCTGCAAGAACGTATGGTGGATGCGCTTACCAATATCATGGGCTCCGAGGGCATCGAAACCCTTCTAGCAGTAAGCCACGGCAGCGCCAGCCGCCAATTTATCAAGGCCGCAGCCCCAGAGGGCTTCGAGCTCCCAACAAAACTCCCCAACTGCGCCATCATGATCTTCGATTTCGATGAGGCAAAGCCACAAGCAGAAGGCGAACCGTCCCAATGCAAGTTCACCCTCCAGCAAATAGTGGACCCCCAACAAAGTCATTAGCCTGAGCGAGCAAGGTTTAGCAGACATCAACGTGGCGTTCCCAGTGTGCGGCGGAGGGGGCGGGCCTGAGACATATTAAGGTTGTCGCGAGTTCCGCACGAACAGGAGAGCACTTAATGTGCTCTCCGTCGTGAGCAGGACTGTAGAGCAGCAACCTTAATATGTCTCAGGCCCGCCCCCTCCGCCGCACACTGGGAACGTGCCACGCACTTTACCTGCGTAAACAATGTGAGTGAAATATGAATCTCGATGGATACGCCCGCAGCCGTGTATACTAAACAGCTGTGTGTAACCAGGGGAGTATTCTGGCTGGACAAAATGCCTGCTTAATAGGGTTGTCAGGTAGTCCGGGCGAAATACAAGGCTGGGGAGCACGTCGTGTAAGTAGTGGTCCTCTAGGGGCGTACGCTCGGTGGTGTACGCATTGTCCCAAGACCACGCGAGAGTTGGGATCATATCTTGATCAGCATGATTCTCGGCCGCAAGATTGGCATGACCCAGGTTTGGGACGAGGACGACAACGTCGTTCCCGTCACGGTCATCCAGGCTGGCCCCTGCGCTGTCTCGCAGGTTAAAACTCAGGCAACCGACGGCTATGACGCCGTCCAGATCGGTTTCGGCGACATCAAGGCCAAGAACGTGAACAAGCCCATGGCTGGTCACTTCGCCAAGGCTGGCGTCGAGCCTGTCCGCTTCCTTCGTGAGGTCCGCGTCGAGAACGGCGAGGAGCACAAGGTCGGCGAGGTCGTCACCGTCGCTGATTTCGCTGATGTCGAGAAGGTCGACGTCATCGGTACCTCCAAGGGTAAGGGCTTCCAGGGTCGCATCAAGCGCTGGGGTCAGCGCCGCGGTCCTATGACGCATGGTTCTCACTTCCAGCGTCACCCCGGTTCTATCGGTCAGTGCGCCTATCCTGCGCGCGTCCTCAAGGGCGTCAAGATGGCCGGTCACATGGGTAACGAGCGCGTTACCGTCAAGAACCTTTCCGTTGTCCGCATCGATGCCGAGCAGAACCTCATCTTGGTCAAGGGCGCTGTCCCGGGTGCCAAGAATGGTCTCGTCGCCATCCGTATGGCCTAAGGGCCCAGCCCATTTAGCCCAGCGTCATACCAAGGAGAACACTTAAATGGCAAAGTTTGAAGTAAAGAACAGCGAGGGCAAGAAGGTCGCCGAGGCCGAGCTCGCCGCTGAGGTGTACGGCATCGAGCCGAACATCCACGTTATGCACCACATCGTCAAGTGCCAGATGGCCTCTTGGCGTCAGGGCACCCAGTCTGCTAAGGGTCGCTCTGAGGTTTCCGGTGGCGGCAAGAAGCCTTGGCGTCAGAAGGGCACCGGCCGTGCCCGCCAGGGTTCCATCCGTGCTGCCCAGTGGCGTCACGGTGGCGTTGTCTTCGCCCCCAAGCCCCGTTCCTACGCTAAGCGTATGAACAACAAGGAGGTCAAGCTGGCTATGCGCTCCGCGCTGTCCGCCAAGCTGGCCGATGGCGAGCTCGTGCTCGTCGACGACTACGGCTTCGAGAAGCCTTCCACCAAGGCTGCCGTCGCCATGCTCAAGGCTCTCGGTCTTGAGGGCAAGCGTCTGACCATCATCGTTCGCGATGAGGACGTCAACGCCTACCTGTCGTTCCGCAACATTCCCAAGACGTTCATCATCACCGCTGACGAGGCCAACACCTACGATCTCGTTAACAACAACGCTGTGCTGATGCCCGCCGACATCGCCGCTCACTTCGGGGAGGTGCTTGCATAAATGACCGCCCACGAGATCATCATCCGTCCGATCGTGTCCGAGCGTTCCTTCTCCGGCATGGAGCTGAACAAGTACACGTTCGAGGTCGCCAAGGATGCTAACAAGTATCAGATCAAGGACGCTGTCGAGGAGATCTTCGGCGTCAAGGTCGTTCGCGTGAACACCCTGACGGTCAAGCCCAAGACCAAGCGCGTGCGCTATGTCGCCGGCAAGACCCGTTCTTGGAAGAAGGCCATCGTCACGCTGGCCGAGGGCGACACCATCGAGGTCTTTGGCAACCAGGCCTAAGACTCGCTGCTGTTGAGTGAGCTCATGCCTCCCAAATAGGGGAGGCGAGAGCTCAAGGTTTTGGACGTATAAAATGGACACGCCCGGAACCGTGTATACGTCCGGTGTCATCGCACCCGAGGCAGAACCTCGAATCCCTGTCTGCGATGGCTAACGGATTCCTATTGAAAGGGATTGTAATGGCTGTAAAGCACCTTAAGCCGACCTCCGCTGGTAGGCGTTGGCAGACGATCTCCGATTTCTCCGAGATCACCTGCACCAAGCCCGAGAAGTCTCTTCTCGAGCCCCTGCCCAAGAAGGCCGGTCGTAACAACAACGGCCGCATCACCACCCGCCACCAGGGCGGCGGCGTGAAGCGTCGTTACCGCGTGATCGACTTCAAGCGCAACAAGGACGGCGTGCCCGCCAAGGTTGCCACGATCGAGTACGATCCGAACCGTTCCGCTCGCATCGCTCTGCTGCACTACGCTGACGGTGAGAAGCGCTACATCCTGGCCCCCAAGGGCCTCGAGGTCGGTCAGACCATCATGTCCGGTTCTGACGCCGACATCAAGCCGGGCAACGCTCTGCCCCTCGCCGACATTCCCGTCGGTACGCTCATCCACGCCGTCGAGTTCCAGCCGGGCAAGGGCGCTGCTATCGCCCGTTCCGCCGGTAACTCCTGCCAGCTGATGGGTAAGGAGGGCAAGTACGCTATCGTCCGTATGCCTTCCTCCGAGATGCGCCGCATCCTCGTTACCTGCCGCGCCACCGTCGGTGAGGTCGGCAACGCCGATCACTCCAACATCGTCATCGGCAAGGCCGGCCGTAAGCGTCACATGAACGTGCGCCCGACCGTCCGCGGTACCGTCATGAACCCTGTCGACCACCCGCACGGCGGTGGCGAGGGCAAGAACCACACCTCTGGTCGTCCCTCTGTTACCCCCTGGGGTAAGCCGACGAAGGGCCTTCGTACGCGCAAGAAGAAGAAGGTCTCGAACCAGCACATCATTCGTCGCCGTAAGAAGTAATTTCGGATACCGAGTTTTAGGAGAAAGCACTTATGAGCAGAAGTCTCAAAAAGGGCCCGTTCGTGGAGACTCGCCTTCTCTCGCGTATCACCGCGATGAACGAGGCTGGCAAGAAGGACGTCGTGAAGACCTGGTCCCGCGCGTCCACCATCTTCCCCGAGATGGTTGGTCACACCATCGCCGTCCACGACGGCCGCAAGCATGTGCCCGTGTATGTTACCGAGTCCATGGTTGGTCACAAGCTCGGCGAGTTCGCGCCGACTCGTACGTTCCGTGGCCACAAGGCCAAATAGGGGGTTAACCGTAAATGGCAACTAAGTCTATTGAAACTGAGGCCACCGAGGTTCGCGCCGTCGCCAAGTACGTGCGTGTTTCCCCCAGCAAGGCCCGCCTGGTGGTCGATCTGATCCGCCGCAAGCCTGTCGCTCAGGCCTTCGACATCCTCCACTTCTGCGACCGCGCCGTCGCCGTGGATGTCGAGAAGGTTCTCCGTTCCGCCGTTGCGAACGCCGAGAACAACAACGGTCTGCGTGCCGACAACCTGGTTGTCGCCGCTGCCTATGTTGACGAGGGTCCGACGCTTAAGCGCATCCGTCCCCGCGCCAAGGGTTCCGCTTCTCGTATTCTGAAGCGTACTTCCCACATCACCGTCGTCGTTGCTCCTCGAAAGGAGGCGTAAAGCTGTATGGGTCAGAAAGTCTACCCCACCGGCTTCCGTCTTGGCATCACCGAGAACTGGCGCTCCCGCTGGTTCGCAGAGAAGGATTACGCTAAGACCCTCGGTAACGATCTCGAGATTCGTAAGTACCTCGAGAAGCGTCTTTCCCGCGCAGCTGTCTCCCGCGTCGAGATCGAGCGCGCTGGCGACAAGGTGAAGGTCATCATCCTCACCGCTCGCCCCGGCGTTGTCATCGGTAAGAAGGGTGTCGAGATCGATACCCTCCGCACCGAGCTCGAGAAGGTCGCTGGCGTCTCCAAGGGCCAGCTCTCCGTCGACGTTGTCGAGATCAAGCGCCCCGAGCTCGACGCCAACCTCGTTGCTCAGTCTATTGCCGAGCAGCTCGAGGGCCGCGTTGCCTTCCGTCGCGCTATGCGCAAGGCTGTCCAGTCCGCCCGCAAGGCCGGCGCTAAGGGCATCCGTATCCAGTGCTCCGGTCGTCTCGGCGGTGCCGAGATGGGCCGTCGTGAGTGGTACCGCGAGGGTCGCGTGCCTCTGCACACCCTCCGTGCCAAGATCGACTACGGCACGGCTGTCGCCAGCACCACCATGGGCGCTTGCGGCGTGAAGGTCTGGATCTACCTGGGTGAGAAGCTCCCGGGCCAGCCTGTTCCCAACCCTGCACTCGAGGGCTCTTCCCGTCCTCGTCGTCGTAACTCCGAGAGGAGGGGTCAGTAGTGCTTGCCCCTAAGCGTATTCTTCACCGCAAGGTGCAGCGTGGCTCCATGAAGGGCCAGGCCAAGGGTAATACCGAGCTGCATTTCGGCGAGTTTGGTATCCAGGCTCTCGAGGCCCATTGGATCACCAACCGTCAGATCGAGGCCGCTCGTATTGCCATGACCCGCTACATGAAGCGTGGCGGTCGTGTCTACATCACGATCTTCCCCGATAAGCCCATCACCAAGAAGCCTGCCGAGACTCGCATGGGTTCTGGTAAGGGTAACCCCGAGGAGTGGGTGGCTGTCGTCAAGCCCGGCCGCATCATGTTCGAGGTCAAGGGTGTTCCCGAGGAGGTCGCTCGCGAGGCTCTGCGTCTTGCGCAGCACAAGCTCCCCATCAAGACCAAGATTGTTGCTGCTAAGAACGCTGAGCAGCGCATCGAGAAGGAGATGGCTGAGGAGGCCGCTCTCGAGGCCAAGTGGGCTGCTGAGGACGCCGCCGCCGCCAAGGAGGAGAACTAATGAAGCCCGCAGAGATTCGTGAGCTCTCGGACGCTCAGCTCGTTGAGAAGCTGAAGGAAATGCGCGCCGAGCTCTTTAACCTTCGTTTCCAGATGGCCACCAGCCAGCTGGACAACACAGCTCGCGTCAACACCGTGAAGAAGGACATCGCTCGCGTCCTCACGGAGCAGCGCGCCCGCGAGATCGCAGCGGAGAAGTCCGCTGTCGCCGAGTAGGACCTAAGGAGAGAACATGACTGATTCGCGTAACTCGCGTAGGGTCCGTACGGGTGTCGTTACCTCCGTCTCCGGTGCCAAGACCATTGTTGTCACCATCACCGAGCGCAAGCGTCACCCCAAGTACGGCAAGATGATGACCAGCTCCAAGAAGCTGCACGCTCACGACGAGGAGTGCACGGCTGGCGTGGGCGATACCGTCCGCGTTATGGAGACCCGTCCTATGTCCAAGATGAAGCGTTGGCGCCTCATCGAGGTCGTCGAGCGCGCTAAATAAGCAGTCGCTCTTACGACTTGTACGTTTCCGAAGATGTGCGTATGCCTGGCTTGCATACCACGGGCCGTATAAAGGCTGCGCACCTCTCTTCGGTTCTTAGTTCGGAGGAACATCTACCATGATTCAGATGCAAACCATGCTGAACGTCGCCGACAACTCCGGCGCTCGCAAGATTCGCTGCATCAAGGTGCTTGGCGGTTCCAAGCGTCGTTATGCAGGCATCGGCGATGTGTTCATCGGTGCTGTCCAGGAGGCTACCCCTGGCGCCAACGTCAAGAAGAAGGACGTTGTCCGTTGCGTCGTCGTTCGCACCGTTAAGGAGATCCGCCGCAAGGATGGCTCCTACATTCGCTTTGATGAGAACGCCTGCGTTGTCATCAACAACGATGGTTCGCCCGTCGGCACCCGTATCTTCGGGCCCGTCGCTCGCGAGCTTCGTGACAAGAAGTACATGAAGATCGTCTCGCTCGCTCCCGAGACCCTGTAGTTAGGGGAGATATATGTATATCAAGAAGGGCGATAAGGTCCAGGTTCTCTCTGGTAAGGATCGCGGCAAGCAGGGCGTTGTCCTGCGTGCTCTCCCCGCCGAGAACAAGGTCGTTGTCGAGGGCGTTTCGGTCGTCAAGAAGGCCGTCAAGCCCAACGCTGCCAATCAGCAGGGCGGCATCGTTTCGCAGGAGGCTCCTATCGACGCCTCCAACGTCAATCTCGTTTGCCCCGAGTGCGGTAAGGTTACCCGCGTCGGTCACGAGAAGGACGGCAAGAACAAGCTGCGCGTCTGCAAGAAGTGCGGCCACAAGTTCTAAGCTGCCCGCAACATCAAGTTGCTAG
>DBFOPE010000094.1:0-5504 GCA_048429085.1 Collinsella sp.
GGTTGCCGATATTGAGCTTGAGGATGCGCTCGCCCTCGTCCTCCATACGGGCAGCCTCGTCGACGACGGGACCGCGCACGTCATACAGGACGTTATCGAGCTTGGTGGATTTAGAAAAAGTACGCATGGTGGTGCTCCTTGGAATTTGAGCTGAGGGACTAGGTTCGGATTTGGCAACGTTATGGGACGAGGACGTCTCGACTTGATCGGCGTCACTGGCGAGCAGCCAGGAAACATCGACCTCCAAAATACGGGCGAGCAGCTCTGCCACATCGCGCCGCGGGATCGTCTTGCCGCTCACATATTGGCTCATCTGACTCTTGCCGAGTTTTTTGCCGAGCATCTCCGATGCGCGGATTACATCCGACTGGCGAACGTCGCGATCGGACATGGTCTGTCGCAGGCGATCGCTAAACGTCTCTTGGGCCATTAGAACCTCCTTGCTGGCAAAGTTCAATTTATAGAACACAAATTGAACCTGAGTTCAATTTAGGCAGCAGTATAGCGCGGCGCATTATCCGAAAGTTCAATTTCATAAGAAAATGTACCGAACCCCGAGAATTGTCCCAAAGTAGACAACAGGTACGCGCTTTTAGAGATATTCAAGGAAACGAGCCGCCGCAAGCGAAACGTCAGCGGTGCGGTATATGGCGTTGATCTGCCGATGAGGATGTCCCTCGAGCGGGCGCACGGCGACATCGAACTGGCAGCGGCGTAAGATGAGCGCCGGAAGAACGCTCACGCCCAGACCGTCCTCGACCATGGCCATAATCGCATAGTCATCCCAGGTCGACAGTTTTGAGCGCACTGCCAGGCCCGCGCGGCGAAACAGCGGCGTTATTTCGTCGTCGCTACCGCGTTCCAGCAGAATAAACTGCTCGTTGGCCAAATCGGCAAGGGAAACGACCTCCGCGATGGCAAGCGAAGAGTTCGCTGGCACCACGGCCATCAGCTCGTCTTGCACCAACGGCCGCGACGCCATGCCGGCACCGTGCGGCTCGCGCGGAATAAAGCCCAAGTCGCAGCGGCCTTCCGCCACCCATTGCTCAATCTCGGAGTAATCACCCATCAGCAGCTCGTAATCGACGTCCGGGTGATCGGCGCGAAAGTGCGCAATCACCGGCGGCAGCACGTGGGTCGCCACGCTCGAAAACGTACCGATGCAGATTTTGCCGCGCATGAGCCCACGCATCTCATCCACCCGTCGCTGCAGGCGAGTGAATTCCTCACAGAGCGCCTCAACCGCCGGCATAACTTGCCGCCCGTCGGCAGAAAGCACTACGCCCTCGCGGCTTCTATCAAGCACTTTAAAGCCCCAGTCGGCCTCAAGATCGGCCACCATACGGCTCACGCCCGACTGCGAATAGCTCAGCCGCTCGGCGGCGCGCGTAAAACTGCCGGCGCGCACGGTCTCGAGCAGGACCTGCATCTTTTGAACATTCGTTTCCACGGCACCCCTCCACATATGCATGAGCTTTTGTCATGTTATCTATGAATTATATTCGCTTTTCTTCTATAGCCAGTTCACCCATAGTGAACATGCTCGGATATAGAGGGGATTTCAGCGCATGAACAACGGACTGTTTGCGTACTTAGCAGCATTGCTATTGTTTGGCTCCAACGGCATCATCGCCGCTGCCATTGCGCTGCCGAGCTCCGATATCGTGCTACTGCGCACGTTTTTGGGCGCACTCTCGCTTGTCACCATCCTCGCCGTCACCCAACGCCATAAGCTGCAGGCGCCATCCCGCCCCCGCGAAGCCGCAGCCCTCCTCCTCTCGGGAGCCGCGCTGGGCGCCAGCTGGATTTTTCTGTTCCGCGCCTACCAGACGATTGGCGTCGGCGTATCCTCGCTGCTGTACTACTGCGGCCCCATCATCGTCATGGCGCTCTCCCCGCTCATCTTTGGCGAAAAGCTGACCGGTAGCAAAATCGCCGGCTTTATCGCCGTCGCCTGCGGTGCTTTTCTCATTGCGGCACAAGGTCTAGGCGGCAATATGCCCATTGCGGGTATCGCTTGCGGCATCGCCTCGGCATTTTGCTATGCGCTGATGGTCATCGCCAGCAAGGGTGCGCCACACATCGAAGGCCTCGAAAACTCCACGCTCCAGGTGAGCGCCGCCTTTTTGACCGCGCTGGTCCTTACGCTCCTCACGCAGGGCGCCCCCTCATTCCTGTCCGCCGGCGTCGCCGCCAGCATTGATTGGCGTGCCGTCGCCATGCTCGGCATTGTCAACACCGGTATCGGTTGCCTACTCTATTTTAGTGCTGTCGCCAAGCTGCCCGTCCAGACCGTCGCGGTCGTCGGCTACCTTGAGCCGCTTTCGGCCGTCGTGTTCTCCGTCGCCCTTTTGGGCGAGACCGTGACGCCCATCCGCCTCATGGGCGCCGCGCTGATCATCGGCGGCGCGATCTTTTGCGAAGTCGCCGGCAAACGCGCAAACACCAAGGCTGGCATCGCCCAGACAGCACGTGCTTAATAGCCCCTGCTCTGAAATACTACCTGCGTATATGAATAATCCCCAGATGAGGATTATTGTCTAAAACACCCCGATGTGCCAAACTGCTCTTATATGTATAAAGATGGCATAAAGGTCTACTGCTCTTTGCAGAGGCCAGATGTCCAAGGGAGTCCACGTGGCACAGAACAAGCTGGAGGCAAGCCTCCAAGACCAGCGTAGTCAAGGCGGGCATGGAGCCATTCCCCTCTCCGCTGGCATGCTGCTCGTAACGCTCGGCGTCGTCTACGGTGACATCGGCACGAGCCCCATGTACACCATGAAATCAATCGTCGCCAACAACGGCGGCATCGGCACCGTCAGCGAAGATATGATCCTTGGCGCGCTTTCGCTCGTCATCTGGACCATGACGCTCGTGACCACGGTCAAGTACGTGGTAATCGCCATGAAGGCCGATAACCACAACGAAGGCGGCATCTTCGCCCTGTTCAGTCTCGTGCGCAAGGTGGCACCGTGGCTGATTCTCCCCGTTATGATCGGCGGCGCGGCGCTGCTCGCCGACGGCATCCTCACCCCCGCGGTCACGGTCACCACAGCCATCGAGGGCCTGCGCACCATCGAGTGGGGCCACGCGCTATTGGGTGACGGGCAAACTAACGTCATCATTATTACCATCATCATTATCTGCGGCCTATTTGCCATGCAGCGCGCCGGTACCTCGTCGATCGGCAAGCTGTTCGGCCCGCTCATGACGCTGTGGTTCCTGTTCCTGGCAGGCGCTGGCCTGTTCAACATGCTCGGCAATTTGTCTATCCTGCGCGCGCTCAACCCCATCCGCGGCATCATGTTCCTGTTCTCGCCCATCAACCACTCGGGCATCATGGTGCTCGGCTTTGTCTTCCTGTCGACAACCGGTGCCGAGGCGCTCTACTCGGACATGGGTCATGTGGGCAAGGCTAACATCTATGCATCCTGGCCGTTTGTTAAGGCGGCCCTCATCCTCAACTATCTGGGTCAGGGCGCTTGGCTGCTCGCCAACAACTCCAACCCCCAGATGCTCGCGATGGATATCGTCAACCCGTTCTATATGATGCTTCCCGAGCCCCTGCGCCCCTTTGCCATCGTGCTTTCGGCTGTGGCGGCCATCATCGCCTCGCAGGCGCTCATCACCGGCTCGTTCTCGCTGGTATCCGAGGCCACGCGTCTCAACCTTATGCCGCATCTGCGCATCCACTACCCCAGCGACACCAAGGGCCAGCTCTATATTCCGCTCGTCAACAACATCATGTGGGTCGGCTGCATCTTCATCGTGCTGCTATTCCAAAACTCTGAGCGCATGGAAAGCGCCTATGGCCTCGCCATCACCGTGACCATGCTCATGACCACCACACTGCTGACGAGCTATATCGCCGGCATCCTCAAGCACAAGCTGGGTGCCTGCGTCTTCGCCCTGCTCTTTGGTGCCATTGAGCTGTGCTTCTTCGCCTCGTGCCTCACTATGTTCTTTGACGGCGGCTACGTCATGATCTTCCTGGCCGCGTTGCTGTTCGGCCTTATGTATGTGTGGCGCCGCGGCACCGCCATCGAGCGCACGCAAACGATCCTGCTGCCCGTCTCCAAGTACATCGATCAGCTCAACCGCCTGCGCAACGACGAGACCTATCCCGTGCTCGCCGACAATCTGGTATTTCTCACCAACAGCCCCGACCCGCTCACGCTCGACCGCGACGTGCTTTATTCCATCCTGGACAAGCACCCCAAGCGCGCCAAGGCATATTGGTTCATCAACGTGCACGTTACCGACGAGCCCTATACGCATGAGTATTCCGTTGAGACCTTTGGCACAGACTTCCTGTTCCGCGTGCGCTTGGACCTGGGCTTTAAGGTCAACCAGCGCATCAACGCCTACCTGCGCCAGATCGTCGGCGACCTGATGGCATCGGGTGAGTTGCCGCCGCAGCATCACACCTACTCTATCTACGAGACACGCGGCAACGTGGGCGACTTCCGTTTTTGCATGCTGCGCAAGATGCTTGCCCCCGAAACGGACATCAACCGCAACGACCACCGTGTGATGGCCATCAAGTACGCCGTCCGCCGCGCCTGCGGAAGCCCGGCACGTTGGTATGGTCTTGAGAACTCGGCCATCATCATTGAGTACGTACCGCTCTTTGCCCGCATGCGTCCGGCAGTCAAGCTCGTACGCACCCAGGTGCCGCTCGAGATCCTGATCGAAGAGGCCGAGGAAATGGAAGTCGACATCTTCTCGGACGACCTGGTCAACGGCAACGAAGCCGGTAAGGACATGAACGTCGATCCCACCGAGTTGCTCGAGAGCGGCGGCGATACGCCCGAACAGCAACAGCTCGACGGCCTCGAGAGTGAACAACTCAACGACGCCAACTTCTAGCGACGTCACAAATCAACGACAGCGGCCCTGCACCTCACGAGAGACACAGGGCCGCTTTGCATCGCAGCAAAGCTAACGGCTACGAACGACGCGGCTCGGGAACCACAAGTTTATCGGGGCTCGCACCCTCGGCATCCATCAGGCTCACGTAGCGAATCGACGGATCATCATACATCGCGTAGTAATAATTGCCCGTGCGCGCGCTAAAGCATCCGGTGTAGATAGTCTTCTCGAACTTGCCATCGCCCATCCTGGACGCTCCCTCGATCATCACCACGCCCTCGAGTGAACGGAACATGCGGACGACGTTTTCGATCTCGCTCTCTTTTTGCGGGTAATTGGCATTGAGGTACGCCGCCTTTACAAAACGGCTCGGCGAATAGCAGTCACCCGGAATACCGCGCATGCCGGCACCCGCGCCATAGGGCTTGAGCTCGGCGCCACGCCATGTCGCCGTCTGCGGAAAATCGCTTGTAGCGGTGATATAGGTGCGCAGGTTTTCCATGTGCCACGGGAAGGTCGGCTGGTTGGCAAGGGTGTCGACCGGATCGTCGTATACATGCAGGCCGTCAGCCATCATCTCGACCACGATGCTGCGCTGGCTGTCGCCGATAATCCAATGGAGCAGCGACACG
>DBFOPE010000095.1:0-3739 GCA_048429085.1 Collinsella sp.
GCCTGGTGGCGAGGTCGCTGACGAGCCGGCGCTGGTGCTGGGCGACGACGACCCGCACGATGCCGAGCTGCACGAGAAGATTCTTTCGGAGGAGTGCGCCTGGAAGGGCAAGATCCTCGACGTCCACCGTCTTGAGGTTGAACTGCCCAACGGTCGCCGTAGCGCCCGCGATATCGTTCGCCATCCGGGTGCGGCGGCCGTTGTGGCACTGACCGAGAGCGGCAAGATCGTACTGGTGCGTCAGTACCGCACCGCCATCGACCGCGTGACGGTCGAGGTTCCCGCCGGCAAGCTCGACCCAGGCGAGGACCCGCTCGATTGCGCCAAGCGCGAGCTGCATGAGGAGACGGGCTTTAGGGCTGGTCGCATTCGCTTTTTGACGTCGATTGTCACGTCCTGCGGTTTTTGCGACGAGATCATTCACATCTACCTGGCCACCAAGCTTGAGTTCGATGCACCCAACCCCGATGATGACGAGTTTGTCAACGTGGATCTGGTGCCGCTGCACGAGCTGATCGATGCTGTGCTCGACGGCAAGATCGAAGATGCCAAGACCGTCGTGGGCGCCTTGGCTTGCGACAGCATCGCGCATAGGTTGGGCGGAGCCGATCTTTAACGAGCGGGAATGATTCCGTAGGTTTGTGTAAGTCAGCGAAAGTGCTCCATTTGAGACAAGGTGGCCTAAAAGAGGAGGGAAGCGTATGGATATACGCGACCGACGATTGAAGGCCAGATTGTCCAAATGGAGCACTTGCAGCGTCGAGATGAAACGCGGTTTGGTAAAACCGCGTAAGGTGATTATGCTGAAAAGGTTTCTTTCTTACTACAAGCCCCAGATGGGGCTTTTTGTTGCCGATACCATTTGCGCCCTGGTGCTTGCCGCCATTGACCTGGCGTTTCCCATTATCCTGCGTAATCTGACCGGCGGGCTCTTTACCCAGGGTCAGGCTGCTATTATGCAGGCGCTCGGTATGATCGCGGTCGGCTTGGTACTGATGTATGCCATCCGTTGCGCCTGCCGCTACTTTGTGAGCTATTGGGGCCATGTGATGGGCGCGCGCATGGAGTCCAAGATGCGCGAGGACCTGTTCGATCAGTACGAGCGCTTTAGCTTTGCGTACTTCGATCGCAACAGCTCGGGTGACATGATGAGCCGCGTGGTCAACGACCTATTTGATATCTGTGAGGCAGCGCATCACGTACCCGAGTGGATAATCATCTGCGGTATCGAGATTATCGGCTCGTTTGTGATCCTCTTTACCATCGCTCCGGTGCTGGCGCTTGCCATGGTCGTGGTGACGGCGGTGTTTTCGGTCATCATGTTTTGGCAGAACATGCGCATGCGCGAGGTCTTTAGCGACAACCGCAAAAAGATCAGCGGTATTAATGCCCAGCTGCAGGATTCGCTGGCAGGCATGCGCGTGGTCAAGAGTTTTGCGAACGAGGAGACCGAACGCTCTAAGTTTCGCGCCTCGAACGACCACTATCTTTCGTCCAAGGAGAATATGTATCACGCCATGGGCATCTACACTGCGACGTATGGCCTGCTCTCGGGCGTGCTGTACGTGATCGTGGTGCTGCTGGGTGGTTGGCTGGTGGCGCAAGGCCAACTGCAGGCGGTCGATATGGCGACCTTCGCGCTCTACATTTCACTGTTCTGCACGCCGCTCGAGACGCTCGTCAATTCGGCCGAAACGTATCAGAAGGCCATCGCCGGCTTTAAGCGTATGGACGAGGTGCTTTCGACCGCTCCGGATATCCAGGACAAGCCGGATGCCGCGGACCTGCAGGTGACGGCTGGCGCGGTTGAGTATCGCGACGTGTGCTTTAGCTATGAGGATGTTGAGCTGGGCGGCGGCGAAGAGGCTCGTCCCGTGATCGACCATATGAATCTGTCCATCAAGCCCGGACAGACCATCGCCCTGGTTGGCCCCTCGGGCGGCGGCAAGTCTACGACTTGTTCGCTGCTGCCGCGCTTTTACGACGTGGCGGACGGATCCATCAGCATCGACGGCCAGGACGTGCGCGACGTGACGCAACAGAGTCTGCGCCGCGCCATTGGCCTGGTGCAGCAGGATGTCTATCTGTTTGGCGGTACGATTGGCGAGAACATCGCTTACGGCAAGCCAGGCGCCACGGCAGAAGAAGTTGCCGAGGCCGCCCGCCGCGCCAATATCGATACCTTCATTGAGTCGCTGCCGCAGGGCTACGACACGGTCGTGGGCGAGCGTGGCAGCCGTCTTTCGGGCGGCCAGAAGCAGCGCGTAGCCATTGCGCGCGTGTTTCTCAAGAACCCCAAGATCTTGATCCTGGACGAGGCGACGAGCGCCTTGGATAACGAGAGCGAGGAGGCGGTGCAGGAGTCGCTCGAGCGCCTGGCGCGCGGCCGTACCACGATTATCATCGCCCACCGTCTCTCGACCATTAAGCATGCCGACGAGATTGCGACCGTCGAGCATGGTCGCGTTGTGGAACGTGGTACGCACGAGCAGCTTCTCGCCCGTGGCGGCACCTATGCCCGTTACTATCGAATGCAGTTCGAAGGTGCGCGTGCGCACGAGCTCGACTGATTGATATGACAGGAAGTTTATGGCTGACAAGAACCCTTTGACTCCGGAAGAAGTGACGGAGTTATTCTCCGAAATCGATGCATCCGGCGTCTTGGATCCTACGCTCGCCAAAAAGCGTACCGAGCGCATGCGCGAGAAAGAGGCTGCCGTCAAGCGCGGTGACAAGGCGACGCTGGCGCGGCTGCGCAGCGAGGATCGCGCGAGCCAGGCAAAACATATCGACCCGCTGTCCGAGGACGATCCTTCGGGCTCGCAGGTGAGCCATACCATTACGAAGACTGCCATGGTCGTGGTTATCGGCATCTTGGTGTTGATCGTGGGCATGCAGATTGGCTACGGCGTGATGCGCCGCCTGAACACTGCCAACCTGTCCGAGAGCGTTTCGGTCGATACCGTTTCGACCGCGCTGAAGGGCGGCCTTGAGTGGGGTAACGGCTTTACGCAGTTCCCGCTCGACTTTAGCGTCGACGAGGCGGACGAACGCACGGGTACGGTAGAGGTGACGGTGTTGGACACGTCGTCTGCCAACGAGCTCGAGCTGCTGTCCAACGGGCAGATTCAGGCTGCGGCGCTTGCGACCAACGCGTTGCTTAACGATAAGATCGACCGCGTGGTGTACAACGTGCACGCCTATATCGACGAGGACAGCAATATCCAGCATGATTCCTTCTTTGGCATGTTCCCCGCGCGGGGTCATCAGAGCGCCATTTTGACGTTTGTGTGGACCAAGAGCTCGTCAAATGCCACGAGTATCGACTGGAAGATGCGTATCGTGAGCATGGATGACACGATTGCCGAGCGCATCCAAAAGCAGGTGAACTCGGTATCGTCACTGATTGAGGACCCGGCGGTAAGCCAGACCAAGATCACGGAAGAAAAGGCCGAGCGCGACTTGGAGCATCGCCTGCACGGTCGCGAGATCTTCCGCGGTGGCAAGCCCGACCGCACACCGTCCGATCTGCTGGAGCAGGATAAATAAGATGCCATCATCCCGCGTGAGCCAAGTGCCCGCGCGGGATGATTTTTCTGGGACGGGGATTAAATAAGGCTCTGTTAGACCAGGATTGACATGCCGGCCTGCCGGCTATCTCGCCGTCTCCCCGTCGGGCGCCGGCGTCTTGACCCTCATCTCGAACGGCATCCCGCCCTCTCGGACGAGCGCCCTGAGG
>DBFOPE010000096.1:0-4661 GCA_048429085.1 Collinsella sp.
TGGCCCGCTCGCCCGCGAGGCGGTATTGCCCCAAAGAAAGTAGAACGGACGGTGCGGCTTACATCTAGGACGCGCCATGATCGCGCCGCGCGCACGCGGTCGCTTACGTGGATCCCTTTGACCGCGTCTGTCTTGGACTAGGATGGGCATTTCGTCCGTCCGCAACCACAGCCTGGCAGGAACGTAGGGCATTATAGCTAAGTTCAAGCTATAGTTTAAGGTTAGGGACGTTATTCGCATCGCGAGCACAGATTTCGCAGGTCGGGGCGGACCATTCGTGCCCCCATGAAGCCCGGAGCTCCCCCACGGGGAGCTCCGGGGCACCCGTCTCAGGGTGCCCTGTGCAAAAAACGGCAAATATGTGTACTGCTACCAATTTAGTAGCAGCGTATTTCCGCCCCACGAGCCCTTTTTGAGTTCCGCACAGCCCGCTTGGCGCCAAGATATTCCACATTCGTTTATTATCTCTTCGCTGAATCCAGTTTTTCGGCCCAAGTTTCTTTATTTTTGCTGTCACTAATCTAGTAGCAGTACTCATATTTGCCGTTTTTTGCACAGGGCATATAAACAGACCCCCTATAAAGCCATAGTTTTACGCCGGCTTGAGCCCAAAGCACGCTCGGAGCGTATTCAGCAGAGCATCTTGCCTCTTTCGACGAGCCTCTACACGATTCTGATATCGCTTACCCATACGCTGGTGGATGCGCCATGCGAGCGCTTCCATCGCTTCCATGTCGCAGAGCATTTCGTTGTTTACCGTCGCGACCTCAATTCCCATAGTAATCAAGCCCGTGTTGCGTTTTTCATCGTGGACACGTCCCCTTCGAAAGGAATGACCCAGTTCACCGTTGTATTCCAGGTCAAACCGAGCTGCTTCCTGATAGGCATCGCAAACCGCATACGGCATCCCCGAGATCGCCTGCGCACGGTCGTTGAACTCGATCTTGTGGTCGGTCTTAAAGGGACCGTAGGCAAATCCACCATAGGAAAACGGAAGCGAAAACATGGCAAGCATGATGCATTCCATGGGTGAGCGCAGGTTTTCCGACAGATAGGGGCACAGCCGCCGCAGCTGCTTGGCCGCGCTCCCCTTGCATGCCGAAAGGTAATCTGCCAGGCGATCGGGCGTCAGCACTGGCTCGACCTCAAAGTAGCCCACATCTGACGGCTGGTCCTTATCCTTTGCAAGCCTGTTCACGGTAGGCGAGCTGTAAGGGGGCAGATACTGCCCGCGATCGCTCAGCGAAATCTTGGAGCACAGCTCCTGGGCCAGGGCAAATGCCTGGATACAGCCGACTTCGCGCGCAACGGCGGCACACAGGGCCTCGGGAGACAAGCTGTACACCCCCGGCTCCACCTCCAAAATCGAAGCGTCCGGCAGGCCTGTAGAACAAACGGACCAGCTTGCACCAGGCATGCGGCGACGCTGCTTCGCCGACCCCACCAGCAGGCACAGGTCTTCTTGAACCTCGCCGCTCACGACCCCGATCCTCACCAAATCAGGAAGATAGATGTCCTCGACCGAGGGCGACGATGCGTGCAGCACACGGCGCTCTTCATCGGGATCGAGGTCTCTCCAACTGATGTAACCCATTTGTCGACGCTCGGCGCGCATCATGCGCAGTGCCGAGGCGCCAGTCAGGATTACGGAGGCCGCCAGTTGCTCGCTTGTCGGCTCGATGCGCCGCGCTATCTTCACTGCCACAAAACCACCCCCTACCAAACGCGTGCGATAGCGAGACCATCGACTGCCGCGGCGCCGGCACGCTTGAGCTCCGCCGAGGCCGCCGCCATGGTCGCACCCGTGGTAATGACATCATCGATGAGCAGCAGGCGACAGCCGCGCACATCCTCGACTGTCTCGTACATGCCCCGGGCATGTCCCCGGCGCTCATCGCGACCGAGCTCGCGCTGGTCACCGTGACCGTATTTGACCAGGGCGTCCAGCAACGACACACCCGAAAGATCGCAAAACGGGCGCGCGATTGCTTCCATATGGTCGAATCCACGCCGCCGAAACGCTGCCGCAGTCGCGGGCACAAATACCACCGCGTCGGCGCCGGACAGCACACTGCCGTAGCGATCGGGGGCTGCCACCTGGGCATGCAAGGCAGTGTCGTAGAGTAGCTCCGCCAGATACGGTGCCAGACGTCGCTCGCCCGCATCCTTGTACGCTTTAATGATGCGCGGCAGCGGATGTGCATAGACGGCACACGCCAGGCAGCAATCGAGCGCCTCGGCCATTGCCGAAGACGCGCCCTCGACCGAGCACTCGGTGCACAGCAAATCCCCAAACGGGGCGCCGCATCGGATGCAGCTATGGCACGGGTCGATGAGTGCGAGCGATGCCAGACAATCCTGGCAGATCAGCGCACCGGAACGCTCGCAGCCGGCGCATCGCGTAGGCGACAACGCCTCGAGCGCCTCGTATGTCGCGTGCTCGGCAAGCGGTAGCAATTCGTCCGCAAACGGTAGGACACCTGCGCCCTGCAAGCGAGTCAATACGTTCAGATGTCTCTTCATGACACAACCCTCCCTACGCGAAGGCGAAGGGAGGGTTGTCGGTGTAGAGCCATGATACCCAGAGGCGCTGGGGTCAGGCGGGTCACATCCGCTTACGGACGTTATTCGCCGGCAGGCGGTTGCGGTGCGGACGAGGTGTGGGTCGAGCCTTCACCACCGTCCTGGCGCGGCTTGCGGGAGCGACGGCGACGGCGACGCTTTTGACCCTGGTCGGTCGAGCCCTCGCCACCGCTATTCTCACGCGGTTCGCGCTCGTCGCGAGTACCGCCGCGCGAAGCCTTGGCGGCAGCTCCCCCGCAGTCTCCAGGACGACGGCGCGTGACCTTGACTTCGCCATCCGAAACCTGATCGGCCACAGAAGGAACCGAGGGCTTCTGCTGCGCACCCGAGGAATGGCGACGACGCGGACGCGGTGCGCGCTCCTCCTCGCCACGCGGCTTGCCGCCCTTGTCAGCAGGCGCATCGGAGCCCGAGGCGTCCTTGGGAGCGGCACCGGCCTCGCGAGCGGCTGCGGCGCGGAAGGCGTCCTCGCGCTCCTCGCTCGACAGGTGACGGCGGCGACGGCGCGTGGGGTTCATGCCACCGCCGCGGTTTTGCTGCTGGGGCTGCTGAGTCTCGCGCTCGCGAGAAGCGTTCTTGCCCGCGGCCTCGCCATTGTCGACGGACGCCGCGCGCTTGCGGCGGCGACGACCACCGGCTGCCTCCTCGGCCTCGGGTGCCTCGGTCTTGCCGCGGCCCTTTCCACGGCCACGGCCCTCGCCCTGGCCCTGAGCAGCGCGAGCATCGGATTCGGCATCGCGACGACGGCGCTTGGGCATCGATGTGCCGGCCAGACGGTCGGCACTCGACAGGCCATCGCCCACATCGACGCCATTCTCGCGATCGAGCTCCATGAGCGCCAGGCGCATCTCGGGCGACTCGATGCGCTCGAGCACGTCGCGCGTTACGCAATCGGGGCGGCAGTTGCAGCCCTGCTCGGCGGCCTTCTTTTTGCAGCCCTCCGAGCACGTCATATCGGCCAGGTTGACCTTAAAGACTTTGCCGTTCTCCAGGCGCAGCACCAGCTGCTCGCGCGGCGTGTCATATTCCTGGATACGCGCCTTGCCAAGCGGCGTATCGATGAGCGTCTTCTTTTTGGGCGCACGGCTCTTAAAGTCCTTGTACGCCTCGAACTCATAGCGCAGGCAGCACATCAGGCGGCCGCAAACGCCGCTGATCTTGGACGAGTTGAGCGGTAGGTCCTGCTCTTTTGCCATGCGAATCGAGACGGGCTCAAACTGTCCGCCAAAGCGCGTGCAGCAGAGCTCCTGTCCGCACTGGGCATAGCCGCCCACCAGGCGGGTCTCGTCGCGCACGCCGATCTGGCGCATGTCGACGCGAATGTGCAGCGTCGAGGACAGATCCTTGACAAGCTGACGAAAATCGACGCGCTCCTCGGCCGCAAAGTAGAACACGGCCTTCTCGCCGCCAAACAGGTACTCGACGCCGACCGGCTTCATCTCGAGGTCGAGCTCTTTGACCAGACGGCGGAAATCGACCATCGCCTCATCGCCCTGGATGGCCAGGTCGTCGGCAAGCTGCAGGTCGATGTCGCTCGCCACGCGCAGCACGGGCTTGAGCGGCTGGCCGATCTCGTCTTGCGGCACCTCGAAGGGATCGGCCGTGACCAGGCCGATCTCGGTCCCACGCTCAGTGGAGCAAATGGCATAATCGGCCTCGAGAATATCCAGATCCTGCGGGTCAAACCACAGGTCGCGCGAGGCATAGGTAAACTTAACGGGTACGACTAACGGCATTTCAGTGCCTTCCTGATATCGAACAGCATGACCTCGATGGCCAGCTGGGGAGTAACGTTTCTGGCGATGTTGCGCTCGGCAGTTGCGACCGCCTCGAGCGCCCGGGTGGCACCCGCAACATTGGTCGCGGCGGCAAGCCGACCGATCGTGTCGCGCACGTCTTCGTTCACAACGCCTGCCGCCTCATCCTGAAGCGTCAGCAGCACGTCGCGCATGAGCGTCCGCGCGCTCGCCAGCGCTTCCATGATACCCGAACGCTCGCGCGCGTTGAGTTCGCGCTTGTTGCGGTCCTCAAGCTGCTTCAATGCTCCACGCGACAGGTAGTCGGCGTTTTGCTCGAGC
>DBFOPE010000097.1:0-4371 GCA_048429085.1 Collinsella sp.
GGCCTGGACGACGACTTCCGCGTCATCGTGTCGCCCTGGATCCTGTCCGTGCTGACCACCGACCGCCTCGCGCGCAACTACGAGCTGGTCACCAAGCACAACCTCAAGTACCGCCGCTACTACCACCAGTTCGACTACTAATTTCATTTGGGGGAAACCGCAATGAGGCAATACATCTTTGCTAGCCACGCGCATTTTGCGACCGGCATCAAAGAGAGCACCGAGCTGCTCTCGGGCGCGCGCGATAACGTCCACGACCTGTCGATGTTTGTCGACGGCCGCACCGACGTCGCCGAGGAAGCCGCCAAGCTCCTGGCGACCTTCGACCCCGCCGACGACGTAATCGTGTGCACCGACCTGTTTGGCGGCAGCGTCAACAACGAGTTCACCAAGATCGTCCAGACGCGCCCCAACACCTACCTGGTTGCCAACATGAATCTGCCGCTGCTGATCCAGCTGCTCTTTTCGGACCAGGAGGCTCCCGCCGACCAGGTTATCCGCGAGATCCTCGCGGCTGACGACACGCGCGTCAAGTTTGTCAACGATCTGCTGACCGATGCGGATGACGAGGAAGAGTTCTAGTCACCGCCTGCTATTAATGGGGCCGGGTTTCCGGCATGAGACCTTTGGGGGTCAATCATGATTCAACTGCTTCGCGTCGACCATCGTCTGCTTCATGGCCAGGTGGCCGTCTCTTGGGTCCAGGGCTTGGGCTCCGACTGCATCTTCTGCGTTGGCGACAAGGTTGCCAACGATCCCGTCTGGAAGACCACGCTCAAGATGGGAAAGCCGGCCAATGTCAAGCTCGTCATCAAGGACATGGAGCACGCCATCGAGGCCATCAACTCCGGTGTTACCGATAAGTACAAGATGATCATCTGCGTCGCCAGCATCGCCGAGGCCAAGCAGCTTGTCGACGGCTGCCCGCAGATCACCTCCATCAACCTGGGCAACACCAAGTCCAAGGACGAGCAGCGTCCCGATGCCCGTAAGATTTCCCGCCAGATCTTTGTGACTGCTGCCGAGGAAGAGGACATTCGCGAGCTCGTCGGCCGCGGTGTCGAGGTCGAGATTCGCGCTCTGGCCGACGACCCCAAGGTCGATGCCCTAAGCGCCCTCTAATTGGGAACCACGGGGCGGCACGTACGGCGCCGCCCCTATCCGTGGGCGTACCGGATAAACGCTTTACCCGTTACCCCCATCTACCGTTCACCGGGAGTACACGCCCGTTGAGCGATTGGTATTAAATAGTTTTTGCATGACTATATAATTGGTATCAAATCATTTGCACCGGTTTAGGTGTTAACAGCACACCGGTACAAGCTGGATCTGTCTGGGCGATTGTCGGCATGGAAAAGGGCGCGCTGACAAGTCGGGAATCGCCGCGCGGATCCAAGAGGGATCAAAGGGAGGAACAATGCTTGTTCAAGCGATCCTCATCGGACTTATCGCTGCCTTCGGTAAGCTCGATTATCAGCTCGGTACGCTCTATGCGTTCCGCCCGATCGTTCTGTGCCCGCTCGTCGGCATAGTCCTCGGGGACCTGCAGTCCGGCCTCGCCATCGGTGCGAGCCTCGAGCTGCTCTTCATGGGTTCTATCTCCATCGGCGCTTACGTGCCGCCCGATGAGACGATTGGCGGCGTGCTCGCCTGCGCCTTCGCTATTCAGCTGGGTCAGAGCACCGAGGCCGCTATCGCGCTCGCGATGCCCATCGCCACTCTGTGCCTGGCCATCAAGAACGTCGTCAACGCCGGTATGCCCCTTCTGGTCGACCGTGCCGACGTCTTTGCCAGCAAGGGTAACCTCAAGGGCATCTACGCTATGCACTGGATTATCGGTCTCGTGATTGTCGTCCTGGCCTTTATCCTGTGCTCGGTCTCCTTCTATCTGGGTGCCGACGCTGTTCAGGGCCTGCTCGACTTCATCCCGACGTTCGTCCTCGATGGCTTTGGCGTCGCAGCCAACATCCTGCCTGCCATGGGCTTCGCCATGCTCGGCCGTCTGGTGCTTACCAAGCAGCTCGTGCCGTTCTACTTCCTGGGCTTCCTGCTGTGCTCCTATGCCAACGTGCCCGTCCTCGGCGTCGCCCTGATTGCAATCATCATCGGCATCGACAAGTACGACCTGCTGGGCCTTGGTGGCGCCCAGTCCCAGCTTTCTGTGGAAGGGGATGAGGACGATGACTTCTAATTCCGAGAACCAGATTACTCGCTCCGACCTCATTAAGAGCGCCGTGAACACCGGCGCCCTGGGCATGGAATTCTCCTGGACCTACTACAAGCAGATGAACATTGCCTTCTGCCTGATGGTCGCCAACATGCTCAAGAAGATCTATGCCGGCCGTCCCGATGATTACGCCGAGGCCTTGCACCGTCACAGCGCATTCTTCAACATCACCCCGCAGCTCGCTCCCTTCGTGGGTGGCATCGCGATGGCCATGGAAGAAAAGGTCGCTCGTGGCGAGGTTGAGCCCGAGAGCGTCAACGACATCAAGGCCGCCCTCATGGGTCCGCTTTCCGGCCTGGGTGACTCCTTCTTCCTGTCCACCCTGCGCGTCGTCGCCGCTGCCGTGGGCATCAGCCTGTGCCAGGCCGGCAACGTCTTTGGCCCCATCGCCTTCCTGCTCGTCTACAACATCCCGGCGTTCCTGATTCGTATCTTTGGCGCTATCAAGGGTTATGAGCTGGGCATTGGCTTCCTCGACGAGGCTCAGAAGACCGGCCTGATGCAAAAGATCATGGCCTGCGTCGGCATTGTCGGCGTTATGGTTGTTGGCGCCATGAGCAAGGACATGTTCTGGGCTTCGCTGCCCATCGCCATCGGTCAGGGCGACTCCGCCCAGACTCTCCAGGACATCCTGGACGGCATCATGCCCGGTATGCTCGGCATGGCCGCCTTCTGGCTCTACTACTGGCTGCTCTCCAAGAAGATCAACCCGATGGTCCTGATCCTCTGCACCATGGTCGTGGGCATCATCGGCGCTTACTTTGGCGTGCTTGCCTAATATGTTCGAATCGCGCTTCCATCGCGTCTAACGGTTGCGTCGATCTTTGGGGGGCTTGTCGCATCTGCGGCGGCCCCCTGTTTTTTAAAACTCCGTACGAAAGGGGAGGGCTATGGTCGTACCCGAGCTTTCGCTCATGAACATCAACCATCGTTACTACAGCATCGAGACGTTTTTTAAGGCTGCAGGTGAGGCCGGCTATCGCAATATCGAGTTGTGGACCGGCTCGATGCACCTGTATGTGGATTGCCATGAGCACGATTCGGTGGATAAGATTCGCGATCTTGCCGCCCAGTACGGTATCAAGATCGTGTGCGTGTGCCCCGAGCAGAACAACCCCAAGCCGTGGAACGTCGCGGTGCGCGGTGAGACGGGCCAAAAACGCATCCTCTCGTACTTTAAGAATGTGATCGACGTTGCCGTTGAGTTGGGCGTGCCGCAGATTCTGGTGACGAGTGGTTGGGCCTATCTGGACGAGCCGGCTGAGGACGCCTGGGCCCGCAGCGTTGCCATGCTGCGCTCGGTGTGCGACTGCGCCGACACGCGCGGTATTCGCGTCGCGCTCGAGGCGCTGCAGCCGTCGGAGTCCGTGCTGGTCAACACCGCACAGGATGTGGCGCGCATCCTCGAGGCGGTCGATCGCCCCAATTGTAAGGCTTGTATCGACTTTGGCGCCATGGAAGTTGCCGGCGACACGATCGACGGCTACTTTGAGGTTTTGGGCGACAAGATCGTTCACACCCACTTTGTAGATGTGGGCGGCGGCACGACGCATCTTGCCTGGGGCGACGGCGAGCGTGATATGCGTGCCGACCTCGAGGCGCTCATGCGCCACGGCTATACGGGCTATGTATCGGCCGAGACGTGCGATGGCCGCTACTATCAGGATCCGTCCAAGGCGACGACTCAGGTTATCGAGATGTATCGCCGTGTGACAGCGGAGATGGAAGCCGAATAACTAAACTGCGCGGTTGCGCCGGAAACGCTTGGGCGGGTCTGGCGCAATGCTTTTATAGCCGGCGAGTTGTGGGGCGCCCGTCGGCAGTAGCGCTCTAAATAGACAACTAATGGCGTTGTGATACCACTCGGGCGAGGAAACCGACCGTTCGCCGCAAATCTTCGTGAGTTTGGATTGGTATTAAATAACAAGCAATCGTATGGCTATAATTGGTATCAGCAAGAAGCGCGATGTATAGAATCGCGCACATGTGATGGGAGGACACACATGAAGGAGACCGAGAAGATCGAGATCATGCACTTCGACCAGGAGGGCTACCTCGAGGACGGCAGGAACGTCTACGAGGCCGGCAAGCGGATGACCGCCCTGGCCGACCGCGTGCACGAGGAGGGCTACGACGCCGTCTTC
>DBFOPE010000098.1:0-5504 GCA_048429085.1 Collinsella sp.
GGTTGCCGATATTGAGCTTGAGGATGCGCTCGCCCTCGTCCTCCATACGGGCAGCCTCGTCGACGACGGGACCGCGCACGTCATACAGGACGTTATCGAGCTTGGTGGATTTAGAAAAAGTACGCATGGTGGTGCTCCTTGCAATTTGAGCTGAGGGATGGGGTTCGGGCTTGGAATCGTTGCGGGGTGATGATGCCTCGCCTTGATCGGCGTCGCCGGCAAGCAGCCAGGTAACATCGACCTCCAAAATACGGGCGAGCAGCTCAGCCACATCGCGCCGCGGGATCGTCTTGCCGCTCACATATTGGCTCATCTGACTCTTGCCGAGTTTTTTGCCGAGCATCTCCGATGCGCGGATCACGTCCGACTGGCGAACGTCGCGATCGGACATAGTCTGTCGCAGGCGATCGCTAAACGTCTCTTGGGCCACTAGAACCTCCTTGCTGGCAAAGTTCAATTTATAGAATACGAATTGAACCAAGGTTCAATTTAGGCAGCAGTATAACGCGGCACCTCATTCGAAAGTTCAATTTCATAAGAAAATGCACCAGACTCCGAGATTTGCCCAAAGCGGACAATGACGTGCACACGTTTAGAGGTATTCAAGGAATCGAGCAGCGGCAAGAGAAACGTCAGCCGTGCGATATATCGCATTGATCTGCCGATGGGGATGTCCCTCGAGTGGTCGCACGGCAACATCGAACTGACAGCGACGCAAGATGAGCGCGGGAAGAATGCTAACGCCCAGGCCGTCCTCGACCATAGCCATAATCGCATAGTCATCCCAGGTCGACAGCTTAGAGCGCACCGCCAGGCCCGCGCGGCGAAACAGCGGCGTAATCTCGTCGTCGCTACCGCGTTCCAGCAGGATAAACTGCTCGTTGGCCAAATCGGCAAGGGAAACGACCTCCGCGGTGGCAAGCGAGGAGTCCGCTGGCACCACGGCCATCAGCTCGTCTTGCACCAACGGTCGCGACGCCATGCCGGCGCCGCGTGGCTCGCGCGGAATAAAGCCCAGGTCGCAGCGACCTTCCGCCACCCATTGTTCAATCTCTGAGTAATCGCCCATCAGCAACTCATAATCGACGTCCGGATGATCGGCGCGAAAGCGCGCAATCACCGGCGGCAGCACGTGGGTCGCCACACTCGAAAACGTACCGATGCAGATTTTGCCGCGCATGAGTCCACGCATCTCATCCACCCGTCGCTGCAAGCGAGTGAATTCCTCGCAGAGCGCCTCGACAGCCGGCATGACCTGCCGCCCGTCGGCAGAAAGAGCCACGCCCTCGCGACTGCGGTCGAGCACCTTAAAACCCCAGTCGGCCTCAAGATCGGCCACCATACGGCTCACGCCCGACTGCGAATAGCTCAGGCGCTCGGCAGCACGCGTAAAGCTTCCGGCGCGCACCGTCTCCAGCAGCACCTGCATCTTTTGGATATTGGTCTCCACGGCACGTCCCCACCCTTGCATGAGTTTTTGTCATGTTTTCCATGCATTATATTCGCTTTTCTTCTAAAGCCAGTTCACCCATAGTGAACATGTTCGGATATAGAGGGGATGTCAGCGCATGAACAACGGACTGTTTACATACTTAGCAGCATTACTGTTGTTTGGCTCTAACGGCATCATCGCCGCAGCTATCGCACTGCCGAGCTCCGATATCGTGCTGCTGCGCACTTTTCTGGGAGCCCTCTCGCTTATAACCATCCTCGCCACTACCCAACACCATGAGTTGCAGGCGCCATCTCGTCCCCGCGAAGCCGCGGCCCTCCTCCTCTCGGGAGCTGCGCTGGGCGCCAGCTGGATTTTTCTGTTCCGCGCCTACCAGACGATCGGCGTCGGCGTATCCTCGCTGCTGTACTACTGCGGCCCCATCATTGTCATGGCGCTCTCCCCGCTCATCTTTGGCGAAAAGCTGACCGGCGGCAAAATCGCCGGCTTTGTCGCCGTCGCCTGCGGTGCTTTTCTCATTGCAGCGCAAGGTCTAGGCGGCAATATGCCCATTGCGGGCATCGTCTGTGGAATCGCCTCGGCCTTCTGCTATGCATTGATGGTCATCGCTAGCAAGGGTGCGCCGCACATCGAGGGCCTCGAGAACTCCACGCTCCAGGTGTGCGCCGCCTTTGTGACCGCACTGGTCCTCACGCTCATCACGCAGGGCGCTCCCTCATTCCTGTCCGCCGGTATCGCCGCCAGTATTGATTGGCGCGCCGTCGCTATGCTCGGCGTCGTCAACACCGGCATCGGTTGCCTGCTCTACTTTAGCGCCGTCGCCAAGCTGCCCGTCCAGACCGTCGCTGTCGTCGGCTACCTCGAGCCGCTTTCGGCGGTCGTGTTCTCGGCCGCCCTTTTGGGTGAAGCCATAACACCGGTCCGCCTGATGGGCGCCGCGCTTATCATCGGCGGCGCGATTTTTTGCGAACTCGCCGGCAAACGCGCAAACGCCAAGGCTGGCATCGCCCAGACAGTACGTGCTTAAAAGCCCCTGCTTTGAAATGCTACCTGCGTAGATAAATAATCCCCAGCTGAGGATTATTGTCTAAAATAACCCGATGTGCCAAACTGCTCTTGTATGTATAAAGACGGCATAAAGTTTTTTGTCCTAGACAGATAACCGGATGTCTAAGGGAGTCCTCGTGGCACACAATAAACTGGAGGCAAACCTCCAAGACCAGCGCGGGCAAGGCGGGCACGGAGCCATCCCCCTCTCCGCTGGCATGCTGCTCGTAACGCTCGGCGTCGTCTATGGCGACATCGGCACGAGCCCCATGTACACCATGAAATCAATCGTCGCCAACAACGGCGGCATCGGTACCGTCAGCGAGGACATGATCCTGGGCGCGCTTTCGCTCGTCATCTGGACCATGACGCTCGTGACCACGGTCAAGTACGTGGTAATCGCCATGAAGGCCGACAACCACAACGAAGGCGGCATCTTCGCCCTGTTCAGTCTCGTGCGCAAGGTGGCACCATGGCTGATTCTCCCCGCCATGATCGGCGGCGCGGCGCTGCTCGCCGACGGCATCCTCACCCCCGCGGTCACGGTCACCACAGCCATTGAGGGCCTGCGTACCATCGAGTGGGGCCACGCACTATTGGGTGACGGTCAGACCAATGTGATCATCATCACCATCATCATTATCTGCGGTCTGTTTGCCATGCAGCGCGCCGGTACCTCGTCAATCGGCAAGCTCTTCGGCCCGCTCATGACGCTGTGGTTCCTGTTCCTGGCAGGCGCCGGCCTGTTCAATATGCTCGGCAACCTGTCCATCTTGCGCGCGCTCAACCCCATTCGCGGCATTATGTTCCTGTTCTCGCCCATCAACCACTCGGGCATCATGGTGCTCGGCTTCGTCTTCCTGTCGACGACCGGCGCCGAGGCGCTCTATTCAGACATGGGCCACGTGGGCAAGGCCAACATCTACGCATCCTGGCCGTTTGTTAAGGCGGCCCTCATCCTTAACTATCTGGGCCAGGGCGCTTGGCTGCTCGCCAATAACTCCAACCCCCAGATGCTCGCGATGGATATCGTCAACCCGTTCTACATGATGCTTCCCGAGCCCCTGCGCCCCTTTGCCATCGTGCTTTCGGCCGTAGCGGCCATCATCGCCTCGCAGGCGCTCATTACCGGCTCGTTCTCGCTGGTATCCGAGGCAACGCGCCTCAACCTTATGCCGCACCTGCGCATCCACTACCCCAGCGACACCAAGGGCCAGCTCTATATTCCGCTCGTCAACAACATCATGTGGGTCGGCTGCATCTTCATCGTGCTGCTGTTCCAAAACTCCGAGCGCATGGAGAGCGCCTACGGCCTCGCCATTACCGTGACCATGCTCATGACCACGACGCTTTTGACGAGCTATATCGCCGGCATTCTCAAGCGCAAGCTGGGCGCCTGCGTCTTTGCCCTACTTTTTGGCGCCATTGAGCTGTGCTTCTTCGCCTCGTGCCTCACCATGTTCTTTGACGGCGGCTACGTCATGATCTTCTTGGCCTCGCTGCTGTTTGGCCTTATGTACGTGTGGCGCCGCGGCACCGCCATCGAGCGCACGCAGACGATCCTGCTGCCCGTCTCCAAGTACATTGACCAGCTCGACCGCCTGCGCAACGACGAGACCTACCCCGTGCTCGCCGACAATCTGGTGTTCCTTACCAACAGTCCCGACCCGCTCACGCTCGACCGCGACGTGCTCTATTCCATCTTGGATAAGCATCCCAAGCGCGCCAAGGCATACTGGTTCATCAACGTGCACGTTACCGACGAGCCCTATACGCACGAGTATTCCGTCGAGACCTTTGGCACGGACTTTTTGTTCCGCGTGCGCTTGGACCTGGGCTTTAAGGTCAACCAGCGCATCAATGCCTACCTGCGCCAGATTGTTGGCGACTTGATGGCATCGGGCGAGCTGCCGCCGCAGCATCACACCTACTCCATCTACGAGACGCGCGGCAACGTGGGCGACTTCCGTTTTTGCATGCTGCGCAAGATGCTTGCCCCCGAAACGGACATCAACCGCAACGACCACCGCGTCATGGCCATCAAGTACGCCGTCCGCCGCGCCTGCGGAAGCCCGGCACGCTGGTACGGTCTTGAGAACTCGGCCATCATCATCGAGTACGTGCCGCTGTTTGCCCGCATGCGCCCGGCCGTTAAGCTCGTGCGCACCCAGGTGCCGCTCGAGGTTCAGATCGAAGAGGCCGAGGAAATGGAAGTCGATATCTTCTCGGACGACCTGGTCAACGGCAACGAAGCCGGTAGGAACATGAACGTCGACCCCACCGAGTTACTCGAGAGCGTCGCCGATACGCCCGAACAGCAACTGCTCGACGGCCTCGAGAGCGAACAACTCAACGACGCCAACTTCTAGCGACGTCACAAATCAACGACAGCGGCCCTGCATCTCACGGGAGACGCAGGGCCGCCTTGCATTGCAGTAAAGCTAGCGGCTACGAACGACGCGGCTCGGGAACCACGAGTCTATCGGGGCTCGCGCCCTCGGCATCCATCAGGCTCACGTAGCGAATCGACGGATCCCCATACATCGCGTAGTAATAATTGCCCGTGCGCGCGCTAAAGCATCCGGTGTAGATAGTCTTCTCGAACTTGCCATCGCCCATCCTGGACGCCCCCTCAATCATCACCACGCCCTCGAGCGAGCGGAACATACGGACGACGTTTTCGGTCTCGCTCTCCTTTTGCGGGTAATTGGCATTGAGATACGCCGCCTTTACAAAACGGCTCGGCGAATAGCAGTCGCCGGGAATGCCGCGCATGCCGGCACCGGCTCCATAGGGCTTAAGCTCGGCGCCACGCCACGTCGCCGTCTGCGGAAAATCGCTTGTGGCGGTGATATAGGTGCGTAGGTTTTCCATGTGCCACGGGAAGGTCGGCTGGTTGGCAAGGGTGTCGACCGGATCGTCGTATACATGCAGGCCGTCAGCCATCATCTCGACCACGATGCTGCGCTGGCTGTCGCCGATAATCCAATGGAGCAGCGACACG
>DBFOPE010000099.1:0-4433 GCA_048429085.1 Collinsella sp.
AAAAAGGGGACGGGGCGCAAACCCCATCCCCTCTCAATCAACCCGTAAGGTCTACTTACTTGTGATTAGTAGGAAAGCTTCCACATGTAGCGACGCATGGTCAGCGGGTGCTGACGGGCCTCGGCGATCTGGTTGCCGTACTCACGCATAACGGCGAGGTGCAGCAGCGGGTTGAAGTAGGTGATGACGCTCGCGGGCACGGCGTCAGCCAGGCCGTAGTCCTTGGAGTCGATCAGAGCGACCTTGGCGCCCATGCGCTCAAGGAAGGTGAGGGCGCGGGCGTCCATCGGACGGGTGGCGCCATCGGACATGAAGAAGACGTAGGGCTTACCCTCGGTGGAAACCTCGAACGGGCCGTGGAAGTACTCGCCGGTGTTGTAGGCGGCGGCGTCGATCCACTGCATCTCGGTGAACAGGAAGGCGGCGTGAGAATAAGCCATCTTCTCGGAGGCACCGGAAGCCATGAAGTAAATCATCTTGTCGTCCTTGAAGTCCTCGGCGAACTTCTTGGCGAGCTTCTTGCAGTGCTGAGCGGCGTTCTCGCAGAGATCGAAGATGTTGGTGAGGCCGGTGATCATGTCCTCGTAGTGGTCATAGCCCTCGGTCTGCTGAAGAATCTCAACAGCAAGAGCGATGGCGTAGCCGGGCTTCTCGCACTTGGCAGCGTAGTTGGCGTGGAAGCCGTGAACGATGACGTGGTCGGCGTCAACGGTCAGAGCGGAGCCAGCCTTGTTGGTGAGGGAGACGACCGGGCAGTTGTGCTTCTTGGCGGTCTTGTTGGCCTCGACGGTCTCGGGCGTGGAGCCACCGAGGGAGCAGGTGATTACGAAGGTGTGCTCGTTGACCCAGGAGGGCGTGTCGTAGTTGAACTCGTTAGCGGTGAAGATCTGAACGTTCAGCTTGTCCGTGTTGTTAGCCAGGAAGTACTTGGCGGGGTAAAGGTCGGACATGGAAGCGCCGCAGCCGACGAAGGCGACGCTGTGGATCTCGTGGTTGGACAGGACGTCAGCGACGATCTGCTTAGGGAGGTTAAGGTCGATCTCGTACATCTGACACATTCCTTTCGATTTTTGCGGCGCCACATTGCCGGGCGCTCGCAGGGTTACCGTGGTTTGGACCGAGTCGCCGGCCCGTTGAGGATGTGACAAAGGGACTGCCCTTTGTCACGTATAGGGATGGAAGCCTGCCTGGGGTATGGGATGCCAGGCAGGCCCCCGGGGGAAAGCGGTTAGGCGCTTAGTCGCGACTAGGCCAGGATGCCGGCCGCGGAGAGGGCGATGCCGCCCACAATGGCGATCACGAGAAGCCAACCGGTGTTGACGTTCTTCTTGATGAGCCAGTACATAAGGCCGGTGAGGCCGAGGGAGATCATCTGGGGCATCATGCCGTCCAGGATGTCCTGGATCACGACGGTGCCCTCAGCGAACTGCAGCGGGGTGGTGGCGCCGATCAGCGTGGCGATCATGCCGCCCACGGACATAAGACCCACGATGCCGCAGACATACATGAGCTTCTCCATGAGATCGCCGCCCTGGAGCTTGCTCAGGTACTCGTGGCCGCCCTGATAGCCCATCTTGGCTGCGAACCAAGTGATCAGCACAGAGGGGACGATGGAGATGAGCATGGCCAGGATCGGGCCCATGATGGAGCCCTGCTGAGCCAGCTGAACGCCCAGGCCAAAGGCGATAACGCGGATGGTGCCCTGGAAGAAGGAGTCACCGATGCCGGAAAGCGGACCCATGAGGGAGGTCTTGACCGCGTTGATCGAATCGGGATCGAAGTTCTCGGGATCCTTGGCGTACTCCTCCTCCATGGAGGCGGCGAGGCCCAGGATGAAAGCGCTCGTCTGCGGGGTGCAGTTGTAGAACGCCATGTGACGGTGGTAAGCCTCTTTCTTAGCAGCGAGCTGCTTGGGGTCGGACTCATCCGGATAGAGGCGATCAAGCGTGGGAACCATGCCGTAGAGGAAGCCCATGTTCATCTGACGCTCGTAGTTCCAAGAGGCCTGGATGGCCCAGGAGCGCCAGAAGAACTGGCTGACCTTCTTGTTCAGGGACACGTCCTTGGTTGCGGTTGCCATAGTGTGTTCCTCCTTAGTCTTCGTCGTCTTCGAGCGGATCGTAGTCGGAATCGACACCGGCGGCTGCATGGGAACCGTTGAACTTGAAGCCCATGAAGACGACAGCCAGGCACACACCGATCAGAGCGACCGCGATGACGGACAGGTTGAGGTAAGCGGCGAGCAGGAAACCGATGAACAGGAACGGAGTCATACCCTTCTTGATCATCATGGTGAGCAGCAGGGCCAAGCCGTAGGCGGTCATGATCTTGGTCGAAACGTTAAGACCAGTGGACAGCCACTCGGGAACCATGTTGACGATGGCCTGAACCAGGTCGGTGCCAACAAAGACGGCGAGGAAGATCGGCAGGAAGTACATGACGGCGTACAGACCGGAGCCGGCGCAGATGTGCATACGGTAGGCGGTCTTGAACTTTCCGTTATCGATCGCGTTATCTGCCACATGGGTGAGGGCGGCGATGATGGAACGGAACACGATGCCGAGGAGCTGACCCAGGACGGCGACCGGGATGGCGATCGTCATGGCGGTCTCGGCGGAAGCATCGGTCAGGCACGCAAAGGCAGCGGCCACGATGCCGCCCAGGACCATATCGGGCGGAACGGCGGCGCCGACCTGCACCAGGCCCATGGACACGAGCTCGACGGCGGCACCGACGGCAAGGCCAGTGGGCACATCGCCCAGCAGCAAACCGACGAGCGTAGCGCCAACGAGGGGCTGCTCGAAGTTAAGACGACCGAGCAGGCGGGAGTCCCACATGCAGAACACGCCGACGAGGCCGACGAGCACCGCACTGATGAACGTATTCATACCCTTCTCCTTTCAGTCAGGCAAAAGCCTGGTTGATTACAGCTTGGCGTCGATGTCGACGCTCTGATACGTAGGGGTCTGCTGGACGTAGAGCTTAATGCCCATGTCGAGCAGCTGGTTGACGTCGGCCTTCTGGTTGGCGTCGAGGAAGACGGAGCTGTCCTTGCCTCCGACCTGATCGGCACCGTCGTGGTTGGCGGTGGCGCCCAGGTTGATGGCATCGAGCTTGTAGCCCTGGCAGAACTGCAGCATCTCGGCCGTGTTGCCAAAGACGAACATGACGCGCTCGCCGAGGGTGTTGAGCTTGTCCATCTTGGCGAGGGCACGCTCGACGGTGAAGACGTTCAGGCGCACGCCCTGGGGCTTGGCCAGCTTAAGAGCGCCCTTCTTGATGTCATCGTTGGCGGCAGCGTTGTCGACGACGATGATGCGCTCGGCCTGAACCTTGGTGGTCCAGGTAAAGACAACCTGGCCGTGCAGCAGACGGTAGTCAAGACGTGCGAGGACGATCTTGGCGGGACCGGAGCTGTGACGGGGCGCCTTGGCCTTCTTGGCGGGAGCCGCGGCAGCCTCGACCGGTGCGTTGGGGTTGGTCAGACCGGTACGGGCCTCGTTGATGAGGGCCGCGAGCTCGGCGCCCTTGACGGGGACGGGGCTCATAGCGAGCGTCAGTGCCAGCGGGATGTTGAAACCGCTGACAACCGTGAACTTCGTGCCGTTCTTGGAAAGCTCGACCATGCTGTTGTTGACCGAGCTGCCGAGCATATCGGTCAGCACATAGACGGTGTCGTCCGCGTTGAACGTGGCGATCATGGCGTCCACCTTATCGGTGATGGGCTCCTTGTCGTCACGAGCAAGCGACACGACGTGGACGTTCGACACGTCGCCGAGAACCATCTCGAGCGTGTCTTTGGCGCCTGCGGCCAGGCCGCCATGAGATGCGAGAATGATCTGATTCATCTTGCCTCCTCCTTTTCGTTATGGTCATTATAACGTCTTATACGTTGCTTATATTGCTAATTAGTATAAAGACCGTTCGCGGGTGAAAATCGACCGTTGACGGGTTTAACGTATTTGAAACGTTGGGGCTGGGTAGGCCGCGCTGGCTGGATAACCCGAGGTCAGACCCTGCGCGCAATCCTCTATCGCACAAAGTACCAGGGGCTTTCCTGCACGGTGGGCTCCAGCGCGATGCCGGTGCGCTCCTTAAACAGATCCATGTCCTGCGATTTCTCCGTCCACCACGCGTTGGGCTTAAAGGTCATGCTCTCAACAACATGACCGACAAACACACTGTTGCGCAGCTTGGAGAAGTCGGTGTTCATGATCAGGATGGACGCGAGCACCAGCACGATGCCCAGAACCTTGATCGCGCCGGCGGGCTCAGCGTAGATGCCAATGCCCACCAGTACGGTGACGACCGTCTCGAAAGACATTACGACGGGAACTTTCGACGTCTCGAGCCCCATGGACAGACCCTGCATATATAAGATGTAAGCCACGGCTGTGGGGATGAGTCCAAAGCCAAGGAACAGCAGCAGCAGC
>DBFOPE010000100.1:0-5826 GCA_048429085.1 Collinsella sp.
GATCTTGTACGGATCGGTCCAGCCGGCGTAGCGTTCGATGTATCCGGTCGAGCCCTCGTCCTCAACGCTCAGGACGCGATAGCTGTAGACGGTATCCATAAAGCGCTTGGAGCCCGGGTTCATGATGGGGGCGTCCAGGCCTGCGCCGAAGGCGGCAGCCAAAAAGACCGAGCCCAGCAGCGGGCGGGCGGGCAGACCAAAGCTGATGTTCGACACGCCGAGCGCGCATTTGACGCCCAGGCGCTCCTTGCACAGGGACATAGCACGCAGGATCTGTTCGGCCTGGCGTTGATTGGTCGAGGCGGTCATGACCAGACAGTCGATGAGGATGCGGTCCGGTCCGATGCCGTAGCGCGCAGCCTCGGCTACGATGCGCTCGGCGATGGCGAAGCGAGCCTCGGCGGTATCGGGGATGCCGCCTTCGTCGAGCGTGAGGCCGACGACGTTGGTGCCGTAGTGGGCGACCAGCGGAAAGATCTCATCCATGATCTGCTGCTTGCCATTGACCGAGTTGATGATGGGCTTGCCGGCGTAGCGGCGAACGGCGGCCTCGACGGCTGCGGGATCGGTGGAGTCGATCTGCAACGGCAGCAAGGTGGAGCCCTGGAGCTGCTCGGTTGCCTGTTGGATGATCTTGACCTCGTCGATTTCGGGCAGGCCCACGTTGACGTCCAGGATGTCGGCGCCCTGTTCCTGCTGGCTGATGCCCTGGCTCACGACGTAGTCCAGGTCGCCGTCGCGCAGGGCCTGCTGCAGGCGCTTTTTGCCGGTGGGATTGATGCGCTCGCCGATGACAGCGATTTTGTGGCCGTTGCAGGGAAGGTCTACGACCGTCTGCGCGCTCGTGACCGACATGCTGGGCTTGCGGCGGCGCGGGCTGGGCGTGTGGTTGTCGATGAGGGTGCGAAGTGCCGCCATGTGCGTGGGCGTGGTGCCACAGCAGCCACCCACGACGCTCACGCCGTCCTCAATCATGCCGGCGACGGCCTCGGCGTATTCGGGTGCCTGGATGTCAAAGACGGTATTGCCGTCATCGTCCACGCGGGGCAGTCCCGCATTGGCCTGCACCATAACGGGCTTGTCGGTAACGGTGAGCATGCGTGCGGCGAGCCCTCGGAGCTCGGCCGGTCCCTGGCTGCAGTTGATGCCTAAAACGTCGGCGCCGATGGCGTCGAGCGTGACGGCGGCCACCTCGGGACTCGTACCCAGGAACGTGCGACCGTCTTCCTCAAAGGTCATGGTGGCAAAGACGGGCAGGTCGGAGTTCTCGCGGCAGGCGAGGACGGCAGCCTTGATCTCGGCAAGGTCGGTCATGGTCTCGATAATAAAGAGGTCCACGCCCGCGTCGACGCCGGCGCGCACTTCCTCGGCAAAGAGGTCATAGGCCTCGTCGAAGCTCAGGGTGCCCAAGGGGCGAAGCAGTGCGCCGATGGGGCCGATATCGCCGGCGACATAGTGGGCGCCGGCCGCGCGGGCGCAGGCGACGGCGGCGGCAAAGACATCTGCCACGGTGGCGGCGCCGTCGAGCTTGTGGGCGTTGGCGCCAAAGGTGTTGGCGGTGATTACGTCGCAGCCAGCCTCGACGTACTGACGCTGAATATCAGTGATAACCTGGGGCTCCTCAAAGTTGAGCAGCTCGGGCAGGGCGCCGGCCTTCATGCCGGCCGCCTGCAGCATGGTGCCCATGCCGCCGTCGAACAGGAGGTGTCCCGTGCCCTCGATGGCGGCGCGCAGGCGATCGTCCTTAATGCGAAGGTCGCCGATCGTGCGCGTCTTGTACGTGGCGCCGTTACAACGCGCAGTATTGACGGGCGCTGCCAGCGCGGTACCGTCGGAATCATGGGTGATAAGCGGAGTAAACATCGAGGGCTCCTAATGGCTGGAATAGCAGGTGGTGTGGGCGGCGCGGAAGCGGCAGTGCTCGCGCATGCGGCAGATATTGCAGGTGGGGCGGCTCTGGGCGTCGTGGACCTCGCCGTCAAACAGACCGATCACTGCGGTCACACTCTTGGTGGGCATGAGCAGGCTGGTAGGTGTGACAGTAAGCCCGATGAGCCGCGTGGCGTTGAGCGCAGCCACGATTGAGTGCTGGGCCGTAAGCGGGCAGTCGCCGTAGCCGGGGCTGAAGCGCCAGTTACCGGCGAGTCCGTGTGCGGCGGCCACAGCCTTGACCTGCTGGTCCATCTGCTCGACGGCGGCTTCTACATAGGCAGAGCATGCAGCGTCGAGCACGGCTCCCTCTAGGGGTTGCTGGGCTCCCGTGGTGCGCAGGCGACGCTCGGCGTCCATGCCGAGGGTGCATACCATGAGTGCGGCAAAGCGGGCGTCTTTGAGATGGCGATAGATATCGCGACCGCGCAGCTCAACGTTGGTGCCGACCAAGCGAATGCAAGGCTCTCCCTGCTCATCGACGCCCGTGGCATCGACGGCAAAAACGCGGCGCACGCCACGGGGCTCAATGTCCAGTTCCAGACGCTCAACGACAAGCTCAATACGCTGCGACAGCTCGGGCTCAATCTGCTGACCGCCGTAGCCCAGGTAGCGCAGCATCTCGGCACGGTCGACGCGGGGGCGATGGGCGGCATCGATACGGTAGAGCGCCGGCGACGCAAGATCGGCCGGCACTTCACCAAAAGCTGTATCGATGTGCGGTTTTTCCATTACCCCAGGCGCTCCATAATGGTCGCGGCGATTGCAGGACGGTTCATAGTGTACAGGTGCAGACCGTCGGCACCGTGCTCCTTGAGGTCGCAAAGCTGATGGGCGGCATAATCTACACCGGCTGCCTGCAGGCTCTCGGGGTCGTTCTCGTACTTGGCGAGGATCTTGATGACGGGGGAGGGCAGCGACGCGCCGCACATAAAGACCATGCGGCTGATCTGCGACTTGCCCATAAACGGCATGATGCCCGCGGTAATGGGCACGGTGATGCCGGCCTTGTCGGCAAGCTCGCGAAAACGGTAGAAGCACTCGTTATCAAAAAAGAGCTGCGTCACAAAGAAGCTCGCGCCGGCGTCCTGTTTTTGCTTGAGGTATTCGACCGAGGCGTTGAGATCTTCACAGGCAATGTGGCCCTCGGGGTAAGCTGCGGCGCCCACGCAAAAGCCGGCGTCGACGAGCTCAGGGATGAGGTCGCGGGCGTAGGCGTAGTCCGAGGCGGGCTTGTCGTCCTCAGTCGCGCCGGCGGGCAGGTCGCCGCGCAGGGCTAGCACGTTTTCCACGCCGGCCGAGCGATACTCGTCGATCTTGGCGGCGATGTCGGCGTGGGTGCGGCCCACGCAGGTGAGGTGCGCTACCGAGGGCGTATCGAATTCGCTCGTAATCATATGCGCGATGGGGGCGGTGGTGGCACCGTTGCCCGAGCCGCCGGCCGAGCAGGTGACCGAGACAAAGCTCGGCGAAAGCTTGCACAGATTGCCTGCCACCTCGCGAGCCGTGTCGAGGGTCAGCTCGCCCTTGGGCGGGAACATCTCAAACGAAATGGGCGCGGTGCCCTGGGATGCTGCCTGCTTAAAAACCTCGTCGACGCGCATATCGTGCTCCTTTAGATGCCTAGGTGCGATGTTTTGTTGCAAGGATTCTACAGCACCACTGCGCCAAGATGGAATTTCTCTCGCGATTTGGTGATACCAATCGAAAATGCTTCGCTATCGGCATTTCCTATAACAGGGCGGTCAATGTAGGATGGGGCTATATTGAATGGTATCTGATGCCAAATACCAGTTAATAAAGCCCCGTCCCAAATTGATTACCCTTAAACCATGGGGAGAGGTCTGCAATTTATGCAGTTGATTGGCTGTTGAGGGTGGCAACGCCGCCTCGATAGGGTAACCTCAATGATTGGTTTCGCGACAGCAACATAACGGTAATGTCGCGGAAACACGGCGAGTCTAAGCTATGACTCGTTCGTTAGTAATCAACACCGCTTCTCACGCGGTGCCGATACGAAGGGAGTTCCGTATGGCCGAACTTACTGACCGCTTCGGGACCATGGTGTTCTCTGAGGAAGTCATGAAGGATTACCTCCCCAAGGACATTTGGAAGCGCCTTGCTGCAACCCTCGAGGGCAGTGAGCCGCTCGACCTGGACGTGGCCAACGCCGTTGCCCATGCCATGAAGGTCTGGGCCATCTCCAAGGGTGCGACGCACTACGCGCACTGGTTCCAGCCGCTTTCGGGCATTACTTCCGAGAAGCACGACAGCTTCCTGGAGCCCAACCACGACGGCACCGCCATTACCAAGTTTACGGGCAAGAACCTCATCCAGGGCGAGCCGGACGCCTCCAGCTTCCCCAACGGCGGCCTGCGCGCTACCTTCGAGGCCCGTGGCTACACTGCTTGGGATCCCACTAGCCCCGCCTTTATCAAGGACGATGTCCTGTGCATCCCCACGGCTTTCTGCTCCTACACGGGCGAGGCCCTGGACAAGAAGACCCCGCTGCTGCGTTCCATGACCGCGCTCTCGCGTGAGTCTAAGCGCGTTTTGGCGCTGTTTGGCAAGACCCCCAAGAAGGTCGTTCCTTCCGTGGGCGACGAGCAGGAGTACTTCCTGATCAAGAAGGACGCCTATCGCAAGCGCAAGGACCTGGTCATCACCGGCCGCACCCTCTTTGGTGCCGCTCCCTGCAAGGGCCAGGAGCTCGAGGAGCACTACTTTGGCGCTATCCGCCCCACCGTCTCGGCCTATATGAAGGACCTGGACGATGAACTGTGGGCGCTTGGCATTCCCGCCAAGACCAAGCACAACGAGGTTGCTCCCTGCCAGCATGAGCTCGCCCCCGTCTATGGCGAAGTCAATGAGGCCATCGACCAGAATCTGGTCATGATGGAGAAGATGAAGCTCATCGCCTCCCGCCACGACTTGGTCTGTCTGCTGCACGAGAAGCCCTTCGAGGGCATCAACGGTTCGGGCAAGCACAACAACTGGTCGCTTGGCACCGAGTCCGAGAACCTGCTCGACCCGGGCGACACCCCGCTCGACAACCTGCAGTTCATCGTCTTCCTCACCGCGGTGATCGAGGCCGTCGATAACTATCAGGAGCTCCTGCGTGCCTCCGTTGCCTCGGCCGGCAACGATCATCGTCTGGGCGCCAACGAGGCTCCTCCGGCGATTATGTCCATTTTCCTGGGCGACCAGCTTACCGAGGTCGTCGAGAAGATCATCGATGGCAAGGCTTCCGTCCATGCCACGCGCGGCGTGCTCGACCTGGGCGCCGATACCCTGCCCAAACTGATGCAGGACAACACCGACCGCAACCGCACCTCCCCGTTCGCCTTCACCGGCAACAAGTTCGAGTTCCGTGCCTGCGGTTCCGAGCAGAACGTCTCCGACTCCAACCTGGTGCTCGATGCCGCCGTGGCCAAGTCGCTCAAGTCCTTCGCCGACGCGCTTGAGGGTACGCCCGAGGATGAGTTCCAGGACGCTGCGCTCGAGTACTGCAAGAAGGTCCTGACCGATCACCAGCGCATCCTGTTCTCCGGTGACGGCTACTCCGATGAGTGGCCCGTTGAGGCCGAGAAGCGCGGCCTTGCCAACAACAAGACCACGGCCGACGCCCTGCCCGCCTTTGTTTCCGATAAGGCCATTGCGCTCTTTGAGGAGACGGGTGTCCTGACCAAGGCCGAGGCTCAGTGCCGCTACGACTGCAAGCTCGAGAAGTACAACAAGCTCATGAACATCGAGGCTACCACGATGGTTCGCGAGGCGCGTCGTACCTATCGCCCGGTCATTACCGCCTATGCCACCAAGGTCGCTAAGGGCCTTGAGACTATTCGTGCCGCCGGTGCCGAGGCCGCCATGCAGTGCGAGCAGAACACGCTCAACAAG
>DBFOPE010000101.1:0-18101 GCA_048429085.1 Collinsella sp.
GGTCTTGCCGCCGGTCACAGCCAAAAGGCCGGACTTCTTGTTCATCATCTCGTCGACCTCGTCGAAGGTGTAGCCGCCCTCGCGCTGCAGGTAGCACACGGTAGCCGGGTCGATGGAGCCGCAGCGGGTGCCCATCATGACGCCGTCGAGAGGGGTGAGACCCATGGTTGTATCCATGCACTTGCCGTCCTCGATGGCGCACAGGGAAGCACCGGAACCGATGTGGCACACGACGACCTTGCGGGCCTCGCCGTTGGTCATCTCGTCGACCTTCTTGGAGATGTAACGGTAGCTGGTGCCGTGGGCGCCGTACTTACGGATGTGCAGCTTGTCGCAAACGTCCTTGGGCAGGGCGTAAGTCTTGGCGACCTCGGGCATGTTGAAGTGGAAAGCGGTGTCGTAGACCGTGACGTTGGGCAGGTCGGGATACTGCTCCAGGCAGTACTCGATAACGTTGGCCTCGGGGTTGTTATGGAGCGGGGCAAGCGGGGCGACCTCACGGATCTTAGCGAGAACATCCTCGTCGACGAGGGAGGAATCGCCAAAGTACCAACCACCCTGAACGATGCGATGGCCAATGCCATCGATCTTGACGCCGTTGGCCTCGAGGTCTTTCAGGACAACCTCGATGGCGACCTTGTGGTCGGGGAACTCGATGTTCTCGGTCACCTTCTTGGAACCGTTGGCGGCGTGGGTGAAGGTACCGCCGGTAAAGCAGACGCGCTCGCAGGAGCCCTTTGCGGACACCTTGTGGGACTTGGTGTCGATGACCTGATACTTAAGGGTCGAAGATCCCGCGTTGACGACCAGAACGTTCATGTGACTCCCTACTAACAGGCGGTGTGGCGCCGCCAGGTTACATACGCTTCAATAATAAACCCAAACGCCCTCGCGCTCGGGTTTATTGCGTTGATATATAAGTTATCGGTGCCTAAATACTCATGGCCTTTGGCTTGTAAGACGAAAGAGCGCGGGGATATACACCAGAGAAGAAATCCCGAGCGCAACAAGCAATATGACTCGAATATCCGCGATGCTGCTCAACGCAGCATTGAACAGGTAGAAAAGGATGGCACCCACCGCCACCATCTGGCTTTGAACCGAAATCAGTGAACAGCGCATCGAAGAATCGGCAGCATTTTGAAAAATCGAGTATTTGATTGGGGCAAACAACGAGTACGCAACCGTCTGCAGCACATAGAACACGGGCAGCAAATTAGCCGGAGTAAGGGGAATCAAAAACAAAGCTGTCAATACTAAGCGAATGATGCCGCAAATACGCGTAAAACGGCCCTTGTCGACACGAGCAATCACACTGGGCACAATAAATCCTATGGAGGCGGAGGCAAGGAGCTGGACCGCAATGGTCACGCCCGAAGCGACGGCATTCATTCCGCGGCCTGCAAGCAACAGTGAGAAGAAGTCTTCCAGGGCGACGAAGGCAAATGCCTGAGAACAGTCCATGATGAACGCTGACCGAAGAATGCCATTACCCGCAATAGCAGCACCGATCATCTTCGGGCTCATTCCATGCCCAGGTGTCACCGCAGCGCCCTCTCTTCTCGCCTCAGGAATACAGACAACGACAACCAATGTCAGCACCATTGTGATGATATCGACCGAAAGCCCAATGAGATACGCGCCAGCGGACGAAATGAAACCGCCCACACAAGCGGAGAGGGCATAAGAGGCATAGAAAACAAATCGCTCAACGACATTAAGTCTTACGAGCTGGTCCTGAGAGACGCTGTCAATGTAAATCGCTTCTATGGATCCGCTCAGACATGCAACGGCAAAACCTTTGAGAGCGAACGCACCGATTAAAAGCAGAGGAGAACGGACGAGAAGCAGGGCGGCGTAGTATCCAAGCATCCCCACGACGCCAACGAGACCGCTTGTCTTTCGTCCAAACCTATCAGCAATATAGCCAGTAGGAACTTCAAGGATGAACTTGCTCACTTGATATGCAATCATCATGCTAGAAATCGCCACCATCGAGAATCCGACGAATTCAAGGTAAACCGTCAGAAAATACAAAATGGTGCTGAAGTTCGACAGAAAAACGAACGTCATATAAAGCAAAACCGTACGGTTTTTCATGCTCCGCCCTCCAAGAGTCAGCAATCTAAATCGGAATCTTGGAAAAGCATGAGGGCAAAGCTGTCAGCTATGTGTTGCAAGGCGTCAATAATCACTTGACGTCTCGAAGCCAATTAATTTCGCGAAGCAAGATGACGCAATAGGTGCAGAAAAACCGTCTGGTGTCGATCAGTCCAGGAATTTTGCCGATAGCAAAAGTAGATAGGCAAGGTTACATCACGCGAGCCTTCAATGGAGCACTCACTCACTTCTGATCCATCCGATGCGAGAGAGGACCCGGACAAACTCAATATCAATCCCCCGGCTTGAAGAAACTCAGCCTGAGCCCTGCTTCCGTATTCAACATCACGGAAGCGAAAATTGACGAGCTGGGCTTCAGGGCATTGGTTGATCGCATTGAGACAGGGTGACAAATTAATGGGAACAGCGAGCCTGCCGCCCAGTAACTCACGAACGGTCATAGCGCCCACGGATTGATGACCCGCTGGGCAGGAAAGAACCTTGAGCTCCTTTTCACCCAAGTATTTCGAAGAAAGGACACTATCCCTTGGTTCCTCAAATGAGATGGCCGCATCCGAAATGCCAAGCACAAGTGATTCAAAGCATGTAGCCGTTGGCTGATGCCACACATCAAGGTGAATCTGAGGGTGCGAGCTTTCAAACGAGTCATACCAGTTTTCGGCAAAAAGGCGCCCCCGCCCATGAAGGCAGGGGGCGTAAAGACGAAAGTGGCCGTCAGGCGAGACGCCGTCGTCTCTCGATTGAGCGTACTTTTTGAGATCGTCGACTTGTGCCAGGATCACGCGTGCACGACGCGCAAATTCTCTGCCCGCCGGAGACAAAACAGCCTCCCCCGCCGATCGGTCAAGCAAAACAATCTGATACTCAGATTCCAACTTTTTGATTGCCGACGAAACGGCCTGCGGACTCACATGAACGGCGCGAGCTGCTTTGCGCACGCCGCCATAGTTCGCTACCGCTTGAAGGTATTCGAGTTGAGAAAGCTGCATAGATTACTCCAAAGGCAGCCAAGTCGACAGGCTACGCGCCCTCAGATGAGGTTCTCGCCCAGGCTCTTGCCGCCGAGGACGTGCATGTGGAAGTGCATGACGGTCTGGCCGGCGTTAACGCCCTTGTTGGAGATGACGCGGAAACCGTCCTCCAGGCCCTTGACCTTGGCGACCTCCTGGATGGCGTGAGCCATGGCGCCCATGGTCTCGGCGGGCACGTTGTCGGCGATGTCACTGTAGTGCTTCTTGGGGATCACGAGTGTGTGGACCGGCGCCTGGGGATTGAGGTCGTCGAACGCGATGACCTGATCGTCCTCATAGACAACGGTCGAGGGGATCTCGTGGTTGGCAATTTTGCAGAAGATGCAATCACACATGGCTGGTTCCTTTCTCACAGACCAAGGTAATTATATTTGGTCGGAATGGTTAGAACGAGAGGTTGTCGTCGGTGTTGGCGGCTTCGCCGTCGGCGAGCACGTCGTTGCCGTCGACGTCCTTAAGGAGCACCGAGACCTTCTGCTCGGCATCGGACAGGCGGGTGCGCAGGCTCTTGAGGAGCTCGACGCCGCGGGTATAGCTCTCGAGCGACTCCTCGAGCTCCATATCGCCCGACTCCAAGCTGCGGATGATGAGTTCCAACTCCTGCGAGGCCTGCTTGTACGTAAGCTGCTCGACCGGGGTCTTCTCTGCCATATCTGTTTCCTTTCCTAAAGGTTTATCGCTGTGAAACGCGGTCTACTCGACCGTATCGACCGTTGCCGCCACGTTGCCGTCTGCCATGCGCACGCGTATGGCGTCGCCGGGCTTAAAGGTCTTGGCGCTCGTGGCCACCCCATCATCGCTGTACGCGATGGAATAGCCACGGGCAAGCACCTTGAGCGGCGACAGGGCATCGAGTGAGGCTGCCGCACGGCCCAGGTCGGACGCGGGTTTGCTGAGCATCGTGCGCCCCTGATGCTCCAGACGGGAACTCGCAAGCGTGAGCGCATGGCGCTTGCCATCGAGCCCCGAGGTGCTTGCAACCAGACGCTCGGGCAGGCGCTCAAAGTTGGAGCGGAAGGCCCCAACCGAACGCGTTATGGCACCGGACAGACGATCGGCCGTCAGGGCAAGCTCAGACTCGCGACGCTCGACCATAAACGTTGGGTCGTTGAGGCACGGGCGGCATGCGGCCGCATCGAGCGCATCGCCCAAGCGAGCCGTATAGGTATCCCAGGCACGGCGACCGCGCTGATCGAGCATCTCCAGGTCGACCTGGGCCGACCCAATCATCGATGCCATCGCGGCACCCAGACGCTGATGGCGCGCCTCGAGCACATCGGCCAACTCCGTCATAGCCGGCGCCACCGATTCTGCCGCGGCCGTGGGCGTGGAGGCCCGGCGGTCGCTCACCATGTCGCAGATCGAGGTATCGGGCTCATGGCCAATGCCGGTCACCACAGGCACGGGACTGGCCGCCACAGCGCGGGCAAGCTCCTCGTCGTTAAAGGTCATGAGGTCCTCGAAGGAGCCGCCGCCGCGCACCAGCAAGATGCAGTCGGGCGCCGGCGCAATGGAAGCGGCGCGGCGCAAGCCCTCAATGAGCTCTGCCGGCGCACCCTCACCTTGAACCTTGGCACCCACGCAAACGAGCTCGACGAGCGGGTTGCGACGGCGCAGCGTGCGCTTGACGTCGTCGATTACGGCACCCGAAAGCGAGGTGACGACCGCCACGCGGGAGCAGAACACCGGGATGCGGCGCTTGCGCGCTTCGTCCATCAGGCCCTCGCGGCGTAGCTTTTCGGCCAGTTGCGCCACTTGTTGACGCAGCAGACCCTCCCCCGCCAACGAAAATGAGCGGGCAACAAAGCTCATGCGACCCGTGGGCTTATAGAGATTGAAGCTGCCCTTAAAGCTCACCTGCATGCCATCGCGCAGATCGAAGGTGCGCTTGAGATAGGCGCCCTTCCAGATAATGCAGTCGACGGCGGCCGAGTCGTCCTTGATCTGGAAGTAGCAGTGACCGCTTCGGGCGTTAGGACCACGAAAACCTGTGACCTCGCCCAGAACGCTCAGCTGCGGAATGGCATCGAGCGCACCGGCGGCGATCTCCACTGCCTGGCTCACGCTGAGCTCCTTGCGCTCCTGATCGTCCGAACCGTCGAACTCGGCGGAAACGGCATTGCCGGTTAGATTCCAGCCTGCCACGCAGCCTCCTTTCGTTATCGAGCACAAGGGCTTCGACCCTGCGCAGATTCAAGTCCAACACATAGTACAGCGCCGCGGGGACAAGAATCTCCGCGGCGCCTGTCAAGCCAATTTGTTATCGGTTGGAGTTTCTGTTGTAGCGGGCCATCAGGTAGAGCAGCTGAATAATCGAGGTGAGCGCCGCCGCCACGTAGGTGAGCGCGGCTGCCGTCAGCACCTTCTTGGCACCGTTGACCTGCTTGGAACTCATGAGCGACTGCTCGATATACGCCACGGCGCGGCGACTGGCATCGATCTCGACAGGCAACGTAACGAGTTGGAACAGCACACTAAACGAGAAGAAGATCAATGCGAGGGTCGTGAGCCCGGCGATGTTCATAAACAGGCCCAAGAGCAACACGATGGTCCAGGTGTTCTGGGTAAAGTTGACGACCGGGACCAGGGCGGTGCGAACCTTCATCATGGCGTAACCGCTCTGACGCTGGGCGGCATGACCCGCCTCGTGGCAGGCCACTGCAACGCTTGCGACCGATCCGCCCGAACGGTTAGCGTCCGAGAGATACAGGTTGTTATCCTGCGGGTTGTAGTGGTCGGTGAGCTCACCGGCAACGCCCTTGATACCCACGGCGTTGCAACCGTTGGCGTCGAGCATGCGGCGAGCGACCGTGGCACCCGTGTCGCCGTCCGAGCGAACCTTGGACCAGGTCTTGTACGTCGAGTTGATATAGCTCTGCGCCGCAAGACCAAGCACCGTACAAACAAGGACAACCAGCAGGTACAGCGGGTCGATGCCAAAGCCGTAACCATAGTAATAGGGCATGCGAATTCCTCCGAATCGAATTACACGTTGGAGGCATTCTACCCACTCAGCTGGCAAGCAAATCAGCATCGATGTTTTGGCACCGTCAGCGAAAACGGTCGAAAGCGAGCAAGGTGACGTGAAAGAGAAGCGACGCGTACTTTGGTACGCGAGCGACGATTGAACGTCAGATTGCCGCTCTCGGCCGTTTGCAGCGTCGAGCTGTTAGGCGGTTTGGTAAAACCGCGTAACTATATACCTACAGGAGCTCGATTTTGCCGTCCTTCACCGTCAACCCCATGTTGCCCGAGAGCAGATCGTCCAGACGCGAACCCACAAGCTCAAAGCGCCAGCCTTCGCGCAGGGGACTTTGCTCGGGATGCTCAATGTAGTCGGCCAGGTCATCGCGCGAGGCAATGACCGAGGCCGCCACGCCCGAGCGCTCGGCAACCAGGCGAATAAGCGCATACATAAGGTCGGTAACGCTCTCCAGCTCCGGCGAAATCTGACGATGTCCGCGCACCATGAGCGGCAGACGATCGTGCGGGCAGCTCGCGCCGCGCTTGATAGCCATCAGCGCGCCGTCCACGTCGCGCTCCCCCAGTTGGTCGGTACCGCGGATGCTGCGGAACTCCTCAACACGCACAGGATTGCGCTTAACCAGGGCCAGCAGCGTATCGTCGGACATAACCCACTTGCGCGGGATGTTGCGCCGCTCGGCGCGCTCTTCACGCCAGGCGGCAAGCTCGCGCGCAATGCCCAGCTGATGACGACTGCACGAGTTGATGCGCTTGACCTTGCGGAATGCCTCATGGCGATCGGCACGGTAGTGCGACTCGTCGGCCAGAGGGCGCAACTCATCGAGCACCCAGTCCACGCGGCCCAGCTCGCGCAGGCGGCTCATCATCTCGGTATAGGCGACGATCAAGTACTTGACGTCATCGATCGCGTATTCGATCTGCTTATCGCTCAGCGGGCGGCGCGACCAATCGGTCAGCGACTCAGTCTTAGGCAGCGATACGCCGCAGAACGTCTGGACGAGCGCGCCATACGAAATCTGCTGGCGCTCGCCCAAAAAGGCGGCGGCAACCTGCGTGTCAAAAATCGGTCGCGGCAGTGCGCCCACGGTATGGAGCATAACTTCCATGTCCTGCGAGCAAGCATGGAATACCTTGGTCACGCCCTCGTCAGCCATAAGCTCGGCCAGCGGCGACAGGTCGTCGATCACCAACGGATCGACCGCGACACTCTCGGCGGGGGTGGCAATCTGGACCAGGCACAGGCGCGGATGAAACGTGCGCTCGCGCAAAAACTCGGTATCGACGGCGATCGCGTCGAACTCGCGGGCGCGCTGGCAAAAGTCGACCAGAGCCTGATGTGTGGAAATGTACATATCAACCCATCGAATAAGGTTAGGCCCGAAAAACACGGGTAGGATATCGGCATTGCTCTACAACTATACTCGGTTAGTCACAGAACGGGAACGTAAGTATGCGCTGCCTTATCATCCACAACCCGGCATCGGGTCCCAGCTCCGATGAAATCTACGCATTCACGCACGCCCTTGCACAGGGCGGCGACGAGGTCGTGATGCGCTTTATCGGCGATGGCATGGAGCCCGAGGACGCGGTAGCGGACGTTCGCGAGTTCGATCGCGTGGTCGTTTCGGGCGGCGACGGCACCGTCTCCAACGTGCTCGACCAGATGCGCGGGTGCGGTGTCCCCACGCTTGTCTTCCCCTCCGGCACGGCCTGCCTGTTCTTTAACAACATCGGCAATGCCCCCGAGGCGGCGGCACTCGCCAAGGCTTGCCGCGACGGCCGCACGGTCAAAGTGGACATGGGTGAGCTCTTTTGGCTCGACGAGAACGGCAACGAGAAGCGCCACGGCTTCATAATCATCGCCGGCTCGGGCTTCGACGCCGAGATCATGATGAAGGCCGCTCCCACCAAAAACGACATTGGCGAGATCGCCTACTTCCTCTCCGCGCTCGCCACGCCCAACCCCACGGTGGCGCACTTTACCATTGAGCACGACGGCATTGTCGAGGAGCTCGACGGCATCTGCTGCATGGCAGGCAATACCTCGGTCATCCAAAACGACATCAACCTGTTCCCCAACTGCCGCATGGACGACGGCATGGTCGACATCGTCGTTATTGAGCCCGTGCGCACGATGCAGCTGCTCCCCACGGTAATTACCGCCGCGCTCGACCCCGCTGGCAAAGTGCTCGGCCGTCCGCAGTTTAAGATCATCCAGACCAAGGAAGCCAAGATCACCTGCACGCCATCGCTGGGTATGCAGTTCGATGGAGAGATCATCTCCAGCAACTCCGGCGTCTTTGGCGCTCGCGCGCTGCCGCAATGTCTCGACCTCATCGTCGACGATTTTTCACCGCTCGGAAAATAGGAGGACCCCATGAACGACAATCCCCTGATTGGCTTTATCGTCATCGTCTTGGCCATGCTCGTTGGTTACGCCATCAATGTGATCCACCGCCGAAAGAAGTAAATCCACATTGGTATGATATTCATCCAGTTATCGACTCTCCCGTTGTTTATGCAAATCCTAAACAGCGGGAGAGTTTTCTTTTTGAGCATTGTCTGGCGCTTTATTCAGCTACAGTAAATGCAGGGTGCCTTTATTTAACTAAAGCTAGATAATGAGTATTATTGTCCGTTCATCGCATATTTTAGAACGCTCATCGAGTATTTCATCGAAATAGATGAATACTCTTTAGACTTCCTATAGGCTAATAGATGTATTTATTAGCTGAGATTCCACACAGCTTTGCGGGGTCTCAACAGTTGGGAGGGATCATGAGGTTTACTCATCCTGTCAACACGCTCAAGAAGCTCGGCTGCGGCCTTGCATTTGGAGCAGCGGCCATTATGGCCATGCCGACTTCGGCGCTCGCTTGCACCCAGATCTACATGGGCAGCCAGCTCACGGCAGACGGCAACACGTACTACGGCCGTTCCGAGGACTTCGGCCCGCGCTACATCAAGCACTTTGGCATCGAGCCCGCACACAAGGACGGCAGCAAGTACACCTCGCTCGAGTCCGGCTTTGAATACAAGTCCAAGGGCGCAACCTACCGCTACACCTTCGTTCGCGACAACCCCTCTCAGTGGGAAGATCGTTACGACGCATATTCCGAGGCCGGCATCAACGAAAAGGGCGTTTCCTGCTCTGCCACGCTGAGCACCTCCTATAACGAGAAGGCAGAGGAAGCCGACCCCGTCACCGAGGAGACCGGCATCGGCGAGTACAACTACGCCAGCGTCATTCTGGGCGAGAGTGCCACGGCCCGCGAGGGTGTCGAGCTCCTCGGCAGCTTGATTGACGAGCAGGGCGTCTGCTCCAACGACCAGATCATCATTGCCGACAACAACGAGACCTGGCTGTTTGCCGCACTCTCTGGCCATCAGTGGATTGCCATGAGGCTCACCGACGACATCGCCTCGCTCAACCCCAACATCGGCAACCTCACCTATGACGTCGACCTCGACGACACCGAGAACTGCCTCCACTCCGAGGGCATCGAGTCCATGCCTAAGGAGAAGGGCTTTGCCGAGTACACCGACGGCAAATTCGACGTCGCCAAGACCTACGGCGAGGAGATTAGCGAGGCCGATATGCACCAGTGGTCGCGCTATGTCCAGGGCCGCGATTACTTCATGGCTCCGCTTGCCGAGGGCACCGACTACGAGATCGTCAAGGACGAGCGCGAAGAGGCTCGCGCCACAACCGGCGCCCTGGTCCACGAGATGCAGCCGCTGTTCTTCCAGCCCGGCAAGTCCGACTGGAACACCTTTGAGATGATTCGTTCCTTCGCCGCTCGCGGCGAGAATGTCGCCGGCCTCAACGCCAACACCGACGGCGCCTATGCCATCGGCTCCAACCGCAACACCGAGATCCACACCTTCCAGATCCGTCACGGCATGGACCCCGAGATCGCGACCATCCAGTGGGAGATGCTCTCCAACGCCGAGTTCTCCGTCGCTATCCCCCTCTATTCCGCACTGCTCACCGAGGTCAGCCCCTACTTCAGCGATCAGGATGTCTCCTTCGACCACTGTGAAGAGGAAGACGTCGTGAACAACGAGGAGCCCAAGAACTCCATCAACTACGTTCTCATGGACATCAACACACTCGCCTATGAGAACCGCGACAACTGCGCTACCGGCGTCCGCGCTTATCTCGACGCCCTGCAGAAGGAGCTCATTGAGCAGAACCTGACCGTCGACGAGGCCATGCAGGCCGCCGAGGGCACCGAGGCCCGCACCGCCCTGGCCAACAAGGCCGGCAAGGCAGCGACCAAGAACACCTACGTCAAGTGCAAGGCCATGCTCGAGGAGATGCGCGACTACCTCAAGGAGGGCGACTTCTCCGAGGAGTTCGTCCCGAGTGACTACGATGCCGACAACGACTGCCTGGTCGAGTCCATCACCTACGCCGACGAGGCCCTCTCCGATAAGGACGTTGCCGGCCCCGAGGCTAAGGAGGAGGCGACCGAGGAGAAGTCCGAGGGCAACAACATGGCCGCCATGGCCGTTGGCGCCATCGTCATCATCGGTGTCTGCGGCTTCGTGCTCTATCGTCGCAAGAAGGCCTAAGACCCTCGCGTTGCAAGAAACGGGCGGGTCGCATGAGTCATCCCGACCGCTCGGCCTGCCCTTTTGACCGGTAGGAAACGCCGCCGAAATCTTTTCAAAAAAGATTTCCCCGCACACACTTCGCTGTGCTATAGTGCAGCGCAACAGCAACTAGGTGCGACCGCGCCACGGCATCACGAAAGGAGCCACCAAGATGATGAACACGATGAAGTCCCTCAACAACTGGTGGTGGCGTGATGCGAATACGATCGGTCGATAGTGAGTCCCTCACGCCTATTTTTGCGCTCTAGGTGATTGGAAGGCCTCCGGTTTCGACCGGGGGCCTTTTTCTATCTCGAGCCCGATCGCATTCTCATCACGCGCCTCCGTTTTTCTCTTACACTCCCCTTTTTGAAAGGACTTTCACCATGTCTCAGAACACCACCGTCGCCGCCCAGCCCCGCACCGTCCAGACCGCCGACCGCGGTAAACTCGATATCCGCGCTCTTGTCCTGCTCGCCATCCTGCTTGCCGCCGGCTTCATCCTCAACTTCACCGTCGGCAAGGCAATCTCGGGCATCTCGGGCGGTATGATCAGCCCCGAGTTCATCATCTCGGCCTTCTGTCTCACCATCCTGGTCGTTCGTCCCAACATTGGCCAGGCGCTCGTCATTGGTCTCATCTCGGCGGCCGTGATCCAGATCACTACCACCTCGCCGTTTGTCGATTTTGCCGCCGAGGGCATCGCCGCCATGCTCATGGCCGTCATTGTCAACGCCACCGCCAAGGACGGCCAGGTTAAGCCCGTCGTCGCCATCGCCGCAACATTCGTGACCACCTTTGTCTCGGGCGTCATCTTCATGGTCATCAAGATGGCCATGCTCGGCGTTGTGGGCGAGCTCGCCGCAGCCATGCTGCCCGTCGTCGCCATGACCGCCGTATTTAACGCCATTCTGGTCGGCGCCCTCTACATGCCCGTCCAGAAGGCCCTTAAGCTCAACTAACCTGCTCGGCTTTACCACCAAAGACTGTCCCAAACAACGAGCATTTGGGGACGTTCTTAAACGACTAGTCATGCAAGAACGTCCCCAATGACTATGAAAGGTATCCATGGAAACGATCATCAACGTCGACGATGTGTCGTTCTCCTATGGCACGCAAACCGAGCAGGCGCTCAGCCACGTTTCGCTCAGCGTGAACAAGGGAGATTTCATCGGCATCATCGGGCCCTCGGGCGCCGGTAAGTCCACACTTGCCGCCTGTCTGTCGGGCGCTGTGCCTCACCACTACACCGGCGCCTTTTATGGCTCCGTGTTAGTTGACGGCCACGACACCTGCGAGGTCTCGCTCACCGACATATCGCAGATCGTCGGCAGCGTGTTGCAGGACATCGATACCCAGATGGTCGCTTCGGTCGTTGAGGACGAAATGCTCTTTGGTCTCGAGAACTTTGGCGTTCCGCACGACCAGATCGAGCAGCGCGTGAGCGAGACGCTTAAGACCGTCGGTATCAGCGACCTGCGCGACCGCGAGATCGCCACCCTCTCGGGCGGCCAAAAGCAAAAGGTAGCTATCGCCGCCATCCTCGCCATGCGTCCGCGCGTCTTAGTGCTCGATGAGCCAACCGCAGCACTCGACCCAGCCAGTTCCACCTTGGTCTTCGAGACGCTGCGCGAGGCAAACCGCGCGCTCGGCATCACCATCGTCGTCGTTGAGCAAAAGGTTGCTCTGCTTTCGGAGTACTGCAACCGTGTGTTGGTGCTCGATCACGGCCAGATCGCGCTGCAAGGTGAGCCGCACGAGGTCTTCGCACGCACCGACGAGCTTCGCACCATCGGCGTCGATTGTCCGCGCGTCACGCGCATCTTCAACAGTCTCGAGGCCGATGGCTTGGTAAGCGGCACGCCCTGTCTGGATGTCGACGAGGCAGAACGCCTGATCACGGAAATCGTCGACCCCGACCGTGCGACAAGCGATACCCAGGCGCCCGCAGGCTCCCCGCACGCGCCGTCGCTGCGCCCGCATGCGAAAGACGCCGAGCCGGTGCTCACCTTTGACCATGTCGAGTTTTCCTACCCCCATGGAGGCGCCGCCGTCCACGACCTCAACTTGACGCTCTACCCCGGCGAGCTCGTGGGCATTGTCGGCCAAAACGGAGCCGGCAAAACCACGCTCACCAAACTGCTCACGGGTTTGCTCAAGCCCGCATCGGGCAGCGTACGCGTTACGGGCTTGGACACGGCATCGGTTCCCACGAGCCGCATCGCACACGAAGTGGCAACGCTTTTCCAGAACCCCGACCGCCAAATCTGCAAAGACACCGTGCTCGACGAGGTCGCCTTTGGTCTAGAACTTGCCGGCATCGACCGCGCCGAAGCCCTGCGTCGCGCCCAGCTGGTCATCGACCGCTTTGGTCTGCCCGCCGACGAGGCACCGTTCTCACTGTCGCGCGGCCAACGCCAGATGGTGGCGCTGGCCTCCGTTGTGGTGATCGAGCCCAAGATCGTGGTGCTCGACGAACCCACGAGCGGCCTGGACTACCGCGAGTGCATGACCGTGATGGAAACGGTGCGCACCATGGCAGAGCGCGGTTGCGCCGTCATCATGGTCTGTCACGACATGGAAGTCGTTTCCGACTTTGCCGAGCGCATCGTGGTGATGGCCAACGGTCGCATCCTCGACCGCGGCCGCACGCACGAGCTGTTCTCGAACATCGAACTCATGCAGCGTGCCTACGTTGAGCCGCCCCAGGTCATCGAACTCTCGCGCCGTCTGGCATCCACCGTCTCGCCCGCCTTTACGCAGGTGAGTGAGGTCACTGATATCGTTCGCATTACCGAGGAGATGGTCCGCCGTGGTTAACGTCATCGACTACATGCCGGGCGACACGCTGCTACACCGCCTGAACCCCGTCATCAAACTGGGCCTCGCCGCCGCCATCATCATCGGCATTTTCTTGTCCGACACCTATGTGGCACTGCTGGGCTTTCTGGCACTCACGCTCGCGCTGGGAGCCTACGCCGGCGTCGTCGACCGCCTGCTCGCGCTGCTCAAGCTACTGATTCCGCTCGCGCTCATCATGCTGGTGCTGCAGCTGGCTTTTATGCGCGATGGCAACGTGGTGTGGAGCTTTGTCACCGATGAAGGCCTCATCACCGGAACAAAGGCCTGCCTGCGTCTGCTGGGCGTGGCGCTACCGCTCATCCTGATGCTCATGGTGACCAAGCTCAACGACCTTGCCAACGCCTGCGTCGAGGTGCTGCACGTTCCGTATCGTTACGCCTTCACCTTTACCACGGCGCTGCGCTTTGTGCCGGTGTTTGGCCAGGAGATGAACGCCATCATGGAGGCGCAGACCGCACGCGGCATCGAGTATGACACCAAGAACCCCATCAAGAAGCTCAAGCTCATGCTGCCGCTGTGCGTGCCGCTACTGATCTCGAGCGTGGGTAAAACCGATGCCACGGCCCTGGCAGCCGAGCAGCGCGGCTTCTACCTGCGCACGCGCGCGAGCTCGTACAAGCGCTACCCCATCAAGAGCCTGGACATTGCCATACTTATTGTCAGCATTGCCCTCATCGTCCTCGGCTTCCTGTTTTAACCCATCGCCCCCGGCAACCGACAAATGCAAAAGGCCCCGGCTCGCATCAAACGAGCCGAGGCCTTACTGTTTACCCAGATAAAACCTACCAAAATAAACCTGTCCCTTTTTTGGCAGGTCGAGGGCTACAGGCGGTAGGGGGCGCCGCTGCGGATGATGGATTCGCGCACCAGGACGTCCATGGCGTCAAGGGTAATCTCGGGCATCTCCCGGTACTTTTGCAGCACCGAGAGCTCGGTGCAGGCCAGAATGACGCGGTCGCAGCCGCTGCGGGCGAACTCCCACATCACGCGGTCAAACTTGTCCATATCGGGCTCGCGTCCGGCCTTCACGTCATCATAAATCAGCGACATCACGTCGGCCTGGCGCTTCTCGCTGGGATAGACGACCTCGACGCCCGCGGCCTCGCACTCGCGCCCATAGACGCCTGCACCCACGGTGCCGTCAGTGCCCATGATGCCGATCTTGCGCACCGGCTCGGACGGCATGCTCAGGTTGGGATCGAACTCGCACTCCCCCATCACCGCGCCCGCCAGGGCATAGCGCACCGACTCACGCGGCATGTGGATAATCGGCACCTTGGTAAACGACTGAATCTGGTCGTAGAAGTAGTGCGATGTGTTGCAGGGAATGGCGATATGGGCACAACCCAGCCCCTCGAGTGCCCGTGCACATTCCTTCATGGTCGCCAGCAGCTCGGCATGCTCGCCGGTCTTGATGGCCAGCGTACGGTCGGGCATGGTCGACTTGGAAAGTACCACCATGTCGATATGCTCCTGATCACAGGTAGCAGCCGTATGACGCACGACCTGGTCGTAGTAATACGACGTGGCCTCAGCGCCCATGCCGCCGATAACTCCCAGCTTTTCCATCGCCGCCTCCTTGGTGACGCCCATGCAATTGCTCGTATCATGCCCGCGCCCGTCCGATGCAAACCGGGCGGGCGCCGCGCTCATCTACTTGTAATACGTCTTGAACAGCTTAAAGTGACGCAGCTTGGTGTGCCACATGCGCAACCAGCGGTTAAAGACAAAATCGCCCTTCATAAACGAAGGATCGGCAGCCTTGCCCTCCTTGGCCAGACGATGCGCCTTCGCACGCAGCTCGGGGTCCTTGACATACTTGTCAACGACGCCCATGGGGACGACCATCCACAGCGCCTCGTCCTGCGCCGTCACAAATTCCGGCTCAAACGGACGGTTATAGACGTACTCATCCACCACGTATTTAGCAACGTTAAAGCCGCTGTTGGTGACGTAGTAGTTACTGCGGCCCTGACGCGTGTTGAAGTCGAAGAACTTAAACGAACCATCGCGTTGGTCGTACTTGACGTCGAAGTTGGAGAAGCCCGTGAACTTAAGGTCCTCAAGCAGCTTGCGCACGCCACCCATGAGCTCGTCGTTGGGCTCGGTGATGATGCAGGCGTGGTTGCCGACACCATGGGGCTGATGCTCCTCGAGCAGCACGTGACCCAGGCACATCATGCGAACCTTGCCGTTGCGGTCGGAATAACTGGTAAGCACGCGCATGTACTCGTCGTTGCCGGGCACGCGGTCCTGCAAGATGAGGTCATCGGTGTAGCCACTGGCGTACACATCGCGAATGACCTGCTCCAGCTCGGCGCGATCGGCAATCTCGTAGGCCTTCTTCTGGCCCTCGAACTCGTGCTCCCACCACATGATGCCGTCAGAGGGCTTCAGAATCATCGGGAAGGGAAAGTCGATCTGGTCGAGCACCTCGGCGGAAGCCTCGCCCTGGGCGTTGAGCATCGCCATGGTAAAGGTAAACGTGTGCGGATAGGGTACACCGTGCTTCTCGCACAGCTCGTAGAAGATCTCCTTCTTCTGGCACTGCTCGAGCATACTGTAGGGCGCATAGGGCGCGATGACGTTGGAGGCAAGCTGGCCGGCATCCTGAGCCTGTGCGGCAAGCGCGACGTAGTTATCGCCGCAGCCCATGAGGATAATCTTCTTATCGGGATTGGCCTGTGCAATGCCGTTGACGGTCTCGATCATGACCGGCATAGTGTCGATATCCACATTGGGCGTATAGTCGATAATCTGGCTGCGGTATGCAGGACCCGTCTGATACTTGCCAAAGACCAGGCTCTTGACCTGATACTCCTCGTAGAAGGCGCGCGCCACCGAATAGGCGTTGATATCGCCGCCGAGCAGCACGGGTATAAACTCGCGCTCTGTAAACTGCAATGCCATGGAAACTTCCTATCATCAACTGCCCGTACGATGGGCGGTCTTTATGCAACTGGTTTATTCTAGCGTGCCAAACTGCCGCTTCCCAAAGTTCCACCATATCTATGGCAAGCAGGCGCTTATGATCGAGCCCGCAGGGTTCCGTAACGTTAAAGTTGAACTCTATGGTTTCTTAACAATTCACTATAACTGCAGGTCAAGGCCAAAACCTCAAGTTCAACTTGACCCTTTAGAACCTTTAAGGTTCAAGTTGAGGTCGAAAGCAGTAGTAGAATACCTTTCGAACTATAACCTACGATTGATTGCAGAGGGACTGGATGCAGCATTCGAACCATCGCACCGCAGCGCTCATCGCGTCGAAGCCGGCTCGTATCATCACGAGCGCCGCGCTTGCCGTTACACTGACGGCCGCGCCGATGCTCTCCCCCGTCGCAGCCTATGCCGCCTCGCAGGCAACGCAGGATCAGCTTTCCGCTGCCCAGCAGAAAATCGAAACCGCCACGAGTGCCTACAACGAAGCCCGCACCAAGCTCGAGGATCTGCAGAAGCAAATCGACACTAACGAGGCAAGCATCGAGAAGATCGAAGCCGAACTTCCCGATCAACAGGCCAAGGCGAGCTCCGCCATGCGCGATCTGTATAAGTACCAGAAGGGCACCAACCCCATCGTGAGCTTCCTGGTCAACGCGCAGAGCCTGGGCGAGTTCATCACCACCTGCAAGTACACCAACCAGATCACGAGCTCGAGCGTCGACGAGATCGAAGAGCTCAACAAGATGCAGACCGAGCTCGAGCAGAACAAGACCGAGCTCGAGCAGGCCAAGTCCCAACTCGAGACCGAGCAGAAAACCGCCGAGGACGCACTGGCACAGGCCCAGCAGCTTCGCAGCGAAGCCCAGGCAAAGGCCGAGCAGGAGAATGCCGCCGAGCTGGCCAAGCTCGAGGCCGACAAGGCCGCTGCCGCCGAGAAGCTCTCGGGCGAGGGCGTGAGCGGCAACAACTCCAACAGCCAGGCCAATAACGCCAACACCACTATCGACACCACGGTGAACAACTCCAATACCGGCAACTCCGATTACGACTCGTTTATCAACGAGTGGACGAGTCGCATCGACAACTACCTCGCCGGCTCCCCCATGGCAGGCCAGGGTTACAACTTTGCCGTGGCAGCCTGGAACACCGGTGTTGACCCTCGCTGGTCTCCCGCCATCGCCTGCATCGAGAGCAGCAAGGGCCTCTATTGTGCCGGCTCCTATAACGCCTGGGGCTGGAGCGCCCGCGGCGGCGGCTGGCGGAGCTTTGGTAGCTGGAGCGAGGGCGTCTCTGCCCACGTTGCCTACCTGGGCGCCAACTATGGCTCCACGCTTACCCCGGCAGCCGCCAAAAAGTACTGCCCGCCCACGTGGCAGGACTGGTACAACAAGGTTGCAACCCAGATGAACCGCATCTAAGATCAATCAAAACCACCCCTAAAAGGGGTGGTTTGCTCTTAGGGTATAACCCTTGGATTTCCGGCACGCGTCTAAAGGCGCCGGCCCTCACGGGGTTCGGGCCGCACTGCAGATTGACCCGTGACGGGCCGGTCAAACCGGCGCT
>DBFOPE010000102.1:0-40940 GCA_048429085.1 Collinsella sp.
TCGACTCGGATTCCTTGCGGCCTGAACAATCGCAAGTGTCCGGCGAGGGGGCGGCTTTGTAAAGCCGTTTGGCCCCACCCGCATAGCGGGTGGTTTCTGATGCGGCGCGCTGCGCGCCCCGCACAGGCTAAAGCCCGTAATGAAAGGGCGCTGACCTTCTGGTCGCGCCCTTGAAATTGAACGTCAGATTGCCGCTTGGGGCCGTTTGCAGCGTCGAGCAGTTACGCGGTTTGGTAGAACCGCGTAACTACAGAGCTTCGAGTGCGTTGGCGATGCGCTTCATGGCGGTGTCGGCGGCGGCTTGGTCGGGGGCTTCGGCCAAAACGCGAATCACCGACTCGGTTCCGCTCTTGCGCACCAGTACGCGGCCCTCGCCCGCCAGCGATGCCTCGGCCTCGGCGATGGCGGCCTGCACGCCCATGTTGTCCAGTGCGGCGTCTTTATCCGCCACGCGCACGGCAACCTGCGCCTGCGGCAGCAGTTTGCACGGAGCCGTGAGCTGCGAGAGCGTCTCGCGCTCGGCACGAATCACTTCCATCACACGCAGCGAGGTCATAATGCCGTCGCCCGTGCGCTCGATATCGCCAAAGATCGTGTGGCCCGTCTGCTCTCCACCCAGGCTGTAGCCGCCCTCGCGCATCTTTGCATACACGTGACGGTCGCCCACGCCGCTGGTCACGGCGCTCAGGCCGGCAAGCTCCAGCGACTTGACCAGGCCAAAGTTGCTGGCGATCGTCGGCACCACGGTACCGCCCGAGAGGCGCCCGTGCTTGTTCAGGTACACGCCGCACACGTACAGGATCTGGTCGCCGTCGACCACGCGGCCGCGCTCGTCCACGGCCAGGCAGCGGTCGGCATCGCCGTCGTAGGCAAAGCCCACGTCCAGGCCCTGCTCCACCACGTGGCGCTGCAGGCGCTCCATATGCGTGGAGCCGCAGTCGACGTTAATGTTAAAGCCATCGGGCGCGGCGTTGATCACGCGCACGTCGGCGCCCAGCGCGTCGAACACCGGCTTGGCCACCGAGGAAGCCGAGCCGTTGGCGCAGTCGAGACCGATCTTGACGCCCTGCAGCGAAAAATTTGCGCTTGCGATGAGCGAGGCGATGTAACGGTTGCGGCCCTGCATGTAGTCCACCGTGGCACCGATATGGTTGCCCGTGGCCAGCGGCACCTCGCTCTTGCCATCGATGTAGTCCTCGATGAGTTCCAGCACGTCCTCGTCCATCTTAAAGCCGTCGCTGTTGACGAGCTTAATGCCGTTATCGCAAAACGGGTTGTGGCTCGCGCTGATCATGATGCCGCAATCGAAGCAGCCCTCGACGGTCTGATGCGCCACGCCCGGCGTGGGGATGACGTGCAGCATGTAGGCGTCCGCGCCGCTCGCGACCAAGCCGCTCACCAGCGCCGCCTCGAACATATAGCTCGAGCGACGCGTGTCCTTGCCCACGATCACGCGCGCCTTGGTCCCGCGGTTGGCGCCGTAATACCAGCCCACAAAGCGGCCGATCTTATAAGCGTGCTCTACCGTCAGTCCAACGTTGGCCTCGCCGCGAAAGCCGTCGGTGCCAAAGTACTTCATATCTTACTTATCCTGTTCAAACGTTTGAGCGGTTGGCGTGGTGCGAACCTTAAGCGCTTTGTGCCCAGAGTCCTTCGAAGTCGTAACCGTGTACTCGACCTTTATGTCTTGTCCAAGAAGCATGTGGACGCCGCCCCATGCAACCTTCAGGCCATCGTGCGTCGCTTCGTTCATCTCGATAGAACCGGAGCCCGAAGTCTTAATGTCCGAAATGCTGCCTCCCGCGGGAGCGTAGAGATAGAGCCTCAGCACCTCGTCATCAATATCCTGGCTAATGCCGTTATGGCCCTGGAAATAACCAGGCATCTCGGCCTTCTCCTGGGGGGTCATCGTGTTCTTGAGCGTAGTGGTTACTCGATACGTCGTCGAGCCATCGGCATTTTCAACCGAAGAATCGATGGTGACTCGCTTATCAAGGAACCAATCCATCTTTGAATAGCTGTAGTTATTCACATAGACGCCCAAAATCGGAGCCTCAGACGCATCATTTTGGAGAGCGCCGGAAATGCCAAGGGCCTTCGCGGCCTTTTCCTCGTCATCGTTTCTCGAATACATCAGGATGCGACCCTCGGAAGCACCCTTTTCGATGGCGGCGGCGATCTTAGTAATATCGCTGGAGCCCAGTTCATCCACGATCTTGTTAAAAGCCGATCCGGCAACCGCCGCAAAAATGGCGTCCTGTTCCTCTACCGGGTAATTCCAATAAATATCGTGCAGCAGCACCTTTGCAGCGTTGCTTCCGTCGACGACGGTGCCGTCGGGAAGCTGCGTGCCACCTACAATGCCGAGCATATACTGCAAAAATACCGGATCGACTGCAAATACGCCGTCGATGTCATCTCCGACAATGGCCTTCTGCATATCGCTGGCAAGCTGAGCCGCACGCGGATAATCGGGCGTCATCGTAACATCGCCCATCGTGTATCCGAGCGTGTTGAATCCGGTCAGGCCCCATCCGGTCGTGAACAAGTTTGCCTCTTCATCGGTGATGGGAAGCGGGCTCAAGGGCTCTTTCATCATGTCGACTTTGACAAAATCGCCCAGTTCGAGCTTACCGTCAGTCACTGACATCACGCCGCGAGAACCCGGGAAACCGCCGCAGGCGCGGATCTCGACATTGCTCATCGCGAGCACAAGATAATGGCGCGTCTGGCCGTTGGCGCCGAGCATCTGGGGCAGAACGGGGGCGATCTTCTCTGCCGCATCGACTACACCGTCCAGGGTGGCAAAGCCGTCCTTTGCCTTATCGACCAGCTCGGTCACCTGGGCGATATGCGTATCGCCAATACCCTGCACCTTTTTGTTGGCGCCCTTGAACGCCTTCGAGCTATCGGAGAGCGAATCGGCGACCGCCTGCAGCGCGGACACGTTGATTGTCCCGTCCTGGAACAGCTTGCCGGGCGTTGCCTGAGCGAGATTATCGGCCATGGGGACCAGCGCGCCGCTCGAAACATCGGACAGAGCGTCGACCATAGTGCGGGCGGCATCAATGTCGCCGCCGTACACCGGAATGAACGAGGCCATCGTCCACACCGGGCTCGAGGTCTCCTTCTTCATGCTGCTGCAGAGCTCGTCAATTTTTTTCGCATCGTCGGGCAGGGTCGAAAAATCGCCCGACGTGACCTTGTCCTTAAGGCCGCCGACGATCTCGACAGTTTCCTTTGCCTGGCTCTTCACGGTTTTTGCCGAGTTAAACAGCATGAAGCCACTCACGCCAAAAGCGACAAGAACCACCGCGACGATGGCAGCGACAACGGCTGCAACGCGACGCTTCTTGCGCTCGCCCTTGCGATGGCGATGGCGAACCAGGCCGTTCGAGGTCGGGCTCGTCGAGGAATCACCGCCGTAGTTCAAGCCAAAATCGTAATAATCTTCTTTAGAGCCCGAGCCCTTAAACTCGGCACCGTCGTCATTGAGACGGGCAAACGTGCCGGTTTCGGAAGCGCCCGTATAGATAGTGCCTAGGTTACCCGTAAGCCCTGCGTCTTCAGCAGAAGAAGCACAATTGGCGGGATTGGCAGAGTTGATGGGGCTGGCGTTGTGGGCGCGATGAGCGTTGTTAGCGGGGCCAGTGGAGCCGGCGACATTTGCACCGCCCGTTGGCGCCGGACGGACCCCGGCCGACGAAGCCGCAGAGCCCGCCCCGCCAGGAAATGCCTGCCTGCCTACGCGACCAGCCTGTTTTGCCTTTTGAGACTGTTCGTACAGAGCGGCAAACATCGCCGTTTCGCCCGGAGACGTACGGTTGCCAGCACCGTTTTGGCTGGATCCACTCGGTACGCCAGCGTTTCCAGTCCCATTTGAACGCGGCGGAACTGCAGGGCGCTCGCCGTCGCCGTTCTTAAAGTGGTTACCAGCCATAGAGGAGTCCTCGCAATACTAAAAGTCAATAACGCTATTAGTTTATGACATATTTGGCATCGTCAGTTAAACTCCAGATGCAGGCACCAATTCGCGGAATTGTGGTGCAACACCGTGTCCGTCTAGGCAGCGGCGTAAGCTATACCGTCAGGAACATCATCACGATGATCATGACAAAGCCAATCAAGTCGGTCGGCAAAAACACCGTGCCCAGCATAACGGCGCTGGTAATGGTTGCCGAGATCGGCTCCACAGTTCCGATGAGACTCGCACGTACGGAACCAATATCCTTGACGCCCTGCATATAGAGCATATACGCCAGGAAAGAGCCCACGATCACAAACACCGCGAGTGCTTCGACGGCAGCAGTATCGAGTGCCGGCATATGAGCCCACGGCTGTACAAAGACGCTCGAAACGACACCCGCCGTAAGCATAGCCGAGCCCGTAACAATAGGGCTGCCGTATTCGGACAGAATCTTGGCGGGAATCACCGCCATACAGGCGGCGCTAACCGCACACATAAGGCCTGCGACCAGGCCAAGCGGCAATATGCTCAGACTGCTAGGGTCGCCGCCGGTAGCGATTAAAAAGGTGCCGCCCAGGGCCAACCCAATGCCAACGGCCTCACGCACGCGAGGCATGCGATGGTCGATCACGCAAGTGTAGCCCATAATGATGACCAGTTGCAGGCACTGGAGCACCGTCGCAGTTCCGGCGTTGGTCAGGCGCACGGCCGAAAGATAACAAAACTGGTTGAAGAGCAGGCCAAAAGCGGTAAAGAGCAGCAGCTGCTTGCGATCGGCGGGCGTCGTCCAAAGCTTGACCAGGCGTGCGCGGTCGCGCGTGACAACCACAGCCATAAAGAGCAGGCCGGCGAGAATCTGCCGTATGCTCATAAGCCACAGCGTATCGACATGGTAGGTATCGAACAAAAAACTCGCGCTGGTACCCGAGAAACCCCAAAACGAACCGCCCACCAGCGTGGCTAAAACACCCGTGATCATCTTGCGCGTCTGGGCGTCGTTGAGACGGTCGCGCCAGGCGCGACGGGTGTTGCGGCTGAGCTCGTCAGTCCCCTCGGGCACGGCAAAATCGGACGCCGCCGTCATCGGTACCGAAGTCTTTTTGCGTGCCCGCTGCGCTGCGCGCTCCTGCTCCATTCCACTCCCCCGAAATCAATTGGCAACAAAGCGCTCAAACTGTAGCACGAATATCGGCATGAAAAAGCAGACGATTCGGAACATCTACGAGCGTCCAGATTGCAGGGACGAAAGACGCAGACGCGCTATGCCGAGTGGTTGGAATCGTCTAGGGCGCCGGGTTCGGCTTCTGCACTTCCATCGACATGCTCGCCGTCGACCTGGTCCTTGGCACTGTCCTGGCCTTCCTGCTCGCGGCGACGTTTTTCGCGAATCTGCTCCACGGCTGCGCGCAGGGCGGCCTCGTCCTCGGCGCGCGCCACCTCTTGCGTGGTTTTGACCATATGGCGAATCTCGAGCACCAGCAGCACGATCAGCGGCACCACGATAAGCGGGAAGAACAGCAGCGGGTTGGTGAGCAACGAGACCACCACGCCCAGCCCCGCCGAGACAAAGATCACGCGGCCCACCACGTCGGCTGCAGGCACGGGCGCGGCGTCCTCAACCGGATTGGCGTCGCCCTTGGTGCGGTAGACCGGCGTGCCGTCGGCCGCGGCCTCCACGGTAACGATGCGATGCGTGTTGAGCGAACCCTCCAGCGCGTCATCGGACGAATGGAAGGTGATGATATCGCCCGCCTGGTAGACCTGGCTGTTGTCGGTATCGACGACGATAAACGAATGCACGGGAATCGCCGGCTCCATCGAGCCGGTCAGTGTACGCATAAAGCCGTAGCCCATGATGGTGGGAATCTCGCCGGCGGGCGTGAACACCGTGCGCAGCAACACCACAAAGGCGACCAGGATCACCACGGTCGCCAGCACGTTGATCACGCGGAGCACGTGCTTCATCACTTGTCGTCGTCCTTTGCGGAAGTCTCGGGGTCAGCAGCGACCTCGGCCTCGGTGACATCCGCCGCAGAAGCGCCATCCTCGTCAGGCGCGGAAGTCACGCCCTCGCCAGCCTCGCCGCGCAGGCGGGCCAGAAGATAGCGCGACAGGCTGTTGCCCTCGGCACGGCGCTCGGCACGGGCGCGATCGCGCTCGGCCTGCTCCAGCTCATGCGCCAACGAGTCCAAGCGTTGCTGCATCTCCGCGCGGGCGGCCTCGAGCTCGTGCTCGCAAGCGGCGCGGACGTCGGCAACCTCCTGCTCGATGCGCTCCCCTGCCTCAAGCTCGGCCGCGGCGATACGCGCATCGGCGTCGGCACGGGCCTCCTCGGCGGCACGCGTGGCAGCATCGCGCTCGGCAGCGGCTGCGGCGACCTTCTCGCTGGCGTCCATCGCAGCCCGCTCGACGGCAGAATCGGCGGCCGCGCGGGCGGCATCGATCGCGGCATCGGCGGCCTGCTGAGCAGCGGAAACCTTCTCCTCGGCCGCGGCAACGGTGTCGGCGAGCTTCTGCTCCGCCACAGCAGCGGCGGCGTCGGCCGCCTCGGCCGCGGCACGGGCATCGCGCTCGGCCGTCAGCTGCACTTCCTCAATCTGCAGCTCGGCGGCATCCAGCTTGGCATGCAGTGCAGCCACCTCCTTGGCAGAGGCCTCACGCACACCGGCAAGCTCGGCCGCAGCAGCGTCCTTGGTGGCCTGCAGCTCGGCGGCATCGGCCGCCGCCTTGGCAGCCAGAGCCGCGGCGGACTCGCTCTTGACCTGCGCGACCTGCTCGGCGGCCGCCTGCTCGGCGGCCGCAATCTTGGCGTCGGCATCGGCGCGAGCGGCCGCGACCTCGGCATCGGCCTCGGCACGCACCTGCTCAAGCTGCACCGCCGCGGTCTCACGCGCCTCGACAGCGTCGGCCTCGGCAGCTTTCTTGCCCGCCTCGACATCCTCCAGCGAGCCACGCAGTTCCTCAACATCAGCCTCGGCCATCTGAGCGCGCTGCGTCAACGCCAGCTCACGCGTCTTGGCCTCGTCCAGCTCGTCGGCCAGGTCGTCGCGCTCGTCGGCCAGCGCGTGCGCCTGCACCTTCCAGGACTTGACCTGCCCCTGCAGCTCCTCAATCTGCTCGCGAGCCTCGGCCAGCGCCTGCTCGGCATCGAGCTGGGCCTGCGTGACCTCCTCCACAAACACGCGACGGACCTCGACATCGGGCAGGTCGGGACTATCGACCTGCACCTCCTTAATCTCCTTAATAAACTTGGGCGCCACCGGCTCGGGATGCACGCTCTCGAGCTCCTGCAGGTTGCGCTCGTCGTCGGTCAGGCTCTTAAAGACGGTGTAGTTGTTGATGAGGTTGGTGTACATCTGCACCATGTACTCGTCATCGAACGCCAGCGCCTGCTGCTGCACGTCGATGTTGTAGCCCACCTTGTCGTAGCGCTCCATAAACTGCCACAGCTGGTAGCACTTGCGGTAGTTGGGGTCCTTCATGATGAGGTTGGTGCGCTGAATGGGGCTGCGAACCGCGCTGCAGCCGTTCATGATCTGGCAGAACGACGCACCGCGCAGTGCCATGACCAGGCGGCGCACGCGGTCGATGCGCATAAAGACGTCCATGTTGTCGGCGTCGTTCTCGGCAAAGCTCTGGCGGTTCTTGACCGTCATCTCGACGTTGTACTCGATCTCCTCGTACGCATCGTCGATCTTGCTGTGCATCTTAAAACGGTTGCGGATCTCGTTGCCCGTCGACCAAAAGATCACGTCGGTACGCTTGTCTACAAACGTCAGCAGGCGCTGAATCAGGTGGTAGATAAAGCGGTTCTCGTACAGGTCGTACGTCTCGACGGTGTTGACGTTGAGGATGCGCGTGGGGTGGACGCCACCATCGTCGCTCGGCGCCAGGAACTGCGTGTTCTGGCTCAGGTGACGGACGCTGTCGGCGCTGATCTTTTTGGCGAGCGAGACCGGCACCACCTCTTCCTCGGTGGTGATAAAGCGGCGCGGATTTTCGATGATGGTGTTGATGGCGTCGAGCGAGTCCTCGATCATGCTGATCCATTCCTCGTCCACCACCTTGACGAGCTCCTCGCGCTGCTGCTCGATCGTGGTGCCCGAGGCCTGCGCCATCTCAAACAGATAACGGAAGTAGCGGCTGTCCTCCTGGATAGGCTCCATTTGCTCGGAGAAGCTGGTATAGAGGTCCTGAATGGTCTCGGACATGGGTTACTCCATAGGTTGTATCGATCGGTAAGGGGCGTGACGACACCACACTGGGCAAACGCTACTGATTGTCTTGTCCCACGCCCCGCGCTTACGGCATTAGTAGAAGTTCTGGATCCGCTGCAGATACATGACAGAATCGGGCAGGCCGCCCTCGCCAAAGGTCTTCTCGATGTACTCGATCAGGCCCTTCATCTCGTCGCGCACAAAGCTCACGTTCATGGACTCAAACTTCTTGAGCACCTTGCGGGCGATGATGTAGTCCATGCCGCCCAGCTCGGTGCCGCCGCACGCCACGTACACGGGGATAAAGTCGTACATCTGCTTGATGATACGGTTACCAAAGGCCAGCTTAAAGCGGGTCTGCAGGTACTGGTCCAGCTTGTGCATCTTCTGGAGCAGCTCCTCGTCGATCACGTACTCGACCTTGGCCTTCTGGAACAGATACTGCAGATGCTCGGCCGTCACGTGCACGCGCTCGTGCGGCTCGCACTCAAACGCGTCGGCGCGCTCGTTGAGCTCGATGGGAATCGCGCGGTCGTACACCTTGTCCGTGATGGTAAAGGTAGAGTCGTCGTTGTTGGCCGTGCCGATAAACCACAGGCTGTCGGGAATGGTGAGCTTTCCGTCGTGCAGACCCTTGGGGTCGGCGGCCCACTGGGTAGGCACCAGGTCGAGCACCCACTCGTCGTGGCTGGGCATCTCGAGCACCGACAGGATCTCGGCAAAGTAGTACTCCACGCGGGCGAGGTTCATCTCGTCGAGCACGATCATGGACGGGTCCTGGCGCAGCCCCGCCTCGTACACGGCACGGAGGAACTCTGTCTCGTTAAAGCGCTTGGAAAACTCGTTGAAGTAGCCCAGCACCTCGGTGCGATCGCGAAAACTCGGCTGCACCGACACGATGGTTGCGGGGTTGTCCAGATAGCGGCTAAAGCTGTATGGCAGCGACGTCTTACCGGTACCCGAAATGCCCTCCAGAATCAGCAGCTTGGAGGCGGCCATGCCGGCCACAAAGCGGCGGATGACCTCGGGCGTGTAGTAGAGCTTCATCTGGCTGCAGGCGAACGCGCGGAAGCTGTCGACAAAGTCCTCCAGCGAGATGGCATCGTCGTAGACCGGGGGCTCCCAGTCGCGGTACTTAAGGTCCACAAGGGACAGCTTGGGGAAGCGGTTGGCCTGGGCGATCTCTTTTCCCTCGGCAAGAGTCTTGGCCTCGACGGTGGCCTTGGCCATAGCGGCCGCGGCGTCCTTGACGCCCTCGCCATCGAGCGCGAGCGACGCGTTGCCCGACACCACGGCAGCCGTGGCGCCCTCGCCCGCAGGCGCACCGGCGCCCGCAGCGGCGCCCACCACGTTGCCCACCGTGGGCAGGTGGTCGTCGGCCAGGGCCGAGGCGCCCACGTACGGAATCTGCTTGGTGCCGCCCATGGCATTGACCTTGAGCGCCAGCAGCTTGTTCTTCTCGTCCATGAGGTCGAGCACCTGCTTGTTGAGGCGGCCGATCTCGCGATAGAGCGCCTTGTTGGACGTGTCGTCGCGATGCAGGCGGCGGTTGATGCGGTAGCGGTGGACCAGAATGGCCACAATCAGCACGGGGACCGCGATGAGCATGGCAAGCAGAATGACCGCGCCGATCTTGCCCACCAGGTCAAACGTGGTGAAGTAGGTCATAAAGATGTTGAAGTACTCAACCCAGCCAAACACCAGCAGGTCAAGGATGGAGCTCACGACGGCAACGACGTTGTAGACGACCTTTGCCAACAGCTCCCAGGCAAATCCCAGAAACTCACTCACCGTCGGTACCCTCCTGCTTGGTCGCGTTCATCGCCGCCTCGGCCTCAGCCTTCAGACGACGAGCTTCCTCGAGCTTGGCCTCGGCCTGGGCGAGCTGCTCGGCGGCGTTATCGGCCGTGACGGTTGCGGTGTCGCCCTTGCCCTCGGCATCCACGATGGCAGCCGCGGCGGCCAGGCGGTCCTCCTCGGCCATAGCGCGCTTGAGGTTCATGCCCACCACGATGAGGTGATACACCTGGTAGATAAAGAACAGCAGCATGGGCAGGACAATCACGATGAGGAAGCCCATGGAGCTGGACAGGAAGTCCATGACCTTGCCCATCTGCGGCAACGCGAACAGGTACTTACCAACGATGTCGCCATCGCTGATGATGTGCGTATCGGCCACGTCGTTGTTATCGCCCTTGGTGGTAAAGCTGCGCATGCCGTTAACCTCGTCGATGGCGGCGATGCGGTGCGTGTTGAGCGCGTACTCGTTGTCGATGATGGTATGGAACGTCACGATGTCGCCCACCTCGAGCTTGGAGGTGTCGCACTTTTTGATGAAGATGAGGTCGCCCTTGTTAAACGTGGGCGCCATGGAGTCGGACTGCACGGCAAGCGGGGTGAAGCCGGCGATGTCAGAGACACTGCCGTCCTCGCGCGTGGCGAGCGTGGTAAACGCATACAGGGCCGCCACCAGGATGATGATCCACATGACGACGCTCAACGCGATGGATGCGACTTTTTTAACAGATTGCATGATGTCCCTTACTACCGTGTCTGTCTAGGTCGTGCGCGGCCGGGCAGCCGCCGTGCATATCTACTGTTCCTCGATGCCCTCGAAGCGCATCGAAACCGAATAGTTAGCTCCCTTTAGCATATTAGTGCAATTTGGGTCCGTTCCCTCGAGCCATATGCGAACGGTCACCGGCTTATCCGTATCTTTTATCAGGTCGAACATATCGCTGGCCGCGGTGGCAGCGCCCGAGTCGAGCCCAAAGACGGTGGCCGCGCCGGACGAGCTCCCGCCCCCGTTGGGGTCGTAGACCCAGGTGTGGCCGTCGGCGGTAAAGCTCATGCGCATGGCGCTGGCCATGCCCTGCGTGTCGGAGCTAAACCGCGTGCCGGACACGCCACCGTCACCATCCTGGCCGGTCAGGCGAACGCGCAGGTCCGTACTGCTCATAAAGTGCAGCGTGAACTCCAGGTAGGCGCCGGTGGCGGGATCGGCAGTGGAACCGTCCTCGAAGGTGAAGGTCTGGTAGTCGCTCGTGGTGACGGGCTTGAGCTTGGACGCATCGATGTCCACGCCCTTTTCGCTAGCGATGCGCGCCGAGATCTGATCGAAGCCCAGGCTGTGCACGTATTCGTCGAATGTGGCGTGTTCGTCCAGGTCAAAGCGCAGCGAGCCATCGGCGTTGGCGTCGATCATGAGCATGCGGGTTTTGGCGCTATCGGCGATGGAGAACCAGGCGAACGTTGCCATGGCTATCGCCACCAGCGCAAACAGCACCAACACCACGGTTGTGGTGAGCTTGCGGCGCAGATCGGTGTCGGTGGGCGCGGCGGCGTTGGGCTTGCCGGTGGCGGCGACTGGACGGCGGTCGCCGGTAGCCGAGCGGCGGTCGTCTGATTCAACGCGTGCCATTGCTACTCACCGTCCAAGGTCGCAAAGAGCGCCAGGTGCAAGGTGCCCGGATCCTGATAGAGATAGTCGGCGCTATCGGGATCGGTGCCCTCGATGTAGTAATAGATATCCAAACGATAGGTCTGGCCAAGCCCAAGCGTGGCAAGCGCGTTTTGCGGACGCGCGGCCGTCTCGCTCGTGTCCAGCGTAAAGGCGGCTGGGTCCTGCGTTACGTTGGCACCGCAAGCAAGCTGGCCGTTTTGCCAACCCAGAAGCATGCCCTCGGTGTAGCCCGCCAGGCCCGAAGGCGCGGTCGCGGGATGCTCGTCGCGATGGCCGCTATCAGAGCTGTCGAGCTCAAAAATGTTGGTGGCAAGCACCTGGTTGCCGCTCGAAATCTTGATGCCCACGCGGGCTGCGCGCAGCAGCTCGGCATCGGCACCCTGCGGGACCAGCGATTCGGCCAGATACAGGTTGACCTTGCCCCTTACTTTGCTGGCGCCCGTTCCGGTAATGGTGGAGCGCAGGTCGATCCAACCGTGGTAGAAGGCGGAGCCGTTGTCTTTTGCCTGCTCAAACACTGTGGCATCGCCGGCAGAGTTGTTTTGCGCACAGGCAGCAAAGCCGTTGAGATCGAAGGTCGAGACCGGGTAGAGCGTCACGGCGCCGGTCGCGATAGAAGCTAGGGAAACGTCGCCCTGCTGCGACCAGCTGCCGCGGTCGGCATCGCCCAGCTCCAGCACCAGCTTGGACGTGTCGCTGTGCACGCTCACCGAGTTGGTGTTGACCTTCATGTTGTTCGTGAACCAAGCGTAGGTCGCGGCGCCCAGCGTGGCGGCGAGTGCCACCATGACGAGCGCGATGTAGGCACGCGCGCGGTGGGCGTGGCGGCGGGTGTCAGAGTCCGAACCCACAGCGCGCTCGGCGGCAGCGGCGGGTGCGGTCCCCGGGGTTGCGCCCGCGGACTCGCTGGCGCCTACCTGCATGTGCTTATTCTTGTGCATTTAGCTCGCCCCCCCTATGCCTTGGCCGCGGCAAAGGCAAGCTGCAGTACCACATCGCGGGCCTGGGCCTCGTCGATGCAATTAGCGTCGCAGCCTTCCATGTACACAACGTAATGAGCGCTTGCCACCTCGTTGGCGGCCAGCGTGCAGATGGGCGTGGCGCCCGCGCGCGCCGTGGGCGTGTCGCCGGCGCCGTCCATACTGTAAGCGCTTATGGCGCGCGCAGGGTCGGCGGTGTAGGCCCAGCCCGAAGCGCCGCCCGCCACAACCACGCCGTCTTGCGCCGTAGTGCGTCTGCTGGTAGCGCCAGCGGTGTTACCTAGGTCATCGCAGGTAAAGATATGCGTTTGCGTGCCCGACTGGGTCGTGATGACCAGGCCCAGGCGCAGCGCGGCCAGCAGCTGCGGGTCGCTCGTCACGCTCATCTGGCCCTGATACAGATACACGTTGAGCGCGCTGTCGTTGCCCTTGAGGTACAGCGTGCCCGAAAGAGCGTAGTCGTCCAGCTGCGCGGTGCAGTCGGCAAAGTTGGTCGTGATGCCCGCGGCGTTTTGGAACGTGCCACGCCAAAAGCGGGAAAGGTCTGCCGTCGAGATGGGATAGAGCGTCTTGTCGGCCGCGGCAAGCGTTGCCGTTGTGTCCCAGGGCCCGTTAGCCGAAAGGCCGATCTGCAGGTCGGAACCCTCGTCGCTTACCGTGTGCGCCACGGGCGTCACGTTGGTGTAGCGCGAGTTGCTGAACCAGGCGTAGGTGGCGGCGCTCAGGGCGGCTACCAGCACCAACATCCATGCGGCCGCGGCAACCATGCGACGGCGCGAGCTTAGGATGTCTTTGATGTTCGATGCACTCATACCCAGCCCCCTTACGAACGCTTGCCGGCAAAGCGCAGCGCCAGCGATTGCAGGCTGGTGGCGGCCAGGTTGTTGGTGCAGTCGGGATCGCAGCCTTCCAGCCACACGTATACATCCACACGCACGGGCGTGCTACGATCGGCGCCTTTGGCAGCGGCGGGCAAGCTGCAGATCTTGGTCGTGGCCTCCTTGAGACTCACGATGCCGGTGTCTTCGTTCCAATCGCAGAAGTTTGCGCTGGTCAGCTGGTCAAAATGGACCGTGGCGCCATCGGAGCGGGTGCTGTCGAGCACCAGGTGATTCTGCTCGTTTTCGCCGGCATCCTTGCCGTCGAGTGTGTTGTAGCGCGCCTGGGGATTGTGCTCGCCCGAGACCTCAAAGACGTACTGGCCCGTAACGGTGTCGCTTTTGCCCGGGGCGTAAGTAACCAGCCCCACGCGCAGGGCGGTGGAGATGGGGTTTGCCGAGTCCTGCTCGGTAAAGTCTATACCCGACAGGTACACGTCGGTTGCGGCCGAGTTGGTGGCCAGGTACAGGGAGGTCTTGTAGTAGTCGGAATGCTCGGCGGCGCCGAACATGCTGGCGAACAGGGAGTCCTGGGTGGTTCCGCCGGTAAAGCCCGTTACCTTTTGGAAGCCGTTGAGCACGTTATCGGTCGAGACGGGGTCGAGCAAGCCCGCAAAGCTTAGACCGGCGTTGGTTTTGTATTCGCCGTCGTACTCGTTGGAGATAAGGAAGGTAACGCCCGTGCCCGCGGCCATCTTGACGTCGGTGATGTGACGATTGGCGTTGTAGATGTACCAGGCATACGTTACAGCTCCGGCAGCAGTAAGGGCTACCAGCAACGTGGCGAGCATGCGATTGAACTGTTTTCGCAACGACTGCGCGTCCGACATGCCCCTCCCCCCAGATGCCTTGCTGTAAACTACCTGGACACCATTTGCCCATAATGGAGTTATTTTACGCGAACGTGCAGTTCATCGGGGGTACAATCGCGACTTTCCGCGTGCTGTTCGCGCTGCATCGGGGCGGATAGGGTCACAAATCGCCGCTTTTATAAAAATAGTTCTTGCCACTGGGAGGGAGCTCCGCTATATTATTCCCTGCGCACTCGCGCACCCTTGATCGGGCGTTTAGCTCAGGGGGAGAGCGCTTCCCTGACACGGAAGAGGTCAGAAGTTCAAATCTTCTAACGCCCACCAAATGTTCGCAGCTCAGAGGCTTCGCCTCTGAGCTGTTTTGTTTTACGCCGCCAAGCCAAAAGGGCGCCGCGGCACCCAAAACCGCTTCGGCAATTCCAATAACCATCCCAGACGAAGCCGATGCCGCCCCCCACACCTCTGGCAACCATCCCAACCGGGCCCCAAGCCGCCTCGATGCCGCCGGCAGCGAACCCAACCAAGTCCACAGTCGCCCAAACAGTCTTGGCGACCGCCTCGCCCGGGCCTGGATGGGCCTCGATGCCACGTCCGGACAACCTTCCTATAGTCAGGTCTAATACTTTTCTGCGAAGTGAACGAGCTTATTTGGACCCCCGAAGCATGCACACTTTTTGAAGCCAAAACCGCAGGATTCCAATGTCAAAACCGCAGGTAATGAGCCGCCAAAAGTGTCGATGCTTCGGGGGTCCATTTTGACTCGTTCACTTCGCGGAAAAGTATTAGACCTGAAAATAAGGCCCCTGGCCCCACCACCAGCAACCGCCCCTACCAATGTTGACGCGCTTCGATAACCGTTTGCCAAAGCTTAAACCGCTTCGTTTCGACACGCTTGAGGGCAAAATATCGCTGTTCCTCGCTCATGGGCTTGTTAAAAATGGGTCGCTTATTCCGATGCAGCTTCCGTCGGATGCGTTCGCACAGGCGAACGAGCTTTTCGTAGTCGCTCGCCTGGTCAGTCGTCACCGTAAAGTACGCGACCCCATTGAGCATCTGCAGCTCGTTGCGGCGCTCGGCATCCTTGTGGATCTTCTCGCTTCCATCATGGATGGCGTCGCTGTCGTAATCGACCAGCGCGGCCAGTACTTCGGGCAGCAAGCCAGCCCTTACTTTATCCAGGCCCACCTCTGCTTTCGCCGTAAGCGTTATGTCGGGCGTGCGCTCCAACACGCGCAGTTTGCGGTTGCGCCCATCGTTGTAACCGTCGCGAATGAAGTACTTCTTGTTCAGCTCGGCCTTGCCCAGCGCAAGCCCGCCGTAATATGCAGGCAGCGACATAAACATGCAAAGCCCCGACTCCCTTGGAGACCGTGAGCCCTCTTCCACGTACGGAAGCAACGCCTTCGCCTTGGCGGCGCCTCTCACCTTTGACGCCCGGTCAAGGTACGCCGCAATGAGCTCCTTGGTCGTGAGCTTCCCATCGCGCATGCCCGCATCCCTACTGGTCACCCCGCCGGGAGCAAGGTTATCCAGCCGGTAGTCCGATGTCATGGCATAGCCGGCGTAGATGGCCGCCGCCGCATCGCCATCGTGCGCGGCCTGCAAAAACGCCAGCTCGGGAGAGCACACGTATGCATCCAGGTCGCCCATCCAGTGGCCCAGCGAGATAAACGAGCCCGCCGGGAGCTCGTTGGTGCACAGATGCGTCTTAACATGCTTGCTCCGCCGACGGTCGGCGCGCGACGGCACCAGCAAATCCAGCGTTTCGATCCCCAGGTCATAGCGATCGATAACCTCCTGCGCTTCTTGATCCGAGAGCGCGCAGGCGTCCGCGATCGACACGACTTCTGGTTCCGAATCCCCAAAGCGCGGGTTCGGGATGTGTGCCAAGAGCGCCAATGCAGCGTTATGTGAAACGATAAAGTACCCCATGGCGCGAAGATAGCACGCACGTCGGCGGCGGCTCGCGACCCCGGCGAGTTTTCGGCAAACGACCAGCGGTTTTTTGCCGCGGCGCGTTCAAAGTGCTCATTCGTCGACGTCTAAATGCAAATCCGTCAAGCTTTTGGCAAGGTTGCCACTCAACTGACCAAAAGCTGACCATTTGCTTGCCCATTTGCTTGTCGGTGCGCCCTCGCCAAAATGCTCCGCGACTTCTCGGGCGGTCGAAGTGCTCGTTTAGCGACCACACGCCCGCCGCTGGGGTATCCTTGGAGCACATGCACCGCAAGCCGCACAAAGGAGCCGCCATGCGCACCGAGCTCGATGTTCCCTTTTCGCACAAAGACAAGGCCAAGGCCCTGGGCGCCAAGTGGGACCGGGCCAAGAAGATCTGGTACGTGCCCGATGGCGTCAACCCCGAGCCCTTTGCCGCGTGGCTACCCGGCGTGGATCGCTCCGACCCCAGCGCGCCCTACATCTACCTGGTGCTTGGCAAGCGCGAATGTTGGAAGTGCCACGAGCAGACGACGGTCGTGGCCTTTGGCATTCCGTATTGGGCGGCCGAGGACTCGGGCAGCAAGGCTGCGCCCAGTGCTGCGCCCACCATGGACGACGCGGGCCACATCGCGATCGACACCACCCGCGCCAACGCCGTGGCCATCGTCCCCGCGCTTGGCTGCGTGCCGGCCGAAATCCGCGACTACCTGCGTGAGCGCTGCGGCTACAAGCCCGTAACGTCGCGCACCACCAAGGCCGTATCGCTCGCCAGCACCTGCACCGGCTGCGGCGCACTGCAAGGCAGCCATTACCTGTTCGAGGAGCCCATGTCGCCGTTTGCGCTCACGGCCATCAACAAACTGCCCGCGCTGGAGTTCGTGCGCGTGGAAGTCGCCGGCGTCTATGGCATCCCCGCCAGTCAGAGCAACTTTGACCAAGCGCTCTTCACCTGGGCACGCGACCACCACACTAAGTTCCACAAGAGCCTGTTCGAGGGAATTTACCTGTAGGGCAAAACTCGAAAATCTAGTCCGGATTTCCTCGAAAATCGAGTGTAGAAATCCTCGAAAATCGAGTATGATTATCCTCGAAAATCGAGTGTGAAAATCATCGAAAATCGAGTATGCGCAGGTAGTGAGGTTTATCAAATCATGATTTCTTATGGTTCGGAACAGCCCAAATCCTACCGTCCTCGCCTTTTGGACGAACGACTGCAAACCCTGCTCCAGATTTTTGGAGCGGTCGAGATTCGGGGCACAAAGTGGTGCGGCAAATCATGGACCGCGCTCGCATTCGGTGAGAGCGTCGTTCATCTTGACGACCCAAACGTAAAGTCGCTGGTCGAAGCCGATCCTTCGCTCGCTCTTCAGGGCAATAAGCCGCACGTCATCGATGAGTGGCAGGAGGCCCCCGCAACATGGGACGCCACACGCCGCGCCGTAGATGCATCCGGCGGCGAGAAGGGGCTCTTTATCCTCACCGGGTCGTCAACGCCGGCAAAAGACTCTGTCACTCACAGCGGCGCCGGTCGCATAGCCCGTCTCGACATGAGCACCATGACGCTTTGGGAACGAGGGCTTTCAACGGGATCCGTTTCGCTGCAAAACCTATTCGAAGGATCATTCGAACCTTCGGCCTATACAGGCTCGCTCCCCATGCTGGCCGACGCAATTTGCTGCGGAGGATGGCCGGCGCTTGTCGGGGCGAGCCCTCAGATGGCCGCAGAGGTCGTCAACCAGTATCTCGATGCCATGTACGAAGTCAGCGTTCCGCAAAAAGGAGGCGTGGGGTCTACGGCACGGCACATTGTGTCCTCGCTCGCGCGCAACGTTGCGACCTCTGCCACGCTCAACACCATCGCGGCAGACGCCTCGTTGGGCGACAGTGACGCCCAGCCGGCAACTTCGACCGTGGCGTTTTACCTCGACATGCTGGAGAGCATGTATGCGATTGTAAATCTGCCCGGTTGGGATGCACCCGTCCGCGCAAAGTCCCGCCTGCGCACCAAGCCAAAGCGCTATTTCGCCGACCCCTCCATTCCCGCAGCCGCGCTTGGAATGAATCCCAAAAGGCTGCTTGCGGACGGTCAGACTTTTGGCCTGCTCTTTGAGTCTCTGTGCATTCACGATCTGAGCGTCTACACCTCGTGCCTGCCCGGCTCGCATCCGGGCTCGCTCCACTACTATGGCGACTCCGACGGGCTTGAAGTTGATGCCATTATCGAGTTGAACGATGGCCGCTGGGCAGCGATAGAAATCAAGCTCGGCGAATCCAAGGTTAGCGACGGAATCCGCAACATCGAGCACCTGCGCCGCAAGGTCGCTCTGAACCCTGCCGCGCGCAACCCCCAGCCGGAGTTCTGCGCCGTCATCACCGCGACCTCGCCCTTCTGCCGCTACGACGCCGAGCACGACGTCTACGTGTTCCCCATTGGAGCGTTGCGGGCGTAGGGCGGTGATTCGGGGCACTGGGTTTGTTTAATGGGTAATTCGATCTTCGAAGCTACGGCTCCGTCTCGTCATAGGTAATGGCACATCCGCAGGTTGGGCATTGCTGAGGATAGACCGGGAGACGCAGGCCCGTTCGAGCCCGCGGGTCGATAGCGTGTTTGTCGCGGGTGTCGATGAAGCTGATGTCTAGGCATGGGAGGTCTGCACCGCAGCTTGGGCACGGCACACAGATTTGGCTGCAGGTGGCCTCAACGAGCGGGAACAGTCTCCGGTCCATTAGCGCTCGCGGCAGATTTCCGTACACGCCTCGTGCGATATCGCTTCGCCATCCCATGGTCTCCCCTTTCCCGTTTTAACTGTTGAGGAGAGGATGGCAGGATCGCGCAGCACTCGATGCGGCGCGGCGCGATCCGATCAATCGACATGATTGGGTTGCGACGGGCCGCATCTGACTAATACGGAGCAACGGCTTCCGCCCGACGTCGCGCTTCCGAGAAATCGAACTCGGCGCGATGAGCCTCAAGGAAGCGGGCGTTGGGACGCAGGCGACGCTCATCCGGCTCGCACAATACCGACCCTGCAAACGCGGCATAGTCCGTATGCTGCAGAAGATACGACCCGCAAAGTTGATAATCGCCGCGCACTAACTCAAACGAAATCAGATGGGCGTCGAACAGCGAGTGCAGGTCGCGACGCAGCAGAATACCGTTGCTGACAACCTGCGATTTGGGACCCGAGTAATTCTCGATATGCGCGGCTTCGAGCGCCTCGTCGACGTTGCAGCCCGAGACGGCGCATCGACCAGTGTAGGCCTCAAAGAGCTCAGTGCGAAAGCGCTGCTGGCCGATTCGCTCGCGACGCAGCGCGTAGCGGACCTTTTCATCGTCGCTCGCCGGAGCGCCGGAAAACTCCGCCGCGACCGGAGCGCCCTTCATGTAGCTCATATCGGGGAAGAAGCGCGCGTCGGGCCCACCTTTATGGACGGGGCCATGCAACACAAACCAGCTATTCTCGGGTTCATAGCGCTCGACGAATGCGAGACCCAGCACCTTGTAGCCAGCGCTCGTTGCAAAGAACACGCCGACCGGCACGCCGCATTCCATGCAGTTGATCATCTTTTGGTTGTAGTCCTGGTCGCGCCAGTTTTCGACTGAAGCACTTTGCGACGAGTACTTGAGCACCCACGTGCCATCCTCAAGATAGAGCGGCGGGACATCGGGGTAAGCGCCACGCTTGGAATTGTGCACGGAGAGCGCGAAGGTTTTCTCACGCGGATGTTTAACTCGCCCGCGACCAGGCCAAAAGATACCCGAATCGCGTGACACCGGAAAGAGCTCGGAATCAATCGTCAGACGAAAGGGATATTGAGGACTGTCGGCGTTCGTTCGATGCGGGAGCTTATCCCACAGGCCGCCACGCTGCTCCTCGCGCAAGAACTATTCCCAAGCCTGGACATATTCGGACGGCACAAAGCTGCAAGCGCGGTCGAAACTCGGCCGAGTAATCAGCGGAACACTAGAAGCGATGCCGTCCATAAGGAACCTCCAGGAAGAACAGTTCTTCACATTATCGCCGATGCAGTGATACCGCCGAACGAAAAAGGGCCCACTTCCTTCGAAGCGGGCCCTTGGTCATCCGCATGCTAGCGAACGTCGGACTACGACGCTGCGACACCAGCGAGTTTGACGGTCACATCGTATGTCGCAAGGTCCTCGGCTGCCGCGTTGTTAACGCAGTCAGCATCGGTTCCTTCCATCCAAATATAAATTCGGACCGCTATGCCATCATAGCCAACACGGCTTGCGATCTTATGCGTACCCGCGTCAACCTGATAATCATCTCCGACCTTGTTCGCAAGCCAACCGGCGCAGTTGCCTTTTTCAATATGCTGGTAGGAAGGCGTTTGGGGTCCGTTGACCGCGTCCTTTACGCAAGACCATCCAGCGATGGCATTTTTATCGTTACCCTTATCGGTGGGAGAAACTGCAGCGGGAGCGTATACGACCTTTAGAGTTTCATCACCAGTCAGGTTTCCATTCGCACCAATCGCCTGCGTGGTAATACCGACTCGCAAAGAATTCGGGATCGTATCGGTCGTTGGTGCCCCATGAGCGGTAACAACTACAGGCTCTCCGTCAGATCCTTCAAGATACACGTCGGCTATACCGGACTCCGTAATGGTGTAGACAATAAACTCACTCTTGAGATAGGCGTAGTGAGTCTCGCCACCAGCCTCGTATTCGCCAGATTTGCCGTCCTGCTTAAACTTAATCTGCGAATAAGAGGTTACTCTACCGTCTGATCCCCAGCCTTGGCAGACAAACCAGTTCTTAAGATCATCCGTAGAAGACGGCGTTATCTTTCCGCCCTGTATTGCAGCCGCGAGCGACGTCTGTTCGCCACCGTGCTGGGCACCCTTCCTGAGCTCATCGATCTGAAGGATGAAACCATTAGTCGTTGCGCTAATGGTTGAAGATGTAGCCTTCACCGTGTTATTTGCGACATACCAAGCATAGGTAGCAGACGAGAGAGCAACAGCGGACATAAGCACCGCACAGGCAGCACCCATGAGCTGTTTTTTAAGCTGTTTTACGCTCTGGCTCATTCGATAGACCTATCTAGTAAGAATGCCGGGGGCCGACGGTTCGGCCCCCGGCATTCTGGAATCTCAAAAACGACGAAGCAAGCGCTGACTAGTTAGAAGTCTTCGCGTACTCCTTGGGCGTCGCCTCAAAGGTGATGGTCACACCATTGTCGCCAGCCTGAGTATTGATATGCTCGAGATTGTTGGAAAAAACATTTGCATCATCGCCGTCGTAGTACAGGTAAACCTGAACCGTAACGTCATTATCGCGTTTGATCACCGCATCATTGGTAGCAAGCAAATTGCTGGCCTTAGCCGGATCAGAATCACTTGACGAGCTGAGCTTAATGCCAGCACCGCTCCAGACCTCCCACTTATTGCCACAAACAACAAGAACACGAAGGGCGTTGCCAAGATTCATGTTATCCACCGTGGTGGGGTTAGTAACCTTCACGTCCGTAATATGCAGGTTCGTGAACTCACCATCGTAGGTGCCAGTACCTACATAGAAAGTATTTTTGACCGCATAGTACTCATCCACAGCTTTATCGGCAGTGCCGTCATCAATCTGAAATTCGCTATCCTTCTTCATCGTCGCGGCAGTAGCTTCAGACGCGTAAGCGGACTTCCAAACGGCCTTGCCCTCAGTTTTCACAATTTTAGCAGGAAAGAGATCCGCTCTAGACACCTCAGAAGTGACAGCACTCTTAGAAGCCTTCGTCGTAGTCTTAGTATCAATCACGAGATATGCCGAGTTCGACTGAGCAGCAATCTTAGACGTCGTCGCCTCGACCTTGTTGTTGCTCACAAACCATGCGAACGTGGCAGAGCCCAGTGCTACGGCTGCCACGAGGACCATGGCGATGGCGGCGCCCATCTGCTTCTTTAATGCCTTGGTATCCATACGGACCCCTTTCTTTCCCCATTCATCCCAGATGACCCTCGAGAAGCCCGGAAGGGGAGCCCGCGCTTTCGTGTTGGATGTTGCTTGCCCATCCTTTAGACATGGAATTGAGAATACCACAATTCTTACGATTTCCTTATGAGTTTTCGGCAGCCTACATTCCGGCAAATTCATAGGTCTACCTCGGGTTATATGTGGTGCTTTGTGAACATCGTTTACCTTATTTAATCTCTCTCCCGCGCAGTCATAAGTCCCCCTTAAGCCTTGCGGCCGCAGTGCCACGCCATCGCATACATTCACCCTCTGCCGAGCTTCGCCCGAGCCTCCCCCCACTCGCTATACTGGTACAGAACGTGTCATTTTTGCCTGCTAAACGGGCTATTTGTTGGGAGGGCCCATGCCTGCCGCCAATCAACCCAAGGGAAGCGTTTCCACCGGATCGATTAAGCCGGTGACGCGCAAGGCCGTTCGTTGTCAGCGCGAAGTCGCCTGGCTGGTCACACAAGCGGCCGGCAAGCTCGTCGCCACCACCGACGACGTCAATGCGCCCACGCCCAGCTTTGTACTGGCGACGGCATTGTCGTACACCCGCAAGCAGGAGCAGGCCGCTCAGGACCGTGGCGCCGCGATCGACTACGAAGCCGTCATGGACCCCGACCTCGCGAGCTTTTGTGCGGCTGCGGGGTTGCCCGCAGCACCCAACGCGCTTTCGGACGCGGGTTACATGTTCACCCTCTCGGGCACGGACCTCATCCGCGACCTCTACGCCTACTGCGGCGATCTGAGCGAGCGCACGGGCGACGCGGCGCAGGCCAAACCAGGCTACGCGATCAAGCTCGCTCTGCGGCTGTTCTTGCTGGACGGAGCCTCGACAGCCGCCTAAATAACCACTCCGCAAGCAAGGCGCCGGGCCGGGAAATCAATCCAGACCCGGCGCTTCTTCGTTCTACTTATCCCCGTCCCCTGCGGGAGAGTTCTTTTGGTTGCGACGGTTACTCCAGGTCACGTTGTGTTCCTTGTAATAATCGGGCGCCTCGTTGCCGCTCGCGCCGATGGGGTCATTGCCGGTGAGGGTGTCAGCAATATCCTGCACGAACTTAACGAACAGGCTCGAATCGTCGGTCTCGGACGAATCAAAGTCAAACCCAAACTCCACCGCGCCGCCGATGATCTTGTCCACGCACTCCGGGTCGTCGCCATCCAGCCAAATGACCACGGTGTACTTGTCCACATCGCCCACGCGGAAGTTCTTGTGGCTGATGGTCGTCACCACGTCTTTGGACGCAAACGGCTCGGTGTTGGGCTCGGGATTGCCGTCGGCCGCAGCCGCCGCATAGGTCGTAGGCTGGCCGTTGCGATACACCCGCACGCGCGCCGCCTTCTCCACGCCCTTGCTGGCGCTGACCACCTTGAGCTTGGCGCTGTAGCCCAGATCGGTCTTGCCGGCGTTGCGGATATAGAAGGTGTACGCCACGTAGTTTTTACCGTTGTGGCTGCCGTCGATGTCGTCCAGGTTGTCGGGCAGGTCCTCGGCGGCGATATTGGTGCCGTTGTCCAAGGCGTCGGCGGCCAAGCGCGCGGTGGCGTTGTTAAAGTCGCCGTTGTCGGCAATGGCAACGCCGCGGCGGAACAGCTCCAGGCGGTTGAGGTTGATGGTGAAGTTACCCATGTTTTCCTGCATAAACGACAGGGCGAACAGCACGCCAAAGGCAAGCGCCAGCACCACGAGAGCCTTTTGCAGCTTGTCCATGCGCAGCAGCGCCGCGCCGATGCGCTCCATGCGGCGCTTGGGCATGTACATGGACACGACCGCGTCGGGATCGATGTCGTCGAGGTCCTGGTCGGCCAGCGCCTGCTCCAGCTCCTCGATGCGCACCACGCCGCGCAGGTTGCGCTTGGGCTTGGGCTTACGGTTGGACTTAGGCTTGCCGAAGCGCTTGCGGGAGGCGAGAGCCTGCTCGGGCGCGGAGTCCTCGCCGGGCGCATCCTCGGCATTGGCGCCGGGCGCGTCCTGCGACGTGTCCTCGGCCTGACCCTCGGTCAAATCCTCAGCGATGCCCTCAGCCAAATCCTCGGCAGCTTGATCTTTGTTGTTGTTACGCTTGAACAGTGCCATGGCGATCAGAGCTTATATTCGGCGCGGATGTAGCCGACGTATTCTTTGACGAGCTCGCGCTCCATGTCGTCGGCGTAGCGGAACTGCAGGCCGCAGACGTTGCGGTACAGGCTGCCCTTGGGCGCGCGGCGCACCCAGCACACGATGCCCAGCTGCTCGGGCAGCTCGTGGCGCTCGCCCTGCAGGCGGATCGCGGGCATTTGCACGGTCAGGGCCTCGCCCACGTCGGGGTAATCGTTGAGGTAGACGGCCAGGCCGCCAGCCGAGACGTCGATGGTCATGGCGTCCTCGGGCTCGGGGGTCGGCGCGTTGTCGCGCTGGTAGGTCAGACGCATGGCGACCCTAAAACGCTCGTCGCGACGCTTGACGAAGGTGCGCTGCTCGGCGACTTTGCGCATTTTCCAGTAGGTGCGGATACCCTTTTTCTCGACCGACTCGGGGTAGCCGGCCAGCACGAACGTCTCCTCGCCCACTTTGTATTGCAGCAACAGCTTTTGGTTTTCGTCCATGATGAGCGGCTTGCCGGCGAGCATGGGCGCGCTCATAAGAAAGTACGCCTCGTCCAGGTTCTCTTTGTACGTGGCGAGCATGTTGAAGTCGGTTTTTTGGCCCATGGGCACGTCGAATGCCACCTGAAGCTTGGTCCCCGGCGCTATCTGTTGCTCTGCCATGTATTCTCCCCCAGTCGCGGGCGCCGATATCATCGTCGTGCGCGATGCACATTGGGCTATTGTAACTGCTTTGCCGTAGGTTTCGATGTGCGGTGCGTGAAATGGCGCGGATGTGAGGCGGGGCAGCCACTAGTGCAGCTGCCCCGCGCGCTCCGTCAGCCGGTACTTGCGGTTGCGGCTCGTCGCCGACGCCGTAGGTTCAAGCTCGCCCCGTGCGATGAGCGCATTGACGCGCGTCCTAACCTGGGAGACGGTGAGTCCCGTGCATTCTGCCAGTTCACGTGTTCCCAGTTCGCCGTTGCGCTTGAGTGCCGCCACAATTAAGTCCCCGCCATGATCGATTTGCTCAACCTTCGCTCGGTAGAGGACAACCTTAAACCGGTCGAAACCCGGGCAAAACAATGGCTCAGCCAGACCGTGCGCACGCATGGCATCGAGCATCATTGGAATGCCCGACCCGTTGCCTTCAGCAGGAGAGCCTGCGCCGTCGGGCAATGGGACAAGCGACACGAGCTTCACAAGCGTCGCATTGCGACATCGGGAGCTGCCGTCAAACAGGTTCTCGCGAGTCTTTCCTCCGTATAGGCCGCCGGGGTTCGTCACCTCGATACGGTCATCAAAGACGTCAACAGCGATCGACTGCCCACAGAACCGATCTCCGTATTCTCGGTGGATTACGGCGTTGGCGATTGCCTCGCGCAGGACCTCCTCGGGAATCTCCAGCGAGTCGACACGCGAGACGCCTTGGATCGTCGAGGTTCGCCGCAAATTCTTAGCGACTGCCGCGACGGCATCCGAGATCATTTCGCCCAACGTTCCCTCGCAGATCGTACGGTCCATGAACCTCAACGACCCCGCCGCGCCCTTCTGCGTTCCGGCATAGACCGCCACATCGATAAAGAGCTTGGGATAGAACTGCTGAGGATAGGCACCCGTGGCCAGGAGCCCGGCCTTAGTAACATTGCCCTGGGAGTCGAGGAAATTCAGGCGCTCCAGCTTCGTTTTCTTGTCCGGCGCGCCGCGCATTGCACGGGGTGTCAGCGAGAAAGCACGCTCTATCGTGCGGTCGACCAGGGCCTCGTCAAGATCGCCTGCGACCGCGCCGGGTACTGCATCGCGATCACTGGGGCTCGTCCGTTCATACGATGACAAGGACAGGACCTCAGTCGACGAAAGCGGGACATCTTTGTCATCGATGCGTTTGTAGCTGCCGCCTTGAGCGCCCCGCTCTATGACATAACAAGGCTTGCTCGACGGGTCGAGCTCCTCAATCGCGATGACCAGAACCACGGTGCCCTGAAGCTCCACGCGTTCAATGGTGTATTTGGGCGGATTGGCCAGTTTTCCGCGGCCGCCGGCATCACCCATGCCCGCTACGAATTGGTTGAGCACCTTCTCGGTCTCAAAGTTCTCGACCGGGATAAAGCCCGCGCGCTCGCTCACGCCGAGCACGATAATTCCGCCAGCGGTATTCGCGAATGCACTAACCGTTTCCCATACGTCGCGGGAAAGCGTCGTGGCGCTCTCCTTGACCTCGACGTTAAGATCGTCCGAGCCCATGCGCCTTAAAGACTCGAGCAGACCGGTCAGCTGGTTTTCGTTCATCTGCACGTCCTTTCGCTCAGTCCGGCGGAGAATGCCGCGAATAGATTTCCTTCATCTCTCAGTTATCTCTCGTAATTATCTCTCATCTTACTGCTATCTCTCATATAAGAGATGAGTGAGAGATGGAAGATAAGATGTCTACCATCTGTTTCATTTAAACATGTTCTTGCTGGTAGAACAATCGGTATTGAGACAATACCATGATTGCTTGTCTCTTTGCTGCTCAGTTATCTCTCATATTTATCTCTCATCTTTCTGTTATCTCTCATATTAGAGATGAGTGAGAAATGAGAAATGCATGAGTAGTGGACGGTCAGGAATCGAGAGTGGATTTCCGGACGGTTTTTTGGCGTTTTGGGGCTGTTTCCGTCCGAAAATCCACTCTCGTTCAATTTGCGTCCGAATTTCCACGCTCGTGTGTCCGAAAATCCACGCTCGTGCGGCAGATTGGTCGAGGGCCCCATATGGGTATACTCTCGAGGATTCGACTCGATTCGCCCCCGCTGGAGCGTCAAAGGAGACTGCATATGCCCACCACCTCAACCGACCCGCGCGCCGCTGCTGCCGCGCTGCTGGTACCCGGTACCATCTGCCACGGTTTTGCCGTCGAGCGCTGCGAGACCGTGCCCGAGCTCGATTCAGACGCCTACGTGCTGCGCCACACTGCCTCGGGCGCTCACCTGCTGTACCTGGCGTGCGACGACGAAAACAAGGCCTTTGCCATTGGCTTTAAGACGCCGCCGGCCGATTCCACCGGCGTGTTCCATATTCTTGAGCACTCAGTGCTGTGCGGGTCGGCCAAGTTTCCCGTCAAGGAGCCGTTTGTCGACCTGATTAAGAGCTCCATGCAGACGTTCCTCAACGCCATGACCTACCCCGACAAAACCATCTACCCCGTTGCTACCACCAACGAGCAGGATCTGTACAACCTGATGGACGTGTACCTGGACGCGGTGTTCAACCCGGCCATCTATACCAAGCCCACCATTTTTGAGCAGGAGGGCTGGCACTACGAACTGGACCTGCCGGAGGACGTCGAAGGCGAGGGCGGCGTCAGCTCCGCCAGTCTGCGCGAGGGCACGCTGCGCTATAACGGCGTGGTGTTCAACGAGATGAAGGGCGCACTGTCCGACCCCATGAGCGTGCTGGACGACGCCGTCAACGCCGCGCTCTATCCCGACACCGCCTATGCGCACGAGAGCGGCGGCGACCCGCGCGCGATTCCCACGCTCACCTACGAGCATTTCCTGGACACGCATGCGCGCCACTACAACCCCTCCAACTCCTACATCACGCTCTACGGCGACCTGGACGTGGACCGCGCGCTGGCCTTTTTGGACGAGCGCTATCTGTCGCAGCCGAGCGCCGCGAGCCGCCGCATGGACGCCGCCGTTGCCGCCGGCGAGGACCCGTCCGCGCTGGCGCCCAATCCGCTGGACGTGCAGGCGCCTGTGACCTGCGAGTATAAGCGCGTCGAGATGGCCACCACGCCTGAGAACGCCCTGGTGGGCCTGGGCCTGGTGCTGGGCAGCGCACTCGACCGCAAGCGCACGATCGCGGCGGACATTCTGTTCGAGGCGCTGCTGGGCTCCAACGAAGCGCCGGTTAAGAAGGCCATTCTGGCCGCTGGCTTGGGCGGCAACGTGGTGAGCTACACCGCGGCCGAGAGTCTGCAGCCCTACGAGCTCATCATGCTGCAAAACGCGCAGTCCGGCGTGGCGCGCGAGCTGCGCCGCGTGTTCCAGGACGTCTGCCGCGACCTGTGCGAGCACGGCGTTCCGCGCGAGCGCCTGGAGGCCATCATCAGCAGCAACGAATACGACCTGCGCCAGCGCGACTACGGTATCGCCGACGGCGTGGCCATTGCGTGCGACGCGCTGAGCACCTGGCTCTACGATGACGACGCCGCGACGTTGGCGCTCAAGTACGGCCCGGTGTACGAGGAGCTGCGTGGCGAGCTGGACGGCAGCTATTTTGAGGACCTGCTGCGCGAGCTGGTGTTGGAAAACGACCACATGGCGCTCGTCGAGCTGGCGCCGGTGGACGCCGCCGAGGGCGCGGAGGGTGCCGAGGTCGCCGAGCTGGCAGCCAAGCGCGATGCCATGACTGATGCCGAGCTGGCCGATGTGGTCGAGCGCACGGCCGTGCTGCGTGCTACGCAGGAGGCGGAAGACACACCCGAGGCCAAGGCCACGCTGCCGCGCCTGCGCGTGTCCGACATTGGCGAGGCGCGCCCCGAGCCGCCGCTGGTCGTGGACACGACTGCGCCTATCCCCTGTCTGCGTCACGGCATCCCCACCAACCGTCTTGCCTACGCCATGCAGTACTTCGACCTGAGCTGCGTCGCATTTGAGGACCTGCCCTATGTGACGCTGCTCTGCCGCCTGCTCAAACAGCTGCCCACGAGCGAGCACTCGGCCGAGGAGCTCGACAACGTGCTCGCCGGCAAGCTGGGCTTTTTGAGCTTTACGACCGAGGTCATGACCCAGCCCGACGTGGACGGCGTGCGCCCCTACCTGCTGGTGAGCGCCGGCGCCCTGTCTGAGAAGATCGATGCGCTGGCAAGCCTGCCGCGCGAGGTATGGTCGAGCACACTGTTGCTCGATGCCGATGCCGACCGCGTGCGCGACGTGCTCACGCAGATTCGCATTGGGCTTGAGCAGGGCTTTATCAACAACGGCCACTCGGCGGCACTCGGTCGCGCGATGAGCTACAGCTCACCTTCGGCCGTAGTGCGCGAGCAGCTTTCGGGCGTGGACTTCTACTTGTTCCTGCGCGATCTGCTCGACCACTTTGACGAGCGCCTGGACGACCTGCGCGCCAAGCTTGCCGAGCTGGCAGGCCGCATCTTTGTGGCCAACGGTTGCCTGGCGAGCTTTACCGGCAGCGATGAGGACTTTAACGCGTACTGGGCCGCCGCGGGCGACCTGGGGCTGAACGCCGGCGACGGCGCCGATGCCGGCCGCGACGCGCTCGTGGTGCCGGCGCCGTGCGACCGCCACGAGGCCTTTGTCATCCCCAGCGACATCTGCTTTGCGGCAAGCGCGTGCGATCCGCGCCGCCTGGGCATTGACGTGACGGGCGCCTGGGCGGTTGCCGCCAACGCGCTCTCCTACGACTACCTGTGGAACGAGATCCGCGTGAAGGGCGGCGCGTACGGCTGCGGATTCCGCGCGGCCGGCGAGCGTCAGGCGGCGTTCTACACCTACCGCGACCCGGCAATCGACCCCTCGATTGAGCGCGTGGCGCGCGCAGGCGAATGGCTCGGCAGCTTTGAACCCGACGAGTCCGCCTTTGAGGGCTTTATCGTGAGCTGCGTGAGCGGCATGGACGCGCCGGTAAAGCCGTACGCGCTCACCAAGCGCCGCAACACGACCTACCTGGCCGGGCTCGATCCGCATGCGCGCGAGGAGCGCCGCTCCCAGATGCTCGCCGCCACGCCCGGTGAGCTTCGCTCGCTCGGCGCCGACGTGACGCGCATCGCAGCCGAGTCGCCAACCTGTGTCTTTGGCGGCCGAGACGTCATCGCCAAGAGCAATGCCGGCTTTAGCGTCGTCGACCTGATGGGCTAACGCACAGCAAAGGTAGATTTTTGGGACATGCCTGAAAATCTACCTTTTCTTTTGCCGCTGCTTGGGCGGGGCAGCTCACCCCGTCCCACCAGTTTGTCTCGATCTGTAACATCTAGGCGGCAATATTGGCTCCAGATGTTACAGATCGAGACGTTTCCGAATGGCGCCGACCCTTTGTCTCGATCTGTAACATCTGGGTCCGATTTTGCCGAGTTACTGTTACAGATCGAGACAAACCGCCGCGAACACCTGCTCTTCGTCAAAACCACCACGAAGGTGTCCATGAACTGCCCCCTTTGCAATGGTTTGTGTGGTGGTTTGGGTGTTTGCCCAGATAAAACCTGCCAAAATAAACCTGTCCCTTTTTGGCAGGTTTGCTAGAGGAGGCTGGGATGGATAAGGTTGAGCTGCGACGGGCGGCGATTGCTCGGCGCGATGCGATTGATTTGGATGTGCGGGCGGCGAAGTCCGCCGTTATCTGTGCGCGGCTTGTTGAGCTGTTGGATCGCTTGGATGCCGCGACGCCGCACACCGTTGCCGCCTATGCCGCGATGGGTTCCGAAGTCGATCCTGCCGCGTTTGCCGCAGCGGCCGCCAAACGCGGCTGGCGCGTGGCCTATCCGTGCATACTCTCGGCAACAGACGCCGCAGCTTGTGGCCAGCGCATGTGCATGCGGGCAGTTGCCGGCGGCGATGCGTCCGCGGCTCCGTTTATCGCCCACCCCACGCGGGCCTTCGCGGCCATGGACATCGACAGCGACCGCTTCCCCATCGTGTCTGCCGAGGCCCTCGACATGGTCGTCGTGCCACTCGTAGCCTTCGACCGCGCCGGCGCGCGCCTGGGCTACGGCGGCGGCTGCTATGACCGCTACCTGCCCATGCTCTCGCCCGCATGCCAAATCATCGGCATCGCCTTTGACGAGCAGCGTGTCGACCACGTTCCCACCGACGCCCACGACCTGCCGCTACCCCACATCATCAGCGCCTAACGGCTGACGCACATCCCGACGGCCTAGTGCTCCTCGCCGGCGCGGGCCAGGTCGTAGGGCGTGGTCTGGTAGACGTAGTAGTTGAGCCAGTTGGTGTAGAACAGCTGAGCCTGACTGCGCCAGACGTTGCGCGGCTCGGCGGTGGGGTCGTCGTTCGGGAAGTAATGCGCCGGCACCTGAGGGTTAAGCCCGCGCTTCACGTCGCGCTCGTACTCCAAACGCAGCGTGTCGGTATCGTACTCGGGATGGCCAAAGACAAAGAAGCGGCGGCTGTCGGTCGACTTGACGATGTACAGGCCCACCTCGTCGGACACGGCCACAACCTCAAGCTGTGGCTCGGCCTCCACGTCCTCGCGCCGCACATCGGTGTTGCGCGAATGCACGGCATAGAAACGGTCGTCAAAGCCGCGGACCAGCGGGCTTTGCGGCTTCACCAGATAATGCTCGAACACGCCACTCGCCTTTGCCGGCAGGTCGTACTTCTGGATACCGTAATGATGGTAGAGCCCCGCCTGCGCGCCCCAACAAATGTGCAGCGTAGAGTGCACGTGCGTGGTGGACCAATCCATGATCTGGCAGAGCTCGGGCCAGTAGTCGACCTCCTCGAACGGCATCTGTTCCACCGGCGCGCCCGTGATGATCAGGCCGTCGTAGTGGATGTCGCGGATGTCGTCGAACGTGCGGTAGAACGTCTCCAGGTGGCCGGCGCTCACGTGCGTTGCCTCGTGCGTCTTGGTGCGCAGCAGGTCCACTTCCACCTGCAACGGCGTGTTGGAGAGCTTGCGCATGATCTGCGTCTCGGTGGCGATCTTGGTGGGCATGAGGTTGAGGATGAGCACGCGCAGTGGACGGATGTCCTGGTGCAGCGCGCGGTACTCGGTCATGACAAAGATGTTCTCGCTCTCGAGCTGCGCGGCGGCAGGGAGGGCGTCGGGGATGCGAATGGGCATGGATGCTCCTTACGAGTCAGTTGCAGCTATGGTACAACGACCGGCCCCATCCGCGCGAGTGCATCGCCCAGCGATGCCGTCAGCGGCCCAAATCACTCCAAAAGTAGAGATTAAGGCATGCCCAAAAATCTATGGCGCTTTAGCCTAGCAAAGTGACGGCAGGAGGCTACAATGGTTCGACGCGAAAAACTCGGCCGAAAGGATACATATATGTACCAGATGCGTAAGATCGGTGTGGTCGGCCAGGGCCACGTAGGAGCACATGTCGCCAACAGCCTACTCATGCAGGGCATTGCCGATGAGCTGTACCTGTGCGATATCAACGAGGCCAAGGTGACGTCCGAGGTTCAGGACCTGCGCGACTCCCTTTCGTTTGTCCCGTACAACACCAAGATCGTCAACTGCTACGACCACTACGAGGAGCTGGCCTGCTGCGACGTCATCGTCAATGCCGCCGGCAAGGTCGCACTGGCCGCTGGCAACCGCGACGGCGAGTTGTTCTTTACCACCGACGCCGCCCGCACCTTTGCCAAGCGCATCGTCGACGCCGGCTTTGACGGCATCTTCGTGAGCATCTCCAACCCCTGCGACGTCGTGTGCACCGAGCTGTGGCACCTGACCGGCTACGATCCCAAGAAGATCATCGGCTCGGGCTGCGGTCTGGACTCCGCCCGCCTGCGCACCGAGATCTCCAAGAAGGTCGGCGTGAGCCCCAAGTCCATCGACGCCTACATGATCGGCGAGCACGGCTTTAGCCAGCTGGCCGCCTTTAAGGCCGCGACCATCGCCGGCAAGAGCCTCACCGAGCTTCAGGCCGAGAACCCCGACAAGTACGCCTTCGACCACATGGAAGTCGAGGAACTCGCACGCAAAGGCGGCTATGTGACCTACCAGGGCAAGCAGTGCACCGAGTACGCCGTCGCCAACTCCGCCGCGCGCGTCTGCGCCGCCGTGCTTCACAACGAGCACGCCGTGCTTTCCGCCTCCACGCTTATGACCGGCCAGTATGGCGAGGAGGGCATCTTCACCTCCCTGCCGTGCGTGATCGGTGCCGAGGGCGTAGAGGAGGTCTACACGCTCGACCTTTCCGAGTATGAGCTCGAGGGCTTCCACAAGAGCTGTCAGCACATCCGCGATAACATCGCCCAGCTCGACTGGTGGGACGCCGAGGCCTACGACGCAAAGTAGGCCGCTGGCTGCCGCAATCTCGCGAATCTAAGCGCGATACTAAGCGGGCCGCGCCGGAAATCCCCGGCGCGGCCCGCTTTTTTTGCTCATGCAACACCCTCGCACATTTAGGTCTAATACTTTTCCCGAGAAGTGAACGAGCAAAATCGAGCCCCCGGAGCATCGACACTTTATGGGAGCCATTTCCTGCAGTTTCATTGAGATTTTCCCGCGGTTTTGGCGCCAAAAAGTGTCGATGCTTCGAGGGTCCAAAATAGGTCGTTCACTTCTCGGGAAAAGTATTTGACTTCGTTTTTCGACAAACAAAACCGGTCATCGCAACGCAAACGGGGCCTGCGCTTAGCGTAGGCCCCGACGTGAGAAGTTGTTATCCCGGTAACTTAATACCGCTCGATTAGTACTGCTCGATGCCCATGTAGCGACGGATCTCGGGGCTGTGGTCGAACACCTTGCCGCGGGCGGCGCGCAGCTCGCAGCTCATCGCGTAGAAGAAGATCGGCTCCAGGAACGAACGCACGCTGGCGGGCACCTCGCCCACGCCGTACTCGAGCGCATCGAGCACCATGACCGTATCGGTGTGCGTGTTGAGGAACGCGAGCGCACGCTCCTCCATGGGGCGGCACTCGCCCGATCCGAGCTGTACAAAGTAGAACACGCCGGGCTCGGTGGCTTCGAACGGACCGTGGAAGTACTCGCCGGAGTGGATGTAGCAGCAGTGCTGCCACTGCATCTCCATGAGCGAGCAGATGGCCATGGCGTAGGTCTGGCTAAAGTTGGGGCCGGAACCCAGGATATAGAAGAACTTATGCTGCTGGCAGAGCTCGGCAAAACGGGCGCCCAGCTCGGCGTTGACCTTCTCGCGTGCAGCGGGCAGCAGCGCATCCATCTGCTTAAGGCCGGCGTACATGTCGGCAAGCGCCTCGTAACCCTCTTGCTGGTCGAGCAGCTCGGCAGCCATCAGGGCGCCGATGCCCTGCGGCACCTCGGCCTGCGGCACGCCTTCGCCCCACGGATAGACCCAGGTGGTCCACTTGCCGTTGTCGATCTTCGAGCCCTCGCAGTCGGTGAGGGCGACAACCTCGGCGCCGGCGGCCAGCGCCATCTCGCAGCCGTCGACGACCTCCTGCGTATTGCCGCTGTGGCTGCAGGCGATGACGAGCGACTTCGGCCCTAGGCTCTTGGGAGCCATCAGGCAAAACTCGCGTGCCGTGTAGACCGTCGAGGTAAACGTGATGGCCTCGCGCTTGAGCAGCTCGTTGGCCGGCATCAGGTCGATCATCGAACCGCCGCAGGCGATCCAAAAGACGTTCTCAATCTTGCCCTTGCGCTCGATAATTTCCTGAACCAGATCATGTGCGTTCACGGTGATGTTCCTCCTTGTGTGGCGGCTTTGAACGACGACAGCTCGTACCTGCGATCGTTCTATGTTGTCCTATTTATAGCACGCATGACGACGCCCGTGAAGCCATTTCACCAAATTTGTTCTATATCGTTCTATCTGTGGACGTTAGATGTCGAACACGTAGCGCGAACCCACGATCTTTTGGCGTCCGAGCAGCAAGGGCCGCTCGTCCTCATCGGTAAAGTACGCCTCCATATAGAAGAGCGGCTCGCCGACCGGCACCTCCAGCAGCGAGGCCGCCTGAGCATCGGCAAGCGCAATCTCCACAGTACAGGGGTCGGACTTGAGCGGCGCGCGGCCCGAATGCTCGGCAACGAGCGCAAAGATGGAATTGTCCTTGAGGTCCTTGTCGGCAAGCGTCTGCAGATAGGGATGGTCGGCCAGCACAAAGGCGTTGTTCTCGAGCATGACGGGCACGCCGTCTGCCGTGCGCACGCGCTCGACCACGATGAGCTCGCAGCCGGGTTCCACCCCAAAAAACACCGCGTCCTCGCGCGTCGCCGCAACCACCGTGCGCGACACCAGGCGTGCTCCGGCCACCATGTCGTTGGCAGCGCAACCCTCGGAAAAGCTCTGAACGTCACCCTTCTGGACAATCTTGCGCTTGAGCTTGGGCGCGCACACAAACGTGCCCCTCCCCTGCTGACGGTTGAGATACCCCGCGCGCGACAGCTCCTCGATGGCGCGGCGCACGGTGATGCGTCCCACGCCGTAGTACTTCGCGAGCTCCATCTCAGAAGGAATGCGCGAGCCGGATGCGTACACGCCACGCGCGATCTCGCCTTTTAGGTCGTCCATAACCTGCTGGTACAGCGGCACGGCGGACACCTCAGTGCGCTCGGTTTTATCGTCGGATGCCATCATTACGCTCCATCCCGTGCATGCTCGGACTCAAACTCTTCAATCGCCGCCATAAACTGCTCGCCAAAGGCATCGGCCTTTTTCTCGCCAATACCGTTGACCTGGATAAGCTCGTCGCGTGTCTGAGGTCGTAGGCGGCACAGGCCGCGCAGGGCCTTGTCAGAGAAGACCATGTACGGCGCCATCTCCAGCTCGGTCGAAATCTCCTTGCGCAGGGCACGCAGGCGCTCGAACAGCTCGGCATCGTCACCCACGCGCGAGCGCTGATCTAGCTCGGCCTCCTCACGCAGCAGATCCACCGCGCGGCGGGCACGGGCCGAGGCCTTGTGCTTGGACGCACGACGCTTAACGGTAAAGGCAAACGCCTCATCCTCGACCTCGGCGGCACGCGGGCCCAGCCCCACGACCGGGTACTGCCCCTGCGAGGTAGCCAGATAACCGCGGCCGCACAGCTGGCCGATGATGTCCTTGATACGCCCGACCGATTCGCTCGACAGCTCACCATAGCCGCGGTCCTCGTCCAGATGCATCTGGCGAATGCGCTCGGTGTTGCCGCCGTGGAGCACGTCGGCGATGAGCGACTTGCCAAAGCGCATGGGTCGCGTGGCCACATAGCGCACAGCGGCGCGGGCCATATCGGTGACGTCCTCGACCTCGAACTGCGTAAGGCAGTTGCTGCAGTTGCCGCAGCCCTCGGCCTCGTCCGTGGCGGTGGCGCCCACACCAGCCGCGGCAGCATGCTCGGCCGCGGCCTCGTCGCCAAAGTAGCGCAACATATATTCGCGCAGACAGCCGGTGGTATTGCAATAGCCCTCCATCTGGCTGAGCAGACGATATCGATTCTGGAGCGCCCACGCGCGCTGCTCGTCGTCGAGCGCCTCGTCGACGGCATCGCCGCGATCGATCAGAAAGCGGCGCATGCGAAAATCGTTGCCGTTCCACAGCAGGTGGCAGCTGGCCGGGTCGCCATCGCGGCCGGCGCGGCCCGCCTCCTGGTAGTAGGCCTCGATACTCTCGGGCACATTGTTGTGAATCACGTAGCGCACGTTGGGCTTGTCGATGCCCATGCCAAAGGCGTTGGTGGCAACCATCACCTGGATATCGTCGTCGATAAAGGCGCGCTGGCTTTGGCGGCGGGCCTCGTTGCCCATGCCGGCATGGTAGCGGCCAACGCGAATGCCGCTGGGGCCCAGCGCCTCGGCAAGCTCGCCTGCCAGCGCATCGACCGTCTTGCGGGTCGAGCAATACACGATGCCGCTCTCGCCCGAATGCGCGATCACATAGTCGCGCACCCACGCGGCCTTGGCCTTGTCGCCCATCTCCTCGCAGCCAAAGTAAAGGTTCTTGCGATCGAAGCCCGTCACCACCGTCGCGGGATTTTGCAGGCCGAGCATCTGCTGGATATCCGCGCGCACACGCTCGGTCGCCGTAGCGGTAAAGGCTGCCACGATAGGGCGCTGCGGCAGGGAATCGATGAACTCGCGAATCTGCAGGTAGGCGGGGCGGAAATCCTGGCCCCATTGGCTCACGCAGTGGGCCTCGTCAATGGCCACGAGCGGCACGCCGATGCCGCCTTCGGCCGCAGCTTCCTGCGCAAAGGCTAAAAAACGCGGCTCGAGCAGGCGCTCGGGCGCCACGTACATAAGCTGGTAGCGGCCCTCGCGCGCCCGCTTGAGCACGGTGTTTTGCTGGGCCGGAGTAAGGCTGGAGTTGAGATAGCTGGGTCGCGCATCCGCTGCGAGCAACGCACGGGTCTGGTCCTCCATAAGCGACAGCAGCGGACTCACCACAAAGGTGATGCCGGGCAGCATGAGCGCGGGCACCTGGTAGCAAATGGACTTGCCGGCGCCCGTGGGCATAACACCCAACGCATCGCGACCGGCAAGGATCGCATCGACCATGCGGTCCTGTCCCGGGCGAAACGAGGTGTAGCCAAAATAGGCGCCGAGCGTGTCGAGCGCCATCTGCTGCATGCTATCGGTCATGGTTTCCTAACGTTCAAGTCATCTGCCGCCGATTATACGCCGCCACGAGGACCGGTGCCGCGCCGCCATCGGCCACGGGCAACGTAATCCAAGGCGAACGAGCGTGGATTTTTGGACACTTTCCTGATGAGCGTGGATAATCTCCCACTTTGGACCCACCATTGAGCCAAAAACGGGAGATTATCCACGCTCATTCAATGACTACCTTGACAAGCGCGGAAACGTCGCTGGTTGAGCATAAGTCAGCGAAAACGCCCCTAAGCGAACAAGGTGACGTGAAAGAGGAGGGAAGCGTACTTCGGTACGCGACCGGCGATTGAACGTCAGATTGCCGCTTAGGGGCGTTTGCAGCGTCGGCCCGTTACGCGGTTTGGTAAAACCGCGTAACTTACATGACCATAACGTAGCGCGATCCCACGTAGTACTGCTTACCCATCAGGACCGGCTCGCCATTGGGACCGGTAAAGCTGGCACGCAGGTTGAGCAGCGGATCGTGCGGAGCAACGCCCAACTCGGCCGCCTGCTCGGTATTGGCACGAACGGCCTCGACCGTGCGGTAGCCAACCGAGACAATCGGCGTTCCGCCAACACGCTCGACCTCGGCAAAAATCGACTTGTCCTCAAGATCGGCCGTCAACAGCTCACGGTAGGCATCAAACGGCACAAAGATGTTCTCCTCAAAGATGGGCTCGCCGTCGGCTGTACGCACGCGCTTAATATGCAGCAGCAGCGCGTCCTTTTGCAGGCCAAAGAACTCCATCTCGTTTTGACGTGCCGGCACAATCTGGCGATCGACCACATGCGCGCCCGCCTTCATGCCATTATCGGCACACAGCGCGGTAAACGTCTGCAGCGTCGAGGCGTGAAACTGGCGATTGATGTGCGGCGTGGAAACAAAGGTGCCACGGCCCTGCTGCTTAACCAGGTAGCCATCAGAGCACAGCTCCTCGACGGCGCGGCGCACCGTAATTCGGCTCACCTCGTACTGCTCGGCCAGCTCAAGCTCGGACGGAATACGCTCCTTGGGCGCATAAACACCTTTCTCGATCGCATCCTTGATTTCGTCGTAAATCTGCTGGTAAAGCGGTGCATTTTTAGGCGCAGGCATATCTAATCACTCTTATCGAAATATCGAAATAACTAATACGTATATAACGTCTAGTTTCATGTTACCTCATAATGATAAAACGATACACCCTCCCTACCAAAAAGCGACAGCTTCATTTTGGTAGGTTTTATCTGGGAAAACGAAAGCCCCTCGAAAGCAGCGAGGCTTTCGAGGGGCTCGTTCGGAAGGGTTGCGCCAGGCCGGCAAAATGCCAATACCCTACCTGCCGTCGTCCTGCTGCAGGCTGTCCTGCTCGCTGAGGCGCGCCTGCCTGCTGGCCATGCGTGCGGGCTTGTCGGGATCGGGAACGGCCGTGGGCATGGGCTCGTCGACATGACCGCCCCACCAGCCGCCCACAAAGTTGAGCGTGTGGAACACGTTGATCACGGCGCCGGGATCAATGTCGCACACCAGCTTGATAATGTCCTGACTCTCGTAGGTCGAGACAACGGCGTGCAGCAGGTACATCTTTTCGCGGCTGTATCCGCCGATGACCTCGGCGCAGCTAATGCCGTGCTGAAAATGGTCAACATAGGCGGTCATGACCTCGTCCGCCTTGCGCGTCGTGATCTGCAGCGTCACGCGATCGTAGCGACGATAGAAGCTGTCAATGGTCTTGGTCGAAATAAACTGGAACACGATGGAGTACGCCGCCTTGTCCCAGCCAAACATAAAGCCAAAGATCGCCAGGATAAAGCAGTTGAAACCAAAGATGACGCTCCAGATGGTCTTGCCCGTGTGGTTGGAGACCCACAGCGCGATAAAGTCGGTGCCGCCGGTGGATGCGCCGGACTTGAGCGCGATGGCAGCGCCCAGACCCGAGACCACGCCGCCAAAAATGATGAGCATGATCTTGTCGCCCAAAAACGGGGAAAAGTGAAAGATGTTGAGGAACAGCGACGAGAGCACGACCTGCATCATCGAGAAGATGACGAAGCGCTTGCTAATGCCGCTCCAGCATAGGAGCGCCACGGGGATGTTGAGCGCAAGCATACCGAGCGAGATGTCGATGTGAACGCCGCCAAGCGAGGTAACGCGATCGAGCAGGACCGCGACGCCGGTGAGACCACTCGGAAGCAGGTCGGCGGGCCGAATGAACGCCTGGATCAGAAATGTCTGGAGAACGGCGGAAATGGTGACCGCCACGGCGGTGATGGCGCGGCGGACGATGGTGAGGCGGCCGAGCACGAGCACGCGGTCCGTGAGCTGATCGATGGCGTTCGCCACGGAGGCTCCTTTCGAAGGCAGATCTAGTTGTGAGGCATGCCCGCGATTGTAGCATGGAGCGTGCGGGAGCGCTTCAATTCACCCTCCCTCGACAACCATCAGAAGGACCGTGAGGCCGCCCAAAAGAAAAACGCCGTGAAGAGAGCGGTCCCTTCACGGCGAATTCGGCATTTGCCCAGATAAAACCTGCCAAAATAAACCTATCCCTAAATGGCAGGTAGGATGTCGGTCAGGTTGTCGATGACGACGTCGGCGGCGGACTGGTCCAGGTTGACGCCTTCGTGCGGACGCAACGCCAGGACGCGGGCGCCGGAGCGTTTGCCGGCCTCGATGCCCAAAGGCGAGTCCTCGATAACCAGGCACTCGGTAGGCTCCACCCCCAGCGCCTCCATAGCACGCAGGTAGATCTCGGGGTCGGGCTTAAACGCACTGCACTCGTGGCCGCTGATGGTGTAGTCCAGCACGTCGGCGATGCCGGCAATCTCCACTAGCTCGTCAATGAGCTCGCGATAGGACGAGCTCGCGATGGCGCACTTCACGCCGCGCTCGTGCAGCTCACGCATCACCGGCTCCGCCTGCTCGTTGAGCAGCTCGGCATACGGAACGGGATGGTCCGGGCCGTAGACCTGCTTGTACTCCACGCGCAGACGCTCACGCAGCTCAATATCGTCGGGCACCAGCGCCTCCCAAATGGCAGGCTCGTTAGACCCCGAAAGATCGGGAATCTCGTCAAAGTGGAACCCCTTCTCCTCCATAAACGCCACGCGACGACGGTTGTAGAACCACTCGGTATCGACCAGCACGCCGTCCATGTCAAACAGCACTGCCTTGATCATACGCATCTCCTCCCCACCTGCCAAAAAGGGACAGGTTTATTTTGGTAGGTTTTATCTGGGGTTTTATGGGGCGACGAACACGCCCTCCCCAGAGCAAAAAAGGGGACGGGGCGCAAACCCCATCCCCTCTCAATCAACCCGTAAGGTCTACTTACTTGTGATTAGTAGGAAAGCTTCCACATGTAGCGACGCATGGTCAGCGGGTGCTGACGGGCCTCGGCGATCTGGTTGCCGTAC
>DBFOPE010000103.1:0-12540 GCA_048429085.1 Collinsella sp.
CCCGATGCCTTTGTGGTGGGCTACGGCCTCGACTATGCCGAGCGCTATCGCAACCTTCCGTATCTGGGCATTTTGAAACCGGAGGTTTATTCGTAAGATGCCCGACGACCGTAACGACAACAATTCCCAGACTCCCCGGGAGCCTAAGATCCCGGGGATGCCCGGAGGCAAGAAGCCCACGCGTACGGGCTGGCTGTATTTTCTTTTGGCTTGCGCGCTTCTGGGCTATGCCTTCTTTAATATGGGCTCCGGTTTTGCCAGCTCCAGCAATACCGTTAAGCTCGCGACGAGCGAGATGGTCAGCGCCATTAAGCAGGATCGCGTCGAAGATTTGACCTATACGGTTCAAGACGGAAGCGTGGCGGGTCATTACTGGAAGACAAAAAAGGACAAGGGCGATACGAGCGAGCTCAAGAGCTTTTCCTCGACCTATGTCGGCTCCGATTCGCTTGCCGAGCTTATGGCGGAGCACCCCGACACCAAGTATATCGTCAACACCAACGACCCCGATTTTTGGGGCGACTTGGCGATGAGCGTGCTGCCGACGATCGCCCTGATCGCCATCATGTTCTACTTTATGCGCCAGATGATGGGCGCCAATAACAGGAACATGCAGTTTGGCAAGACCAACGCCAAGACTAACGAGGCTACGCGTCCCAAGGTAAAGTTCGAGGACGTTGCCGGCGTGGACGAGGCCGTCGAGGAGCTCGAGGAGATCCGCGACTTCCTGAGCGATCCGGACCGCTATCGCAAGCTGGGTGCCAAGATTCCGCGCGGCGTTTTGCTGGTTGGTCCTCCGGGTACCGGTAAGACGCTGCTGGCTAAGGCCGTTGCCGGCGAGGCAGGCGTGCCGTTCTTTAGCATCTCGGGCTCTGACTTTGTCGAGATGTTCGTGGGCGTCGGCGCCAGCCGCGTGCGCGACCTCTTTAAGGAGGCCAAGTCTCAGGCTCCGTCGATCATCTTTATTGACGAGATCGATGCCGTGGGACGTCAGCGCGGAGCCGGCCTAGGCGGCGGTCACGACGAGCGCGAGCAGACGCTCAACCAGCTGCTGGTCGAGATGGACGGTTTTGAGGAAAGCGAGTCGGTCATCCTGATCGCCGCAACCAATCGCCCCGATATTCTGGATCCGGCATTGCTGCGCCCCGGTCGTTTTGATCGTCAGGTCACGGTCGACCGTCCGGACGTAAAGGGTCGCGAGCAGATCTTGCGCGTACATGCCGAGAATAAGCCGATGGACGAGGACGTTAAGTTTGAGAAGCTCGCCCAGATGACCGTTGGCTTTACCGGTGCCGATCTGGCAAACCTGCTCAACGAATCTGCGCTGCTGGCCGCTCGCCGCCATCGTTCCGTGATCTCGATGGACGAGGTCGAGGAGTCGATGGAGCGCGTGATTGCCGGACCGCAACGCAAGGGTCGCGTGATGACCGAGGCCGAGCGCACCACGATTGCCTATCATGAGAGCGGTCACGCTTTGGTGGGTCACATCTTGGAGCACTCCGATCCGGTTCATAAGATTTCGATCGTCAGCCGCGGCCAGGCTCTGGGCTACACGTTGCAGCTTCCGCAGGAGGATCACTTCCTCAAGACCAAGAACGAGATGCTCGACGAGCTTGCCGTGTTCTTGGGCGGCCGCGTTGCCGAGGAGCTCATGTGCGATGACATCACGTCGGGCGCGAGCAACGACCTGGAGCGCGCGACCAAGATGGCACGCGAGATGGTTACGCGCCTGGGCATGAGCGAGGAGCTGGGCACGCAAGTGTTTGGCGAGGCGCAGCATCAGGTGTTCCTTGGTCGCGACTATGCCGATCACCAGGATTACTCCGAGGAGACGGCGCGCCGCATCGATATCGAGGTTCAGCGCATCATGCGCGAGGCCCATCGCCGCGCGGTCGAGATTTTGGATGCCCGTCGCGATCAGCTTGATCTGATGGCGAAGGTGCTGCTTGAGCGCGAGACCGTCGAGGGCGACGCCGTGAACGCCCTGCTCGACAATGAGTGGGATGCCTACCTTGAGCGCGAGGGCGATATCCTGGCGGCCAAGGAGGAGCGCAATGCCAAGGCGGCCGGCATACCGACCAAGAAGCGCGCGCCTCGTATGAGCGAGGAGGAGCTGGCGGCTGATGCCGCGGCTTTTGCGCAGGCGGCCATGCAGGAGGATGCCGAAGTCGCATCTGATGATGCCGGCGATGACCGTGCCGTCGATGCCGACGCCGACGACGACAAATAGTCTTTGTGGTGAAAGCCTCCGCGGGGAAACCTGCGGAGGCTTTTTCTTTTGAGCGATATGGGGCCATCTGTTGATTGGGGACAGACTTAAATGTGCGTTTTCGCGCATTTAAGTCTGTCCCCAATTAACATTGCTGCGGCACTTTGCTCGACTAAAGCGTACAATAGCGCCTATGCGAAAGGGGAACAGATGATCAACGAAACTATGTATGCTCGCGGTGCGGAAAGCTCCATCATCCGCGAGATCTTTAGCTATGGTCTTGAGCGCAAGGCACAGATCGGCGCGGAAAACGTATTCGATTTTTCGCTGGGCAACCCGAGTGTTCCGGCGCCCGCTGCCGTGGCGGAGTCCATTAAGAAGGCCTTGGAGCTGCCGAGCGACCAGCTGCACGGCTACACGCCCGCACCGGGCCTGCCGCAATGTCGAGCGACCGTCGCCGAATCGCTCAACCGTCGCTTTGGCACGAGCTATGAGGGCAAGGACGTCTTTATGACGGTGGGTGCCGCGGCTTCGCTTACCTGCACGCTCAACGCCGTTACGAACCCGGGCGATGAGGTTATTGTTATCGCCCCGTACTTCCCGGAGTATCGCGTGTGGATTGAGAAGGCCGGCTGCACGTGTGTCGAGGCGCTCGCCGATGAAGACACGTTCCAGCTGAGCGTGGATAACGTGCTCAGGGCGATCAGCGAAAAGACGGCGGCCGTCATCATCGACTCGCCCAACAACCCGACCGGTGCCGTATATACGCGCGACACGCTGACGCGACTGGCCAATGTTCTGCGCGAGGCCAACGCTCGGCGTGATCCCGAGAATCCGATTATGCTCATCTCGGATGAGCCGTACCGCGAGATCGTGTACGGTGCCGAGGTGCCTTGGGTGCCCTCGATCTACGAGAACACCGTTGTGTGCTACTCGTATTCTAAGTCGCTGTCGTTGCCGGGTGAGCGCGTTGGCTGGATCTTGGTTCCCAACACCAATCCGCAGGCTGCGCGTCTGATGCCGGCCGTTGCGGGTGCTGCCCGTACGCTGGGTTTTGTATGTGCACCGGCGCTCTTCCAGCGCGTGATTATCGATTGCATCGATGAGCCGAGCGATATCGAGGCCTATGCTCGCAACCGCACGGCGCTTACCGACGCCTTGGCGGACTACGGCTATACCTATGTTGAGCCGGACGGTGCTTTCTACCTGTGGGTGAAGGCACTCGAGCCCGATGCGAATGCGTTTTGCGAGCGCGCAAAGAAGCATGAGTTGCTTGCGGTTCCCTCGGACAGCTTTGGCATGCCGGGTTGGTTCCGCCTGGGCTATTGCGTGAGTTACGAAACGATCATCAATTCGCTACCCGCTTGGAAACAGTTGGCGGACGAGTATCGTTAGAAGTAAAGCGCTCTGCCTACAATGTTTTACGTGAAACGGGGTTTGGTGTTAAGCCGGACCCCGTTGTCATGGACGTTGTGTCTTTGGGATGGAGTGGTTTTACGACTATTGAAGGCTATGCGTACAATGAATATAAGCGACGGCCATGCCAGATAAGGAGACCCGATGCCCTACCTGCTTTCTTGTGACATTCATACCCATACGATGTTCTCTGCGCATGCATATTCGACCATTGAGGAGAATGTGTACTGGGCGGCAGAGCGTGGCCTGCAGGTGCTTGGATCTGCCGACCATCTGAGCTCTATGGTTACGGCTTGCCCTAATGACCTGCGCAGTTACCAGTTCTTTATCAACCAGGATATCTGGCCGCGCATTTGGAGCGGCGTGCTGGTGCTGCGTGGCGCCGAGGCCGATATCGTTTCGCTGGACGGAAGTCTGTTTGGCGAGGACACTCCTGTCACGCTCGATATTGCCGGCGATTCGTATAGCCGTCAGCATTCGCTGTTCGATTTGGTTACGCGTAATTTGGATTATTTGGTTGCAAGCGTGCATAATCCGCAGATTGCTGAGGGCGCGACGATGGCCCAGACGACCGAGATGTATATCAACGCCCTGGAGCACCCCAAGGTGTTCATGCTGGGTCACACGGGGCGCTCGGGCGTGCCGTTCGATATCGACGAGGTGCTGTTGGCTGCTAAGGCCAAGCACAAGATTATCGAGATCAACAACCATAGTCTTGAACACGGTGTCGATGCCGAGCATTGGGGCGCATGCCGCAAGATTGCCGAGCGTTGCGCCGAGCTGGGCGTAGGTATTGGTGTGTCGACCGATGCCCACATTGGTATGGCCATTGGCAAGCTCGATCACGCCCGCAAGTTGCTCGACGAGATTCACTTCCCGCTGGATTTGATCGTGACGCGCGACCGCGAGACGCTGCTGCGCGAGATGGCTGCAGCCGGCGTGTGCGACCTGCGCAAGGGGATGTAGCGGAGTTTATAAATCAAGCGAAGGGGGCGGTCCAAGCGGGCCGCCCCCTTTCTTGTGCCGGAGAATTAGCGGCGTTCGAGGACCGCTACGGTTTCGGTATGGTCGGTGTGGGGGAACATGTCGACGGGCGTGATCTTGAGCAGGCGATAGCCTCCGTCGAGGAGCTGGTGCAGGTCGCGCTCTTGGGTCACGGGGTTGCAGCTGATATAGGTGATGCGGCGCGGCTTAAGTGCGCAGGCAGCTTCGAGGAACTCGGGGGTGGAGCCGGCGCGCGGTGGGTCGATGGAAAGGACATCGACCCTCTCGTTGTTGTCGGCGGCATCCAGGATGTAATCGGTGGCATCGTCGGCCATAAACCAGGCGCTGCGGGTGAGGCCGTTGAGCTCGGCATTGCGGCGTGCGTCGGCAATGCCCGCCGGGTTGCGCTCCACGCCGAGCAGCATGATGCCGATGCCCTTGCTCTGGGCATCTTTAGCTGCGCAAAGACCGATGGTGCCGCTGCCGCAGTAGGCATCCATAAGCACATCGCCCTGGCGCAGGTCCATGCCGTCGATAGCGAGCTGATAGAGCAATTCGGTCTGCTGCGGGTTGGTCTGGTAGAACGCGGTAGGGGAGATGTCGAACTCGCAGCCGAGTAGCTGGTCGCGCATGCATTCGGTGCCATAAACGATACGGGTTTCCTCACCGAGGATGGCGTTGCCAGGGCGCCCGTTGATGTTTTGGGCGACGGTGACGATGCGCGGATCGAGTGCAGCGACGGCCTCAAAGAATTCCTGTGCATGCGGTAGGTCGCGCTGGGCGGTCACGAGGGTGACCATGATCTGGTCGGTGCGCCAGCCGCAGCGAACGACGGCATAGCGAAGCAGTCCGAGATGCTTGTCCTCGTTAAAGGCTGGAATGCGCAGGCGCTCAGCCTCACGCGCGATGCCGTTGAGAATCTGACGGGCACCCGGCGCCTCGACGGGACATTCGGGAACAGCAACGATTCTGTGCGTGCCACGTTCAAAAAAGCCGCAGCGGACAGCGCCCCCTTTGCCGGGGGCAAAGGGAGTGGCGGCCTTATGGCGAAAACCGCGCGGCGCAGGATATGTGCCTGGGTCACCCAGGGTGACTCCCATACCGCGAATGGGGTCGACGCTAATACCCTCGCGCTCGCAAAGGGCAGCAAAAAGCTCCTCCATAACAGCCTGCTTAGCTGCCAACTGCTTTTTATAAGGACGATTGAGCGCCGTGCACCCACCGCAAGCTTTCATGATGGAACAAGGAGACTTGGGGTCCACAGCCTTACGCGCAGGCGAAACCGGATCTTTATGCGAGCGCTTGGAGCGAGTCTGAGATGCCTTGTCCTCGCTCCGACGAGAGCCGGGACGCTTGGCCTTAGCCTTGCCTTTGGCTGACTTGCCCTTCGCATCCTGAGACGACTTGGATTTCTTAGAAGATTTTTTCTCCTCCGACCCCTCAGCCGCCTCGATCAAAGCACGACGAGCCCTACGCTCCGCACGAGATTCTGCCATCAATAACTCCACTAATTCATGAATTAAAGCCGCAAATATTGTACCGTGCCAAGCCAGCAGACGATATGCAAGCGCCCATTTCATGCCAGTGATAAGTCCAACGATGTTTGCCCGGCGTGGGCGGGGAGCGGCGCGTAATTAAGTTTATCGCGAGTTCCGCACGCAAAGGAAAGCATTTAATGTGCTTCCCGTCTTGCGCAGGACTGTAGAGCAGGAAACTTAATTACGCGCCGCTCCCCGCCCACGCCGGGCAAACCCTCCCTTGTACTTTATCAAGGTAGAGTGTATGATTCTGAACGTTACATGACTCACTTTACTTAACTAAAGTGCCACCAAGGGGGAATACCATGAATACCGATATGTCTCGTCGTCAGTTTGTTGGTCTAGCCGGCTCGTTTGCCACGGTGCTTGGCCTTGGTCTTGTCGGCTGCGGCGGTGGTGCCGGCAAGGGCTCCGCTGCTGGCTCTGCCGCGGCCAAGGATGTGAAGGGCGCTGCAGAGTCCAAGAAGCTTGTGGTGGGCTTTGATAAGTCCTATCCTCCGTATGGTTTTGTGGGCGACGATGGCGAGTACACCGGCTTTGATCTCGATTTGGCCAAGGCTGTTGCCGATAAGCAGGGCTGGGAGGTCAAATACGAGGCCATCGACTGGGACGCCAAGGATACGCTGCTCAACTCGGGCGCCATCAACTGCATCTGGAACGGCTTTACCATGGAGGGCCGCGAGGACGACTACACGTTCTCCGAGCCGTACATGCTCAACGAGCAGGTGCTGGTGGTCAAGAAGGATGCGGGCATCAAGAGCTGGGACGATCTTGCCGGCAAGACCGTGATTACCCAGACTGATTCCGCTGCACAGGATGTGCTCGAGGGCGACCAGAAGGATTTGGCCGCGACGTTTGCCACGCTCGATACCATCGGTGAGTACAACACGGCGTTTATGCAGCTCGAGAGTGGTGCAGTCGATGCCGTCGCCTGTGACCTCTCGATTGCCCAGTATCAGCTTGCCGCCAAGCCCGATGCCTATACACAGCTTGATGAGCCGCTGTCCAGCGAGCACTACGCCGTCGGCTTTAAGAAGGGCGACACCAAGTCGGCCGATGCCGTGACCGAGTCGCTCAAGGCGCTCTATGAGGATGGTACGGTCAAGGACCTCTGCGACAAGTATTCAAGCTATGGTCTATCTTTCGATAATTGGGTGCTCAAGTAATGTCTATTCAAGTCATGATGCAGATGCTTGGCCAGGGATTCTTGGTCAGTTTGCAGCTGTTTGTGCTGACGCTGCTCGGGTCGATTCCGCTGGGGATCCCCGTGGCGTTTATGCGCATGAGCAAGGTCGCGCCGCTGCGCTGGATTGCGCGCATCTACATTTCGGTCATGCGCGGTACGCCGCTCATGCTGCAGATGTTTGCCATCTACTTTGCCCCGTACTACGTGTTCGGCATCTCGCTCACGCCCGATTCCAAGTGGACGGCGTGCGTTGTGGCGTTCATTATCAACTACGCCGGTTACTTTGCCGAGATCTATCGCTCGGGCCTGCAGTCCATTCCGCGCGGTCAATACGAGGCTGCCGAGGTGCTGGGCTACTCGCGTATGCAGACGTTTCTGTATATCGTGATGCCGCAGGTCGCCAAGCGCATTTTGCCGGCGATGGGCAACGAGATCATCACACTGGTCAAAGACACGTCGCTGGCGTTTGCCATCGGCGTGGGCGAGATGTTCTCGACCGCCAAGGCGCTGGTTGCCTCGCAGGTGAGCATGGTGCCGTTTGCAATTGCGGCGCTGATCTACTGGGTCTTTAACTTTGTGGTCGAGATGCTGCTGGGCGCCGCCGAGAAAAAATTGGATTACTACCATGATTAATTCGGTAATGAATATATCGAACGCGCGCAAGGCGTTTGGCGGCAATGAGGTGCTCAAGGATATCTCGCTCGAGGTAAAGCGCGGCGAGGTCGTGGCGATTATCGGGCCTTCGGGTGGCGGTAAGTCCACGCTGTTGCGTTGCGCCACGCTGCTCGAGACGCTCGACGGCGGCTCGCTTTCGTTTGGTGACCTTGCGGTTGCGACGGATGCGGGATCGGGTGCGATATATGCGAAAGGCGATGTTCCCAAGCGAGCACGTTCGCGTTTTGGTCTGGTGTTTCAGAACTACAATCTGTTTCCGCACTATACGGTGATGAAAAACATCACCGATGCTCCGATTCGCGTGCTCAAGCGCCCGCGCGAGCAGGCCGAAGCACGTGCGCGTGAGCTGATCGCGCAGATGGGGCTTACGGGCAACGAGAACAAGGTGCCATGCGAGCTTTCGGGCGGTCAGCAACAGCGTGTGAGTATCGCCCGCGCCTTGGCGCTCGATCCGGAAATCTTGTTCTTTGACGAGCCGACCTCGGCGCTCGATCCCGAGCTAACGGCCGAGGTGCTGCGTGTCATTAAAGACCTTGCCGCGCAGAATATGACGATGGTGATCGTGACCCACGCGATGCAGTTTGCGCGCGATGTTGCCGACCGCGTTGTCTTTATGGACGGAGGTCGCATTGTCGAGGAGGGCCCTGCCGAGCAGGTTATCGATCACCCTCGTGAGCAACGTACCCGTGAGTTCTTGAGTCGTATCGAGGGGTAGGCTCAGCTTTTTACTCAACTATTGATTGAGGCGAAGCCGCTGCAGGTTTTACGGCCTGCGGCGGCACTTTAATTTGCATCGGCGGGGTCCAATAATTGCCTCGTATACGTTCTCCTTCCTCTCGCCGCCTGTATTCATACGTGTGCCGAAAGGTGTGCATGGACGGTCGCCCGTGAGGGTAGGGTGGTGGCATAGGACATTTGGAGGGTGAGTCGGCTCGGCTGCCGACCATGCTGCTCCCGGGACGGCACCGACCGCGAACTCTCCCCGTTGGCGTCGCGCATTGCGCGCGGCCCTGCAAGGAGGTCATCATGGGTGCTCCCAAGACCGGTAACGTAAGGAACGTGGTGCTCGTAGGCCAAGGCGGGGTGGGCAAGACCTCACTCGCCGAGGCCATGCTCCACCTTTCTGGCAAGACCGCCCGCCTGGGCGGCCACGACGGCACCAAGCCCACGCTCGACTATGACCCCGAAGAGGTCAAGCGTGCATTTTCCATCTCGACGACCATTGCACCGATCGACTGGAAGGGCGCGCGCATCAATGTGCTCGATGCCCCGTGCTACCCCGATTTTATCGGCGACGCCTTTGCCGCGATGAGCGTCTGCGAGACGGCTCTGTTTGTGGTCGATGCCGAGGCCGGCCCGCAGCCTACGACGGTTAAGCTCTGGTATGCCGCCGAGGACCTGCGCCTGGCGCGTGCGGTGTTCGTAAACCGCCTGTCGCGCTCCGAGGCCAGCTTTGCGACCACGATGAACCTGCTGCAGGAGCGCTTTGGTACGCGCCTGGGCGCCGTGACCCTTCCCTGGGGCGAGGGCGAGGACTTTGACGGCATCATCGACCTGGTGCGCATGAAGGCGCGCCATTGCAACGGCACCGAAGCCGTTGAGTCGGAGATCCCCGAGGAGTATCGTGCCCAGGCCGAGGAGGCCCATGACCATCTGTGCGAGCTGGTGGCCGAGGCCGACGATGAGCTGATGATGAAGTACCTGGAGGGCGAGGAGACGCTGACGCAGGAGGAGCTTGAGGGCCTGCTGTCGAAGGCGATCGCCGAGCGCATCTTTGTGCCGGTCTTTGCGGGCGATTGCATTAAGGAGCAGGGCGTCAACTCGCTGATGGATGACATCGCCACGTACTTCCCGGCGCCGACAGACTACGGTGAGATGCCGCTCATCGACGGCGATTCGCTCAAGATCTCGAGTGACGATGACCGTCCGGTGGCATTTGTGTTTAAGACGCTGGCCGACCCGCAGCAGGGCCGCATCAGCTTTATCAAGGTGCTGACGGGCACGCTTGAGCCGGGCCTTGAGCTGATCAACGCGCGTACCCGCAAGAGCGATCGTCTGGCTCACCTGTATGTGATGTGCGGCCGCGACATGACTGAGGTCGGCCACGCTTATGCCGGCGATATCATCGTGGCGCCCAAGCTGGCGGCCGAGACGGGCGATACGCTCTCGATTACCGGCAAGGTCGAGGCTGCGGCGTTTAAGTTCCCCAACTCGCAGTACCGCATCGCCATTGAGGCCGAGAATCGCGGCGACGAAGAGAAGCTCTACACGTTTATCGAGAAGGCCTGCAAGGCCGATCCGACCATGAGCATCGACCGCGACGAGGAGACCGGCCAGACCATCATTTCGGCGGTGGGCGAGGCACAGGTTTCGGTCCTGCTCAATCGCCTTGAGGACCGTACCAAGGTCGTGGCCAAGAGTGTGCCGATCCGCATTCCGTATCGTGAGACCATTCGCCGCGCGGCAAGTGCCCAGGGCCGCCACAAGAAGCAGACCGGCGGCGCCGGCCAGTATGGTGACTGCTGGCTGCGCGTTGAGCCGCTCATTGGGCCCGACGGCACGAGCGATGGCTATGAGTTTGTAGACGAGGTCGTGGGCGGTCGCATTCCGCGCTCGCTGATCCCCGCCGTGGACAAGGGTGTCCAGGAGACCATGAAGGACGGCATCATTGCCGGCTACCCGCTCACGGGCATTCGCGTGGCTGTGTACGACGGCTCGTATCACAGCGTCGACTCCAACGAGATGGCGTTCCGCGCGGCGGCTCGCATCGGCCTGCGCAAGGCGTGTGCCGATGCCGACCCGGTGGTGCTGGAGCCCATCGAGGAAATCACGGTGACTATCCCCGAGAGCTACGCCGGCGCCGTGATGGGCGACATCTCGGCCTCGCGCGGTCGCGTGACGGGTATGGAGACCGATGAGCGCGGAGACACCGTGGTCATTGCCCAGGCGCCGCTGGCAGAGCTGACGGATTATTCGACGCGTCTGCGCTCCATCACGCGCGGCACGGGCGACTTTACCATGAAGCCCGCAGGCTATGAGCAGGTGCCTTATGACGTTCAGGCCAAGCTGGTCGAGCGCTATGAGGAGGGCCGCGCCAAGTAGCGTGTGGCGTTGCCTGCAATGTAGGTGCTGACGAAAAGGCCGCCCTGGGTAACCGAGGCGGCCTTATTTGATCCCTTGGGGACGGAGGAAAACGGATCATTTTTTGGGTTACGGGCGGCGCGGTCGGCACTAGTCTCCGGATGCCTGGTTGCGGCCGGTGGCGTAGTCGATCTGCACATGCGGCTGCAGGTTGTAGCAATATACGTGGAAGCATAGGGTCTTGCCATGGTCCTCGATCGATTGCGCCTCAAGGCGCACGCCGCGGCAGACAAGTTCCTCTTCGTTGTACATGGGCGTGACGCGGTAGAGCACGTGGTTGCCCGTTTCGCGGATGTAGTTGAGAATCTGCTCCTCAAACGGTAGCATGCCCGTCTCGTTGAGATAACGCGTGCCGGTGAGGAGATTCTTGCGGTTGGCGTTTTCGCCGCAGAGCGACCGGGCGATAAGGTGGCAGCGGTTGTAGAGGCTCTGGCCCGGAACAAAGTCATAGCGTTGCTGGTGCCATCCGGCGGGGTGGATACGCGAGATATCGCCGCGCTTACCCTGACCGAGCGATTCGGGGCCCACGCAGGCGAGCGCCTTACGAGTGCGGCCCAAGCTGTCGAGCTTGGAGAACTTTTTAAAGCAGCCCTCTTCTGCAGCGCGTTCGTATTCATCGAGTGTGAATGACGGCGTGCCGAGCGGGTGCGTGCTGTCGGCGCGAAGGGCAACGTAGGGATTGCCGGCGTAGTCGGGAATGCTGCTGAGATATACGCCGCGGGCGCGGTCGAGATCGGGGTTTTCGACCTCGTCGATGGGGGTAGCGGTACTGTCGGCGGAGCCGTCGTCACCGGTGTCGGTTGCGGCGGAATCGGAGCCATCGCCAGAGGCTTGGCTATTTTGAGAGTCCGAGGAGCTCTCTGTTCCCGATTCGAGTCGGGCAACCAGGTCTGCCTCGTCGTCGGTGCGGCTGGGACTCTCGTTTTGTTTCTCGGCCAGAGCTACCGCCTGCTCATCGCTTTGCGGCGACAGCAGCTTGGGCGCTCCGTCGAGCGACCCTGTGAACAGCGCAAACCCCAGCACCACGGCGGTGCCGATGGAAAGTACTTGCTTGTAGGTGGACTTGCGCGACATTGAGGCTCCTGGATGGACGGTTGGGAGTCTACCAGTCTAGCAGGAGCCGGCAGAGGCCGTCCCGCCGAACAAATACTCAAGATTTGGAATAGACGCTGTTGATTCATTTGCCTCATATGGAGCTGCGGCGGTTGTGTATATGGGGCTGTCTGGCGTTTCCCCAGATAAAACCTGCCAAATAAACCTGTCCCTTATTGGCAGGTCAGTTAACGCAGTGCAGGTTGAGCATATGCGAGCGAGCGGGCTCCGGGTGCGGTAAGGTGACGTGAAACAAGCGGGCGCTGACCTTTTGGTCGCGCCCGTGAAGTTGAACGTCA
>DBFOPE010000104.1:0-10387 GCA_048429085.1 Collinsella sp.
GTCTCCTTGTCCACAAACGGCTGCTTGGCCGCATATGCCTCGTTGGGGGTCAATGCCATGTCCCGTAAACCTCGCTATCCAGACGGCGCCATCTGCGCATCGAATCCGCATAGCGTGGACCCAATGTCCGGATAGCGCTCCTGCATTGCTGCAGACAGTCCTGCGGGTGTTTCCCGCAGGCCCACCAGGTTGTTCGTGCCCGAAAAGCCCAGTTCGGCGGGTTTCGCCTCCCCACGGGGTCAAAGCCTGCCGGCTCGCCCGCGGTTCTTCGTGCCCGCGCCTCTATCAAGTGGTAACGACCCTACCACGTTGCACTTTACCAAACAAGAGTATTCGTATATAACGTTTAAAAAATGCAGGGATATGCTGGAAATAAGGGTGCGGCAATCTTGCGGCACAATAAGATGGCAACTGGCGCGCACCTATGAAAGGAACCTTTATGACCGAGCTCCAAGAACTCCGTCGCTATCGGCGCGACTTGCACAGGATCCCGGAGCTCGACTTCGATCTTCCACAGACTATCGCTTATATTGAGGGCGTGTTGAGGCCGCTCGCCTGCGAGGTGACCCATCCGTGTCCCAGCTGTGTCTGCGCTTTCTTCGATGCCGGTACGGACGCCGCGCATGCTACGGCGATTCGCGCCGACATGGATGCCCTGCCCATCGCGGAGGCAACGGGCGCGGCCTTTGCCTCGACGCATCCCGGCAAGATGCATGCGTGCGGTCACGACGGTCACATGGCCATGGCGCTCGCGGCGGCGACTTTTGTCGACCGAGCGGTTCGTGAGCAGCCGGGTGCCATCAAGCGCAACGTGCTCTTTGTGTTTCAGCCGGCCGAGGAAACGACCGGTGGCGCCAAGACGGTGTGTGAGAGCGGCGTATTCGAGCGCTATGGGGCAGATCGCATCTTCGGGTTCCACGTATGGCCCGACCTGCCTGCAAACACGTTGGCGAGCTGCTCCGGTCCATTGCTGGCGCGCTCGAGTGAGACGCACGTACGCATTCACGGGACAAGTATCCATATCGCCAAGACTTACGGCGTTCCCGTAAACGAATCACACGATGCGGCGCTGGCGGCTGCCAAGTTCTTGGTCGCCGAGCGCGAATTGATGGACGAGCTGGGCACCGACGAGCCCTGTATCGGCAAGTTTGGTCTGCTGCAGGCCGGTACCGTTTGCAATGCGGTGGCGGGGGAGGCCCATGTGGCCGGCAGCCTGCGTGTGTTTACAGACGACATGTTCGACCGTGCACGCGAGGGCGTGCACCGCGTGCTTGATGAGGCATGCGCTGCAACGGGCTGCACGTACGATCTCGACTTTGCCGAGGGCTATCCGCCGGTTGACAACGACCCCGAGCTATTTGCCAATGTCGCGCCTGCTTTGCCCGAGCTGCAGCTCGTGGATGAGCCTTTGCTGATTGCCGAGGACTTCGCTTTCTATCAGCGCCATCTGCCGGGTGTGTTCTTCTTGCTGGGCACGGGTGTGCCAGAGGGGCAAGAAAACCCGATTGACGCTGATGGCTGCCCAGCCTATGCGATGAGTGCCCTTCACACCGATACCGTGCTCTTTGACGAGGAAGTCCTGCTCAAAGGACTCGATGTCTACAAACGATTGCTTGGCTTGGAGTGACGATGGAACGACGCCGATGGTCTGCCGTGTATAGTCCTGGTGGGTGCGGGTGCGGCTTGCTGCTGCTCCCGGTTATTGCTGTGAGCATTGGCGTGATGTTTGCGCTTGCTGGACTGGCAGCAGCGGCACTTGCGCTGTTGATTGTGGCCATTGGCGTGACGATTTGGCTATGCCGTTCTCGCGAGCAACGCCGTGCCGACGGCAAGACCAATGTCGGCTGGGTCGTCTTCCTGATTATTGCGTACCCGCTGAGCATCAGTTACTTGGCGTTCTTTATCCTGCTGTTCATCAGCACCTTTACTGGGGAATCCGTCACGGTGGGGTAGGCTTCGACAAGCTTCTTGAGGATGAAACGAAAAAGGGGTCGGATGGGCGCTTTGCCCATCCGACCCCTTTCGCACGGTAGTTAATTCGGTCTCCTACTTGGCTGCCTCGCGGCGAGCGACCTCGTCGATCAAGATGGCATCGCCGTGCTTGGCGGCGGCAATGCTCGCGGCCATAATCATGCCCATTGCCGTGATGTAGGCGAAGAGCATCGACGGCGCCACGTCCATAACGATGCCGGAGAGAATCGGCGTCGCCACCTGAGCCGCCATGCTCACGGTGTAGTAGTAACCGGAGTAGCGGCCCACGCTTTGGGAGCTGCAACACTCCAGAATCATCGTGTACACGCACAGGTCCACGCCGCCCAGCGCAACGCCCATCAACAAAAAGACGCCGTACAGCACGGGCGAGAAACCGGGTGCCAGCCAAAGAAGCGCGGGGCATAAAACCATGATGACGGCGGTGCCCAGGGCGACCTTTTTACGGCCGATTTTGAGCGAAAGATTTGCCAGGGGTACGTAGCTTAGCAGCGCGCCTGCAATCGTCACGATATTGATGATGGCATAGGAACCGCCCTCCATGCCGTAGAACATATCGGCATAACGGCTGATATTGGTGGTCATGGCGTTATAGCTCATGTAATAGAAAAACGTTGCGGCGAGCAGCATGATGATGGAGCGGCGTACGCCGGCGTCTGCAATGCGATTTTTACCGCCGGCCTCGGGGGAGTCATCTTTGTCAATCTGATCCTCGTCGATGCCCATGGACAGCGATTTCTCGCGCATCTTTTCGACGAGGGCGGGCTCACGGACAAAGACGCCGTAGACAACGGCCGACACGAGGATAAAGACGGCCTGCAAGATAAAGAGCGGGAGATAATCGGGTTTGTCGGCCTTGGGAACCATGACCGAGATGGCGACGAGCATAAGGCCCGTTCCCGCATAGCCGACGATCTTTTCGATTGAGTCCGCCTTGGTTCGAAGTGGGCGAGGCGTAATATCGGCCACAATGGCAACCGTCATGGTGCGGTAGGCGCATATTGCAAAAAGCGTGAGGATAATCGCGCCAATGAGCAGAGGTAGGCTGCCCATGTTGTTGGCGATCGCGATGAGCGGGACGGAGAGCATTGCCACCGCGGAGCCGCCCAAGATAAAGGGCGTTCGACGCCCGAGTTTGCTTGCGCAGCGGTCCGAGAGGATGCCAAAGAGCGGAAGCAGGAACAGGCCAAAGACATTATCGATGGCCATGATCGCGCCGGTGAGCGAGTTGGATAGGCCAAAGGTCCCTGTGAGCATCTTGGGAACGATGCCGTCGTAGACCTGCCAAAAGCTGATCATGCCCATAAAGGGTAGGGAGGCGAGGGCGACGGCCTTGGTGTCGAGCCGGGCCGCCCGCTTAAGATTTGGTTGGGTCATGCTGGTTCTCCTGGTCGGTAAAAGCGGGGAGGGGTGCTATCGGCCCCCGTTCTACAGTTGTTCAAGGTTGGAAAGAAACGCCACATAGAATTCGATGCCGCGCTTGTAGACGTCGACGCCGATGCGTTCGTTGGCGGCATGGATGAGCTTGCGCGCCTCGCCCGAGTAGATAAAGCCGCAGAAGCGGTAGACGCGATCGCAGATCTCGTTGAACTCGCGTGAGTCGGTGCAGGAGTTCTGCACGTAGGGGGCAAAGCCGGCCTCGGGATAGACACCCGACACGCAGCGATGGATGTAGTTGAAGGCGGCATCGTCTTCGTAAGGCGAGATGGGCGCGGGCTCGGTGTAGGGAATCGCCTCGTTGATTTCGACGGTGACATGGTCGGGGCTTACGCCCGAGGCGCGGCACTGCTGGGCGGCGAGCTTGCGGGCGCGCTCAACGGCATCGGCGATGGTCTCGAACGGAGCGATGCGCACGTTGAAGTTGGCGCGAGCAACTGGTGGCAGCACATTGTGCGCATTGGAGCCTTCGAGCTGCGTGAGCGCATAGGTTGTGCGCAGCATGGCCGAGGTCTCGGGGCTGGCGGCCATGATCTTGGTAACCGCGGGGCGCGTGAGCCACAGGTTGCCAAAGATTGCCTGATACGTCGCGCTGCTACGGGCACCCAACTCGGTCAGTGTGGCCTCGACGGCGGGCGTAAGCTGCGGCTTGCCGGGGTTGGCCGAGATAGTCTCGCATACACGGCAGAGAAGACAGCAGGCATCGTTTGCCGCAGGCGTAGAGGCATGGCCGCCGTCGGCGCGCGCCGTGACGGTAAGGTCGACGTGGCCCTTCTCGGACACGCCTACCATGGCAACGGGTTCGGTGACGCCGAGCGGGGCGTCGGTTGCCACTGCGCCACCCTCATCGAGCACCATGTAGGGATGGATGTTATGCTCGCGAAGCCACTGCACTGCATGGGTTGCAGTAGGTGCGGCCATTTCCTCGCCGTCGCTCGAGAAGAACCAGACATCGCGCGGGGGAACGAAGCCCTGGGCAATCAAATGCTCGGCGGCCTCGAAGAAAGCCGAGACGATGCACTTGGTGTCGAGTGATCCGCGGGCCCAGATCTCGCCGTCGATGATCTCGGCTCCAAAGGGATCGTGCTTCCAGTCTTGGCCCTCGACGGGCACGACGTCCTGAAGCGCCATCATGACGATGGGGTCCAAGGCGGAATCGGCGCCAGGCCAACGCAGGAGCATGCCAAAGTCGTCGATGCGTGTGAGCTCGGCGACTTTAAAGAAATGCGGATAAAGTCGCTGAAGTGTGGGAATCCACTGGCTGAAGGGCTCATCGTCGCGCTCGGCGATGTTCTCACGCGAAACGGTGGGGATGCTCAGCAATTCGCAAAAGCGCTCGACGGCTGCCTCGTCTGCTTTGTAGGTGCCTGCATCAAGAGGCGTGCCCTGTGCGACCGATACCGATGCTCCCATGGTGGGACTCCTTTCGTGTTGTATATCGAATACGTCAAGATTATCGCCCGCACCGCGCGTGGGAAATGGCGAAACACGTTGTTCATCTGCGGGCGGCGGGTCGGATAGCCTTAGCCGACGATGACCGTGCCGTCTTCGGTCACGGTGATGGCGTCTCCCGTCGACACAGCATCGAGAAACTCATCGCCCAGGTTGTCAATGGTGGGCATGGGGGTGTCGGTCCATACACCCGAGAGGATGGCGCCAGCGGCGGCAAGGCTGTCAATGGGTTTGGAAAACAGCAGGCATGCGGGTTGGCGCCCCATTTTGGTGGCGCAGAAGAGCACCATGCCGCCTGTGGTGGAGCCGATAGTCTGCGGAAGACACAAGGCACATCCCGCCAAAGGTTTGCCGTACAAGTCGGGATTGTTTTGGTCGGAACACGTGGCCTTTTTGTCGCCAAACATCAGTGCCTTCTGAAACGATGCGAGTGTGTTGAGCCCTCCGTGAGAGACAAGTGCCTTGGCGTGGGCAGTTCCGGGGACAACGACGCGGCCGTGAAAGATTTTTTCCATGAGGAGTCGCCTTCCTATTTGATTGGTTTTCCGGTGGTGACGTAGGCGAGCACCTCGTCGTCGGTGTAGTAGCGCGATGCCGAGTACGTACGCAACTTGTTGGAGTTGGTGATGATGGGCATGCTGCCGCACAGCGGGTTGTTGGTGTACATAAGCGGGCAGATGCTCGAGACGACGGCACCGGTAGTCGAGAGGCGTCTGTATGCCGCAGTCTTGCGGAAGGCGTCTGCCACGGATGGGGCGGCGGTCAGTACGGTGGGTACTTGCACGCGGCACTTGCCGGAGGCGCTCAGCCCATCGCAGATGGCGTCTGCCCAATGGGCGAGTTGTGCAGACGAGAGGTGGGGGCAGCCGATGAAGGCAAGCTTGGGGCGCGCGCCCGGGTTCTTCCACATAACGGGGTAGCTCGAGCGGATGCGTTCCAGCTCGGCGTCGTCAATGCGATAGATTCGGGCGTCTGGTGCTATGAGGTGTTCGCCTTGTTCGACGGCCTCGGGCGTGATGCCGTCCACGTGGTAGAGCCCGACAGCGCCGTTTGATGCGCTGGCGGCGCCCATGTCCTTAAGGTAGTCCTGCGTGCCGGGTGTGAGTTCGCGGCCAAGCCAGCGGTCGAGGCCTTTAATGTAAGGGACGTCTTCCATCACCTTCATGCCAATGGCGCTGCCAAGCACTTGCGCTTCGGGCTTGCGCTTACAGTCGACTTCGATGATCCAGGTCGCCTTGCGGCCCTCATCGGTGAGCAGGCCGAATTCCGGGACAAAGCCGGCAATTGAGCCGAACATCTCGATGATGCCGGAGTTGCGATTGCAGCGAGCGCCCAGCACGGAGTTGGCAAAGACCACGGCGCTGCTTTCTGCCCAGCTTAGGATGTCGCCACGCCGAGGTCGATTGCCAACCTCGGGCTGGTAACAGGTGCAGGTGAAAGCATCGTTGTCCAATAGACCCATGCTGCGCAGCTGTGCCTCATAATCGTCTTGTTTGGAATACATAATCTTGAACAGCAGCTTTTGCAGCGGGTTGGCCGGGACGGCGGGGTCGAGGGGCCTCGGGTCGACCGAGAATGACTGACCGGACAGGGCGCCGTCTTTCAGCAGCTCATCCATAAGGTCATAGACTGGACCGAGCATGGAGAGGCCAAAACTTGTGACAAGATGACCGTTTGCGCCGGTCACGGGAACCATACGCTCGGCGCCAAAGCATTCGCCGTACATAACGAGGGTCTTGACCACTTTGGCCATGGCGGGGCCCTTGGCGCCGTCGAGCAGGGCTTGTTGTTGGGAGGTCAGGTTCATCTGTGAGCCCATCCTTTCGTGTTAGATATTGGTGCCGAGTCGGTATGCCGCACGGACCGCTTCGAGCACACGGCCGGGCGCAAACCCATCGCCGATGTTATGCAGCTCGTCAGCGGCGTGCGTCTGCTGCAGTTTGTAGAACAGCGCGTCGTCGGGGTGTCCGCCGCAGGCAATGATTACCAAGTCGCAGGTTAGCTCGAGTGACTTCCAGTCGTTGCCGATTTTGGGTGCAAGCGGGTTTTCGACGTTCTCGGGCAAGACCGGTGACCACGAGACGTAGGGGTCGGGAACGTTTTTGTGGCAGTTGCGACTCAAGTGGAGACGCGCACACCTCGATGGGGCTCCAGACTCGCGTTTGCCGCCGACTTCCGCGCGCTCGACGCGTGTCATATTGAGGAGCCGCACATTGCATCCCCTGAGCGTATGGAGTAGGTGGCCGCGATTTGCCGTGCAGGCGCCCTGCATCATGTGAGGCAGCATTTCAATTACGCTGACCTGTGGTATGCCGTGTTCGACGGTGAGCCATTGGGCAACCTCGCAGCCCACGGCCCCTCCGCCAATGATGGTGACGGTTTTGGCGTTGCCAAGCAGCGCGGGTTGGCGCAGTAGCTGCGTTGCCAGCACGGCATGGCCCGATGCTGCAAGCTCCGTAAGACCGGGGATGGGCGGTATTGCATTGGAAGTGCCTGTCGCGCACACGATTGCGTCGAAGCCTGCTTTTGCAAGATCTTCGGCGCGTGCTGCCCGTCCAAGTTCGAGTGTCAGGTTCCCGTTGGGTTTTCTGCCTGCTCGCGCACCTGTCGAACAAGATATGATCGGTAGTTATCGAGGTCGAACTTGATCCGGGCGGCGCTGGCGGAGAGGAGTTTTCCTCCAAGTTCATCTTCGGCATCGATGAGCTTTACGTCGTGGCCACGACGCGCGGCGATTAGCGCACAGACCATCCCAGCGGGTCCGGCTCCTATCACCGCTATGCGTTTGGGTTCTTTGGCGGGAGCGGGTGTCTGGGGCATGAGGTATTCAAAGCTGCAGCGTGGATTGACGGCACACTGCGGATGGCCCCCTTCGACAAACTCGTTGAGGCATCCTTCCTGGCATCCGATGCAGGGGCGAATATCTGCCACGCGACCGGCGTACGCCTTGTTGGGCCACTCGGGATCCGCAAGCAGCGGGCGTCCGAGCATGATCATATCGGCGTCGCCATTGCGAAGGGCGCGTTCGGCAATGTCGGGGTAGCCCAACTTACCCACCGCGACAACGGGTACGGGAAGGCCGGCATTGGAGCGGATATTGTCGGCGGCAAAGCGCTCTCGAACGGCGCGCGCCACGGGAACGAAGCAGCCTGCGGGCATGCTCGCAGGCGGGTGGGGCATCCACCAGTTGTCATAGCAACCAAGGTCGACGTCAAAGATGTCTACTCCCGCCGCCACGAGCTCTTCCATATAACCCAGGGTCTGTTCGACTGTACGGCCGCCGCGCATGCGTCCCAGATAGGTCGAATTCATGACCTGCTCGTCATAGGTTTCCTCGAGTGCAAGCGAAAGGTCGATGCGGTACATGATGGGGTAGTCGGGCCCAACGCGGCGACGGATTTCTTTGATCATATCGAGGCCAAACTGACGCCAATCGGCATAACGTCCGAGCTTGCGATGGTTAAAGGCGGGGTTTCCGAGCTGCTCGATAAGATAACCCTCGTGCCCGTGCAAATAGACGCCATCGATGCCCATGGCATGAGCATCGGCCGCCGCTTGGCCGATATTGTTTACGATACGGCGCAGCTTTTGGTCCGAGAGGCGCATGCATGGAATGGCGGGGATGTAGTAGTTAGGCAAGAAACTCGCCGAGACCGGAAACTTCTTTTGCGTGATGAGGCATTGCGGGTTGCCCACGCGGCCGAGTCCGGCCGTAAGCTGGACAAAAATGCGTGATCCGAAGGCATGGACACCTTGGGCAAGGTCGCGCCAGCCTGCCATAACGGTTCGGCTTCGATCGATGCGCGGGAAATAGGTGAGCTTGTCCAGCTCGGTGACCGTGGTATCGATGCCGTGGCTTACCGGTACGAGTCCTGTTGTGATGAGGCCGCAGCCGCCTTTGGCGCGGGCGAAAAAGTACTGCAGCATCATGTCACTGGGGCGGCCAGTTTCCTCGCACATGTCGATATTGCCCATCGGTGCCATGACAATGCGGTTTTTGACGGTGAGCTTGTTAATTTTGATGGGAGAGAAGAGCTTGTCAAAAGGATAGAGCTCTTGTGTCATGCGGGACGATCCGCAACCGGAATTTTTGGCGGGCCAGCTGTCGAATGAGTCGACGAGTTGCTGCACCAGTACGTCTTTTCCCAATGAGGTTCCTTTCAGATGTTGACAAGGTAACAAAGCAGTTTACGTCTAAATGTTTAATAGTCAACAACAATGGAGTGAGTTCGGTGAAGGAAAAAAGACTCAATGAGTGCCAGGTGGCAAGCTGTGCTGCGACATTAGCTCCCAGCTAATGAATTTGAGCTCGCTGCCTCCTACGATGTGCTGTATGCCGGCACGGTAGCCGGATCGTAGGAAGGATGCATAATGGCAAAAGAGGGAAAGAAGCCGATCGGCAAGATCGTTTTGGGCGTCATCGTGGTGCTCGTTGTTGCCGGCGTCGTGGGTTCTATGGGCGGTAACTCGTCTGATTCGTCTACGAGTGATGCAGCAAAGCCTGCCGAACAGACCCAGCAAGTCGAGGAGAAAAAAGAGGCACAAGAACCCTATACGGTTTCGGATGAGGCCGGGGATACGTCTAATCAGTTCGCGTATAAGATCACTGGCACGTTGACCAATAATACGGATAAAGAGCAAAGCTACATTCAGATTGAGTATGTTCTGTATGACGCAGACGGCAATCAGGTGGGAACGGCTCTTGCGAACACCAACCATCTCAAAGCGGGCGGCACCTGGAAGTTCGAAGCGATGAGCACGGTATCTCCCGACCAGGTTGCCAGCTGGGAACGTTCTGACGTGAGCGGTTTTTAACTAGAATTAAAAACATGGTTACTATGCGAGCTGGGGGGTGAGGCCATATGCCTGATAAGAAGCTAACCGAAGAGTTGCTCAACGAGCTGCTCGATGCTCCGAGTATCGAGGGCTATATCAAAGAGCACGACTTTACCGCCCCGTCGCTTTCGGAGTATCTGAAACAGCTTTTGGAAGAAAAGGGGCTGGAGCGCTCGCGCGTGGTGCGTATGGCCGACCTCAACGAGACGTTTGGCTATCAGATCTTTACCGGTGCGCGGCATCCGAGCCGCAATAAGGTGCTGCAGATTGCCTTTGCCATGGCGCTGACGCTCAAGGAGACCAACCGCGCCTTGTCGGCGGCGGGCGCCAATGTCCTCAACTGCAAGGACCGCCGTGACGCCATCATCATTTTCTGTATCGATCGTGGCTGCAGCCTGCAAAAGGTGAACGAGGAGCTGTATCGCTTTGGTGAGGAGACGGTGAGCTAACGGTTGGCTGCCGGCGGAAGCGCCGTTCACGATATTTAGAACGTGCAGGGCACGGGCGTCATGGGGCGTCCGCGCCCTGTGTTATTACGGGCTTTAGCCTGTGCGGGGCGCGCAGCGCGCCGCATCAGAAACCACCCGCTATGCGGGTGGGGCCAAACGGCTTTACAAAGCCGCCCCCTCGCCGGACACTTGCGATTGTTCAGGCCGCAAGGAATCCGAGTCGA
>DBFOPE010000105.1:0-11777 GCA_048429085.1 Collinsella sp.
GCGGCGCGCCATAAAAAACGAGAGTACCGCACCCGCTGCTGCGATAAGCAGCATCGGCGCCACCATCGACAGCAAAATCGCCGCAACGCCAGGCTGGGCCTGCGCCAAGCGGACAACCTGGCCGTTATCAAGGGCGACGGCACGATACAGCATAATCTCGTCGAGCGTAGAGCTTGCGCGCTCCGCGGAACCCGAACCATTCTCAAAGGCCTCGATGACCTCGGGGCGATCGCCATGGTTGGGCAGTGTGGAAGGCGGCGCCTCGTTGTCGTAGGCAACCGATCCATCCTTGTTAATCAGCGTGATGCGCAAGTCCTCGCGATCAAGGCTACGCAAGAACGGGATGGGCTCCTGCTGCTCGTCGAGGGCGGCAGCAATGAGCTCGGTTTCCTGCGCCAGATTGGCACTCGTGGCATCCGCCAAGGTGTTTTGCACAAAGAACGCACCCAGCACCGTAAACGCCACGATAACCGCCATGGCGCAGACAAAGATCGTCACAAAAACGCGGTGCGACAGCGTATGTTTTCCCTGAGGGGCAAAGACCACGGACTACTCCTCCGATGCTGCTGCCGCAGCGACGGCATCTTCAGTATCGCTACCGGCGGAAGGCTCCGCCAGGCGATAGCCCACGCCGCGCACCGTCTCGATAGCGCCGGCACGCTCGCCGAGCTTTTGGCGAAGCGTCTGCACGTGCACGTCGACGGTACGCGAGCCGCCATCGAAGTCCCAGCCCCACACGCTCTGCAGCAGCGACTCGCGGGTAAAGACCACGCCGGGCTTGCGCATAAGATATTCGAGCAAATCGAACTCGCGCAAGGTGAGTTTGAGCGGCTCGCCGGCAACGGTCACCTCGCGATGGCTGGGCGAAAGCACGATATCGCCCACGCTGAGCACATCGCTCGCCTGTTTGACCATACCGCCGCGGCGCAGCAGCGCGCGGCAACGGCTGGCAAGCTCCATGAGCGAAAACGGCTTGGTCAGATAATCGTCGGCACCGCCATCGAGCGCCATCACCTTATCGAGCTCGGTATCTTTGGCGGTGAGCATCATGATGGGCACCGTCGCCGTCAGGCGGTCGGCGCGCAGGCGACGCATAATTGCCAAACCGTCGGTATCGGGCAGCATGATGTCGAGCAGGACGGCATCGGGTACCCGTCGCGCCACGGCGGCCTTAAACTCGCCATCGCACGAAAAGCCTTCGGCCTCGATTCCCTGCTTGCGCAGTGCATAGACCGTCAAATCCCTGATGTTGTCATCGTCCTCGACGTAATAGATCATGTTGAACCCCTTTGCGGCCGGCATGACCGCATCTTAACCCTAAAGGTACCTTTACTAGATGGTATCAGCCAAAACGTCCCGTTAAATAATCCGCCGTGCGCGGGTCGGTGGGATTTTTGAAGAGCTGAGCGGCGGGCGCGTGCTCCACTAACTCACCCAGCAAGAAAAACGCGACCGAGTCGGAGATGCGCGCCGCCTGCTGCATATTGTGCGTAACGACCACGAGCGTGCAGGTCTCTTTGAGCTCGCAGGCCAGCTGCTCAACCACCAGCGTCGACACGGGATCGAGAGCGCTCGTGGGCTCGTCCATCAGAAGAATATCGGGTTGCACGGCAAGCGCGCGGGCGATGCACAGGCGCTGCTGCTGCCCGCCCGAAAGGCCCAGCCCCGACTCCTTGAGTTTGTCCTTGACCTCGTCCCATAGCGCAGCGCGACGAAGAGAGTCCTCGACCAGCTCATCCAGCACGGCGCGGTCGCGCACACCCATGCCGCGCGGGCCATACGCGACGTTGTCGTAGATGCTCATGGGAAACGGGTTAGGGCGCTGGAACACCATGCCCACACGCTGACGCAGGCGGCAGATGTCGTAGTCGCCCAGGATATCCTGGCCGTCGAGCGCGATCTTGCCCTCGATGCGGCAGTCCTTGATGCCGTCGTTCATGCGGTTAAAGCAACGCAGCAGCGTTGACTTGCCGCAGCCCGAAGGACCGATAAACGAGGTAATCTGCTTGTCGCGGATCTTGATGGACACGTCCTTGAGCGCGTGATGGTCGCCATAGAACAGGTCGAGGCCCTCGACGTCGATGCGTGTCGGCGAGGCGGCAAGATCCTGCGCCGTGGGGCGAGTCGCATCCCCGACTTCGCGCTCGTGCGCAGCCTCGGCTTGCGCCTCCATTAGCTCCTCGAGCTCCGTGGGCTCCATGGCCGCAGCAGCCGTCATACCGCATACCTCCACATCGATATCAATTCAGCAGTATCGATAGTAGAAATCGCGGCTCATATGCACGTGAGCGCATTGTCAGGTGTTTGTAAGGGCGCCTACGCTACGCAGCGGGCAGCTCGATGGTAAAGACGGTATGCTCGGGCGTCGATTCGCACGCGATGGTACCGCCATGCGCGCATACAATCTCCTTGGCGATGGCAAGCCCCAGCCCAGCACCGCCGCGATTGGTCGCACGCGCTGCATCCAGGCGATAGAACTTCTCAAAGATCACCTTGAGCTTTGGCTCAGGGATTGGATCGCCCTGGTTCACAAATCGTACGCGTACGCCACCGTCGCCCAAACGCCTGGCCTCGATCGTGATCATCGAGCCTTCATAGCTATAGGCAACGGCGTTTTTCATGATGTTGTTGAATACGCGAGCCATCTTGTCGCCGTCCACGAGCACCGTCAGGTCCTCGCAGATATCAACCTGGGCTTCCTTGTGCTGTTCGTTGAGAATGGGATAGAACTCGTCGGCCACCTGCGCCAGCAATAGCCCCAAATCGACGTAGGCGCGGGTAAGCACGATATCGTGGAAATCGAAACGCGTGATGTCGAAGAACTCCTCGATGAGCGCGTCGAGCCGGTGGGCCTTGTCGAGTGCCACGCCTGTAAAGCGCGCACGCTGCTCAAGCGGCAAATCGGGAGCCTCCTGCAGGAGCGAAAGATAGCCCACCACACTGGCGAGCGGCGTACGCAGGTCGTGCGCCAGGTACGTAACCAGATCATCTTTGCGATGCGATTCGTCGCGCAGGGCCTGTTGAACCTTGCGCTCACAATCGCGCGCCCGATTGAGCGCACCCTCGACCTCGAGAAAGTCGCCGTCGATGGTATCCCACGTGTCAGGGCTATCGATCAGACGGTCCTGAATACGGGCGGCGATCACGCGGTCGGCATGCTGCTCGCCTTGCTCATAACCCTGGTAATACAGGGCGCGTCCGCAAAAGAACAGGACACAGACGGCGAGCGCCAGCACAAAGCCGAGCATGTTGAACACAAAGGCGGCATCAAAGAACACGGGCTCGCCAATACCGCCAAGCGCCATGGCCCCGATCGCCAGCGTAATCGTCCACGCGGCACCGCCGATTACCACGCAGCGGCGGACGATTTCGAATCGATCGATCAGCAAGAAGCCAATGAGCAGAACTGCCAGGATGCCAACAATATTGTCAATGCCGATGAGTAGCAGACTCAGCAAAAAGAGCAGCACCGTCGCAAGCGCGCGGTTGTCGACGACCGCCCTTATGTATTCAAAGAGTCGATCGGGCACCTCGAATACCCGTCTATCGTCTTTTGTCATATCCACTTCCCCACCACCAAAGGCGTTATTCGATTATGTAGCCGACGCCCCAGACGTTTTTGATAAAGCGCGGCTTTTGGGCATCATCGCCGATCTTTTCGCGCAGATGGCGGATGTGCACCATCACCGTATTGTTGGAGCCGGGCATAAAATCCTCGTTCCACACCGCGCGGAACAGGTCCCCCACGGCCACCACGCTGCCACGATGCTCGACCAGATACAGCAAGATGGAATACTCGATGGGTGTGAGGCGCACCGGTGCACCGTCCACCGTCACACAACGAGCATCGCGGTTGATCTCGAGGCCATCGAGCTGGATGGTCGGCGATTCGACCGCCTGTGCGCGGCTGCCGTAGCTGGTGTAACGACGGAGTTGAGCATGAACGCGCGCTATGAGCTCCAGCGGACGGAACGGCTTGACCACGTAATCGTCTGCACCCAGTGAGAGGCCCTCGATCTTATCCTGCTGGGCATCGCGCGCCGTCAGCATAATAACGGGATAGGTATGGCTAGCGCGGATGGTGCGCAGCAGCTCAAAGCCGTCGATATCGGGCAGCATGACGTCCAGCAGCGCCAGATCGAACTCCTGCTCCAAAATCGCCTTGGCAGCATCTGCTCCGCTATAGGCAATCTGAACATCAAAGCCCTCTTTTGTAAGGTAGATACCGACCAGGTCGGCGATGGCCTTCTCGTCATCAACTACCAGTATGCGCTCGTTCATGCGTGCTCCTCTCGCGCTCCATTATGCCCGAGGCAGCACGCCCCACACACAACAAGCGCGGGCGATTAAGTCGACCTTAAGCACCTATGTGTCCGTTCGGGCGCAGACATGGGCCGTGCACGCCCGCGCACTGATTGTCCGCGCCGGTAAACGATATACTTTGAACTCTAAAGAGACCATCCCGTCGAAAGCGAAATCTGTGAAGACCCTCACCTCTTTTGCAAAGCGCTCCGCCCAGCTTGCCGCCGGCATTGCCTGCGCTCTCGCCCTTGCTGCCGGCGTGCCGTCTATCGCCAACGCCCAGGTGCTTACGACCGATATCGTTTGCGGTAAGACCGCCGACGCCCGCGGCATCACGGCCGATAATCTGCCCGATATCGATGCGGCCAACGCCATCGTCATGAGCAAGGACGGTTCCGTCTATTACGCCCGAAGTGCCGACGAGCAGGTCAAGATCGCCTCAATTACCAAGGTCATGACTGCGATCCTGACCGTCGAGAACTGCAAAATGGACGAGAAGATCACGGTGAGCAATGCTGCCGCCACCGTAGGCAACTCGACCGCCGGCCTGCTCGAAGGCGACGAGCTCACAGTGGAGCAAGCTCTGCGCGGCCTGATGATCCCCTCGGGCAACGATGCCGCCATCGCGCTTGCCGAGCACGTGGGCAAAAAGATCGACCCCAAGACCAAGGACGCCGTGGCCACCTTTGTAAAGGCCATGAACGAGCGCGCTCAAGAGCTCGGCTGCACGGGAACGCTTTTTGAGAATCCGCACGGTCTGGACTTTGATGAGTGGGCCGGTAACATGCACTCCACCGCGCACGATGTAGCCCTGATGATGCAGGAGGCAATGAAGAACGACACGTTCCGCGAAATCGTGGCGAGCGATGATTCCTGGATTGAGGTTACGGGCGCCGACGGTTCCGACCATTCGCATTCCATGGATACGCACAATGAGCTGCTGGAGCAGGACGGCAATATCGGCGGTAAGACCGGCACCACCGACGATGCCGGCTATTGCTTTACGGGAGCCTACAACCGCGATGGCGACGAGACCTACACCGTCGTCTTGAACTCCAGCACCACCGATCAGCGCTTTGCCGACACGGCCGCCCTTGCCAACTGGTACTACGGCCACAAGGTGACGGTTGCGATCGCCAACACGCAGGAAAAGACCGCCAACGGCAATCCGCTCATCGCGCGCATCAGCCAGACTGACTGGACGGACAAGACGATCGATGCCACGCTCGCCGATCCCGCAGCTCAGGCGACCGTCTTTGCGCTTGCCGGAGAGGTGACCGAGAAGGTTACCTATGATGACCTTTCGGGCACGGTACATGTGGGCGACAAGGTGGGTAGCGTGACGCTCAAGCAAGACGGCACCAAGATCGCCGTCATGGATTTGGTTGCCGACGAGGAAGGCTCGGGGCCGAATCCCATTGAGTGGCTCCTTGTGAAGCTTGACCGCCTGGGCCGCCGCATCGACAACCGCCCAATTACGGCAGAAAGCGAGACCGTAGCCAAGGCACCCGAGGTGTAGGGCTGGGGGAACATTACATTTGAGATTGGAGAGGCGTTCAACGGGGCGCCTCTTTTTGAATACCTCTTAAACGGGATGCGTCAGAATCACCAAAGCGACATTGCTAGCCGTTTACCTTCGCTGTGTCTTTTCGGATCTTGAAAACGGGTCCACCGGGCATGCTAGTAGATCCTTTCGACCTCCTTGGTCAAGGCCCTGAAAAGATCCCCAGCTGAGGGGTCTGCCCCAGGACACAGCGATTGCCAGGCACCCGTTTCTCCGATGGTGCCCGCACTCGTCATAACAAGATCGTCGCTCCGCCTGCGAATGGAGACACTAACGGAGCGGTCATTATGGAACCCATGGATATCGACTTTATTTATGCGCCCATCAGCTAGATAACTAATCATGACATTGATGCTGTCACCATACTCCGGCAATTCGAAGCCGTGGGAATCCATCAATAGCTTCACATCCTGATGGTAAATGCGGGCCTCGACGACATTCTTGGGCATTTTCCCCGTCTTTGTTGGAGAGCAAAAGCTGATGCTTGGCTCCTCTTCGCTCATGCCTCGGTCAAACCTAAGCATGCACGGGCATACCGACTCAATGGTTCGCAAGGCGTCCGCCGCGACCTTTTCCTCGGTAAACATCTCCACGTCGATGCCGTTTTCTTCCATATAGGCACGGTTTTTACGTTGAAGCTCTAGCCGAGCCGCAGCCTCCCCATCTCCACGCTGTTCCCAATTTCCGGAGTCGGCGACATTTCGATCGAATGTAGAATCAACGGAACATGGCGCTTGCTGTTGAGTCGGATCACTGTCGCCGAGACGCCTTAGCTCGGAGCGTCTCATCAGTAGTGTCACAATATCAAACAGCCAACCAAATCCAAAAAGGCCAAAGGTAAAGAGATATAGAAAGAAGCTACCCCACATCCGTGCATACGCCCTATGAGCGCCCGACCACCCAAGAAGGAAGCATAGCAAAAGCGCCTTGTTTGCCCTGTCAACCGACGTAATCTCTCGAGTGAGAGATTTCTGTTCAGGCTTCGCCAAAGGTGTAATTTCATGCGATGAAACAGTAATTGAGGACGTCCTTGACGCCGAGCTCCGAGCGCCTGATTTAGCAACGGCGCGAGCGACATCCCCAACTCCGACGGTCGTTCTGCTGTATACGGCATTGTAAGCAGCCTTCTTCGGATTTTTGATCCACCCCATGCCCTTCTTACCATAGCCGGGGATTATCGCCCGCCTTACCGCGCGCTTCGCTCTGCCGGTCGTTCTTGCCTTGAGTGATGTCTTTAGATTCGGCTTACGCAGCCCGACCTTTATCATATTTCTACTCCATCCCCTCGGAACCCCACACCGGGGTGCACGAGCACGCCTGGGTCTCCCCGTTTTCAAGCGCCCCGTGTTTGCCTAATGTTCACGCCCTTTCGGACTCTAATCCCCAGCCGCCATTCTTGATAATAAAAAAGGGCCCCAAATGGGACCCTTCTTCAAAGTCATACTGGCGGAGAGCTGGGGATTCGAACCCCAGATGCCCTTTTGGGGCATACTCGCTTAGCAGGCGAGCACCTTCGGCCTCTCGGTCAGCTCTCCGTAACAGCCGTTCTATAGTAACCAAACAGCCGAAGTTGGGCAAGGGGAATTTTGAGGCGTTTCCTCTTTTACCTCTCTTTTACCAGTAAACGTCTCAGTCAATCATCTCAATCTGTAACATCTGCAGGCCGTAATCCCCTCCAGATGTTACAGATTGAGACAAAGATACAAGGACAGCCCCAGCGACAGCGCGGACAGCCCATTCTTTATTAGTTCTCTCGAACGGTCTCCAACAGATAATCGCGCATGTACGGAATTGCAAACGAAACACAGCCATAGCCCGCGGGCTCAATCAACCCCGCATCGATCAGACGCTTGCGATATGACCCAACTTTGTTCGCCGACAAACCCATCTTCTTGGCGATATCGCCGTTGGCGATATCGACGCCCTCGCATTGAGCCATCGCCGCGAGATACTGAAACTGCCGTTCCGACACCCTGCGCAGCGCTGGGGCAATCACCATAGCATTAAAGCTATCAAGAGCCGCCTGGATACCCTTACGAGCCGCCTCTTCGCTCACGCTCTCCGCCCCACTGCGCGCAGCAACCTGCCAAGCGTAATATCCGACCAGCTGGACCATAAAGGGATAGCCTGCCGAAGCTTTTGTTAATAGCTCAGCGGCGCCTTTGTCGAGCTCCTTGCCCGCTCGTCTCATCGTATCCTCAAACGATCCGCCAACTTCAAAATCGGAAAGCCGAGTAAGTTCAACATGTTTGGCTCGCTGAAGGAACGTCAACGTATCGTCCACCACCACGCCATCTACCGATGTCGGCAGCCCGGCGAAAGCGAAAGCGACATTCGCTCCTTGGCGGATCAAGAGCTGCATCTCATTGCCTAGCTCGCGCATTTCCTCAGTTGAGGCATCCTGGATCTCGTCGAGCGTAATGAGCAGACCACCGCGCTTTGCAGCATCGTACATCGCCTCGCCCAGATGAGAGGCCGACTTCGACATCTCCATGGAGCCAAGGCTGACCCCTAAAATCGATGGGGAAATCGAGATTGATTCAAGACGAACGTTTCGCTGCAGAGCCTCGAGGATTCTATTGCAAAAACCAGCATTGGAGGCAACGTCAACGACCTCGAATCCTTTTTTGCGTGCAAGGTCACCCAATGCATTAAGGAGCACCGTTTTACCTGTGCCTCGGACGCCCGAGATGCGCATGAGTCGATCGGGGGCACCAGGACCATTCTCAAGAGCCTCGGCAAAGTCATCCAAAACAGTGTCCCGTCCGATAAGCTCAGGCGGATTCATGCCCGCCGTTGGCTTAAAGGGGTTAACAGCTTTCGTCATTCTGTCCTCCTCTGCTAGTTTTAACAACTTTAACAAAGTTTAGCAACTTTAGCAGAGTTTAACAGTTTTAGCAGGCTCGGCGGCTTTATGCCTTACCGATCCTGCCGGGTCCTCCCGCCCGCGCCGATACAAATAGCGCGGTGCGGCCCCTCTATATCGCCCCTACCCCAACGAGCGGTTGAGGGAGCCAAGTTCGTCGTTACCCATGGTGCGCCACATTTGGAAGATGCAGACGCGTGCCAGGAAAAAGAAGCCGTTATCGACCAACTGCACGGCAGCATCCGCCAGCTGGTTGGTCACGGCGGACACGGGAGGCAGCTCGAGTCCAGCCTTGCGGATGGTCTCGACCGCTTCCTCGAACGTCGGAGGCTCGCTGACACCCATCTCGTTCATAAGGCCCTGCATTTCCTCCAGCGCGCTGCTGCCCGACTCCTCGCCGCGCGGCACGAGGCGGTAGCACGCCAACGCGAGCTCGAGCTGGTCGCAGTTCCAATAGGCAAACGCCAGACGATAGAACAGATAACCGATTGCGGAACGGTCACTGGCAATGCGCAGGCCGTGGCGCGCCACCTCGATAATCTCGTCAAAGCGCTCCAGGCGCGCCAGCACGTTGATGAGCGCAAAGTGCGATTGCATGGACGAGCGAGCCAGATCGTAAAGACGACGCACCTCGGGCAATGCCCGTTCAAAATCCTCCTGCTCGGCATAAAAGCTGCAGATCTCGTGCTGAGCAAAGTAGAGCGCGTCGGGAGCGCGCAGGATGCGCACCGAGCGATCTTCCTCCATTACCGGCAGCACCATACGCACCAGCTGGTTGTCGCAAAACTGCGTCTGGACCGGGCCTGTTGCCAAAAGCTCGGCAACGGCGCACTTAGCCTCCAACTCCTCAACAAGACGGGAAAAACCCTCAAACGCACTTGCACGGTCAACTTTAGCCTGCTCGCGCAACTCGACGACGCGCGCCACATACGGGTCATCGTCCACCTCCATGACCTCGAGCTCATCAGCCGTATCGGCAAGCAGCAGGTCGCGCAACGCCGGCGGCAGCGAACGGTGGTCGTCACGCGGGCGAGCGTGAACCTCCGCAGGCTCAATCGCATCCGGCGCGTCCGACTCATATGCCTCAAGCATGCGCTTGCACGGCATATCGTCCATATCCATGCTCTCAAGATCCTTGGCGACAGGCACGCAATTGGCCAGATAGGCCGCACGCCCAAAGGAATATGTTGCAATGACGCGCTCGCCCTGCTCGCCGTCGGGAGCCGCAATCTGAACATAGCAGCGCGCAATGCAGGCACCTGCGGCAAAACACGCCGCCGCGAGCGTAAGCGCCACGCGCGCGTCGTGCTCCGCGGCCCAGATCGCGCGCGTGTCCTCGTCCAACTCGCGCCAGACATCATCCTGAGCGTCGTATTCACGTTGTGGCATGGCATCCACGACAGAGTGCCCAAACCGAACGAGCATAATCCCCTCGGCAACGTTTGCCCGATAGGTATAGTCGAGCCGTGTGACCACGTTAAGTGCCTCGACAATACGCGCGAAGCGGCTGCGCACATCCCACTCACCGCCCGGCCGGCAAGCTACCGTTCCCGGTTTGCCCCACGGGTTGTCGCTCGAGGCCGTATCGAGCAGTCGGGGAACATCGTTGGTCGTCTTGGCGATATGCCACGCGTCAAAGAGCGCGCAGCCCTCAAGGCTCGGCGAGGATGCCGCTGGGGCCAATCCGGCCCCGATGCGCTCAAGGATGCCGGAGAGGCGGTTGAGACGGCACTCGATAGCAAGCAGCATGTCAATCTCATCCTGGTCCAGCAGGCTACGATCAAAATTGAGATAGAACAGCTTTGAGCGGTCAATGCGCGCTAGGCTCATTTCGGACTTGGCAGCAATGGTACGCAGGCGGGGCAAGTCGATCTCGCTCATCAAGGCGGCGGCATAACGCTCGATACCGCTCGGATTCTCGGCATGGTCAACACGGTAAAGCAGCGTCTCGATAGCATCGGGGAGCGGTGCCGTGTCAAAGCCCAAAAACACCTCGACCGGCTCGGGCAACTTTACGAGTTTGATCTTGTCGACAACGTTTTGCATGCCTGCATCGAGACCGTCGACGCCCGCCGTGTTCGCAATAGCGCTTTCGGAGTTGGCAAATATCACGTAGCGCAAGAACATCGAGGCCATGAACTCGCCGAAAGGAAGGGCGCGGGTCGAATTCCATGTCTCGTGGTCGGACTGCTCGCGCATGGGGCCTTCGGGAGAGCCGGCAGTTCGCGCACACGCGCGCATTGCACCGTTAGCTTCCCTCACCATAATCTCGCCAATACTGGAATCGGACTCGTGAAGGACCAGCTCCATGTCAGGGTCCTCGGGCAACGGTACTTCCCGAACAGGACGATCAACCTTATAAACCTTGCCCGACACGCTCACGTAGCCCAAGAGCGATATGTGGCTTTTGCCGACGAATTCGACGACGTAGCATGACTCTTTGGGGTCCTCGCCAAAAGCTTTCCAGACAACACCATACGAGCGCCCCGCGGGCTGCTCGGGCATCGATGGAAAACGCTTTTTGGGGTCGAGAAACCTGAGCTTGTATGTCGGACGCTCTGCCACGAAATATCACCCTGATCGGTCGTCGAGAGAAGGAGTGGTCGCGGATGGGCCGCGACACCTACTCGGAATCTTACACGAGTCGATAAGAAATAGTCCGCTTTACGCTCACGCCTCGACTGAGGTTCGGATCCATGGGATGCCGGCGTAAAAGAAAAGCCCCCGTTGCCGGAGGCTTCAAGTTCAATTGGTGCGGCGTATAGGATTCGAACCTATGACGTTCTGATTCGTAGTCAGACCCTCTATCCAGCTGAGGTAACGCCGCGACTTGTTGATTATTATGCACATGGACTGAATAATGGTCAAGCGTTTTTTCAAAAAAAGTTATCGAATTTGATTTTTACCTTGATTCTCATTTTCATTGCAACAGCCTCAGGACTCAGCGCAACGCGTTGCGCTGAGTCCTGAGGCGCGAATCCGGGTAGGCAACCCCAGAGGGGCCGGAATCCCCCGGCCCGCGATGGAGGGAGGCCGGCATGTCCA
>DBFOPE010000106.1:0-25421 GCA_048429085.1 Collinsella sp.
CCGCTTTTCTTCTTTCCGGACATGCCGTCCTCCGATCTCCCGGGGCCGGCCGATCCGGCCCTCAGGGTATCGGGTTCCCACATTCATCCGCACATGTACGGATGAATGTGGGAGGTGTTCGGATAAAGTTGATAATCAAGGATACTGCTAGAAGATCCACCAGAATTATTATTAGAATAGTTACTACCGCTAGAATAACTATTCTGCTGAGAAGTCTGCTGTTGAGCTTGTGCTGTTACTTCCTCTTGAGTCTTCGCCTCAGCTTCTGCTTTTGCCTTATTTACATCATCAATACGAGTTTGATAACGACTAATCTGTTCATTGATTTGATCAATGAACTTCTTAGAATCCTTTTTGGCATCTTCAAAAATAAGCTTCTGATTATCTTTATTAGAAATATCATTAAGAAGACCATTGAGGCTATTAATATGCTGCTGGAGAGAGTCAGTATCTTCAGTAGAATTTACATCAAAATTAACATGGTCAGTTACAGAAGTATTCCACTCATCATTTTGAGCATTACGACAGTCTTTAATAATGGAATCGTATTTATTGAGCAACTTCGTCCAATCAGGGGAAGTGCCATCCGCATACTTAAAACTGTCATTAGAGATTTCTTTATTCAAAATCTCTTTATTATTTTGAGCATTTTTAATGGTATCAAGACGTTGCTCAAAAGTTAGTAACCCAGGATCAGCCTTAAAGGCAGCAACACTATCGCTAGCCTTTGAATACAAAACTTCAACCTGCTGATTATGTTCACTACATGCTTGTTTGTAATTGTAACCAGCATAACCACCGACACAACCAGCAATGAGCAAAGCAACAATACCGGCACCAATAATTACCCGCTTTTTAATCGAAGAATTCTCAACCTCTTCATTTTCCTGAGTATTATCTTCAGGATTGTCAATCTTGTCCCTATTAAGATCGTTCATTTTAACCCCTCAATATTAAATCTGCGAGCGGTTCATGCATTCAGAAACTTACCAAACCCAACCGCTTACTTTCATACCCGATTTATTAGTCCCAGTCCCAGAAAAATCTTCCTTATGAGTTGCGGTGAAATAGGGACTGTTTGGTGGGTAGAAGCCGCTATTCAATCCCTATTTCACTGCAACTTAGTTGTTACTTGTGGACCAGGCGGGCGCAGAAGTGGCCGTCGTAGGAGTCGGCGTTTACCGGCACGCTTTGGAAGAGGCCTCGAGCGTTCTGGCGGACGGAGACGAGTTTCTTAGCCTGGGCAAACTCGGGCAGCTGCAGGATTTGCGCCTCGGAGAGCGGCGCCACGGTAAAGCCGGCACCCTCGGGAGAAGCCAGGAAGGCATCCACGACCTGAGTGTTCTCCTCAGCAAAAACCGAGCAGGTGGCATAGATAAGCTCACCGCCGGCAGCCACGCGCGCGGCGGCTTCCTTGAGCATCGTCAGCTGCAGTTTAGGAAGCTCAACCGTCACGTCCTTTTCGGTCAAGCGCCACGGAATCTCAGGATGCCGGCGCATGGTGCCGGTACCCGAGCACGGGGCATCGATAAACACCGTATCGAACAGAACGGGTTTACCAAGCATCGCATCGAACGACGTCAGTACCTCGTCGAGCTCGCACGCATCACCCGAGACGGTACGAACGCCCTTGATACCAGCCTTATGCAGGCGCGCGAGATTCTGATCACACTTGCGATCGTGCAAATCGAGTGCAGTGTGCTGACGGTCGTAGCCGGCACGCTTAGCCTGGCACATCATCACATACGTCTTGGTACCACGACCGGCGCCAATCTCTAGGCAGCGCCCGGGACGAGTAGCCGCAGTAGCGATGAGCTGAGCGTTAAGGTCCGAGGCCACGGCCGCCGCGCGTTCAAACACACCCGACGCAACCGTAGCCTGCGAATCGACCGGCGCATGGCAGCCCGGGAACACCGGCGCCACAAGCTGCGATAGGTACGGATCAGGCTTGGTTGCAAAGGCGTTCTCGTGCAAAGCGAGCGGCGCGGGCGCCAGATTTCCGGCAAAGTTGAGCGCGCCTTCGGGCGTATCAAACGACGCCATAATGCGGGCGCACAGCCAGCGCGGCATACCCATCAGGCGAGACAGGCGAACCAATCGGCGCTCGGACTCATCGGCATCCGCCGCAGTGGCAAAGTCCTCGACGTTGTCCGCGACCTTATGCAGTACGGCGTTCGCCAGACCGGCAGCCGATTTAGCGCCGCTACGAACCAGCTCAACACCCTGACTTACGGCAACGCGACCTGGGGTATGCAGGTAGAGCATCTCGAAGGCCGAGATGCGAAGCGCCATGCGAACGCGCGGCGCGACCTTTTTGGGCTTATCGAGAAACTGGTCAAGCAGTTCGTCCAAAATGCCCTGCGTCGCGGCAACACCCAGCGCCAAGCGAGCCGCAAACGCGGAATCGCGCTGGTCAATGGCCTTGGCCGTAGCACGGGCAGAGAGCACGTCACGCGCATACATGCCGCGACGGTCGGCCTCCATCAGCACGTCGAGCGCAAGCTTGCGCGCGGGGGAAAGCTTGCTCATGACAAAACACCCCACGTCAGATTGGCACCCTGCAGGCCGGCAGCCCAGGCAGAAGCAGCCATAGCACGCTTGCCGTCAGGCTTAACCTCGAGCAGTTCAACCGAGCCATCCGACAGGCCCAGGTAAACACGCTTGCTCTTAACGGCAACAGCGCCCTCGCCAAGCGACACATCGCTTGGCGCAGCATCGAGCACGCGAACCGACTTGCCAGCAATCACGCAGCGAGCGGGTGCAGTGTCGGACGAAGCCAGCACGTGACGCACACAATCGAGCGCCGCCATCTGCGGATCCAGACGCATCTCCTGCTTGGAAATCTTGGCAGCATGCGTGACGAGCGACTCATCCTGCTCGGTCCACACCGCTGTGTCATCGGCAAGCGAGGGCAGCGTATCGGCCAGCAGCTTACCGCCCAGCTCGCCAAGCTCCATCGTCAGTGCCTCGGCATGCTTGCCGGCGACAGATGTCGAGGCCTGCGCACAATAAGCGCCGGTATCCACGCCATGCCCAATACGCATAATGGAAACGCCGGCAACCTCATCACCAGCAAGAATCGCACGCTGAATGGGAGCGGCGCCACGCCAACGCGGCAGCAGCGAAGCATGAACATTCACAATACCAAGCGGCGCCATATGCAGCACCTCATCGGGCAAAATGCAGCCATAGGCAGCCACGCAGAATATATCAGCCTGCGCAGCCTGAAGCGACTCGACAACCTCGGGCGTCATACGATTGGCCTCAACAACCGGCAACCCCAGCTCAAGCGCCTTGGCCTTAACAGGAGAAGGCTCAAGCTTCTTACCACGCCCACGAACAGCATCGGGACGAGTAATGACAAGCGCAATCTCATTCCCAGCCTCAACAAGCGAAGTCAGCGAAGGCACAGCAAAATCAGGCGTACCCATAAACACAATACGCATAAAGAACGTCTCCCCTCAACCAAAGCCGAGACAGCTACAAATAACGGCGGAAAGCCAAGTACACAGCCCATCCGCAATAACAATTCAACAAGAACAAATATACCCAAAACCAAAGAAAGAGCCGCAATAAAAGCAGCCCTCCCAACAAAGCAATTATCAGAGATGACGCCCCTCCCTGGCCCGATGGCACCCGAGCGAGACAGGCAGCGTCAACGTAGTCCCCGGGACGCCCGCCTATATCGTCCCGCGCGCAGTTTCGCAGCGCAGCGAGAATGTTTGAGCACGGGATGATATAGGCGGGAGCCCCGGGGACGGACAAACCTACTCCGTCTCGCCCGGTCGAGCGCCGCGGGCCAGGGCGTCCTGGTACTCCTTGACGGCCTTGAGCCTCTGCATCGGCTTGAGTCGCTCGAACATGGTGTTGCCGTGCAGGTGATCGATCTCGTGCTGCAGGCACACGCAGAACAGGTCGCCCGAGGCCTCATAGCGAATCAGGTTGGCATCCAGGTCATAAGCCTCGACGACGACATGGTCGGGACGCTCAATCTCGCAGCTAATGCCGGGGATGGACAGGCAGCCCTCGCTAAACGGCACCAGATGGTCGCTCTGCTCAACAATGACGGGATTGATGAGCACGTACGGATCATAGTCGTTCTTGTCGCTGTAGTCACAGTCAATGGTGACGAGCTGGATGAGCTCGCCGATTTGCGGGGCAGCCAGGCCGCAGCCGCCGTTCTCGAACATCATCTTCTTCATCTTCTCGGCAAGCGCCTCGATCGCCGGGGTGATCTCCTCGATGACGGCGCACTCCTGACGCAGACGAGGGTCGGGCGACAGTACGATTCCGTTGGCTTCCATGGCCATCCTTTCGGGTTGCTACATCAAATCATAGGCGTCGACGTCAACGCTCACGCTCACGCCTCGCACGGAGCCCACCTCTTTGAGGCAGGCGTCGATATCATCAGAGACATGGTACCCTACGGGCGACTTCACAAGCAGGTGGAAGCGATAACGGTCCTTAGCTCTCTCGATTACACATGAAGCCGGGCCCAGCACCTGCGGCACCGCGCTGCCCGCCCGCAAAAAGTCGGGAGCGGCGGCATGCCAACGACGCTTGAGCAGCCTTGCGATGCGCCCGATATAGTCCTGCGCATTAGCACGATTCGCCGACCACACCAAAATGTTGACCAGGCGAACGAACGGCGGATACAGGGCGTCGCGGCGCTGGTTCAGGTCATAGTCGGTAAAGATCAAACGGTCGTGCTCGGCAACGGCGCGAATGACCGGGTCCTCGGGCAGATAGGTCTGGATGATAACCTCGCCAGGGCGATCGCCGCGTCCGGCACGGCCCGCGACCTGCTCAAGCAAATCGTAGGCGCGCTCCCCCGCTCTAAAATCGGGCAGCTTTAACGCAAAGTCGGCATTGACTACACCCACAAGCGTGACCTCGGGAAAGTCGAGGCCCTTGGCGATCATCTGGGTGCCCAGCAGCACCGCGCAATCGGCGGCATCGAACTGCTCGAGCAACTTCTTATGCGCGTCCTTGCCACGCGTGGAATCGGCATCCATGCGAATGATGGCGACATCCTCGGGAAGCATCTGGTGCAGCGCGTCCTCGATCTGCTGCGTGCCCAGACCCATTTTTGCCAGGTAACGGCTGCCGCACTTGGGGCAACGACTCGTGGGCGCGGGATACGGCTGCACGCGCCAGGACGAACCACAGGTGTGGCACTGCAGCGTATGGGTGCGCTCGTGGTACGTAAGCGCCGTAGAGCAGTGGTTGCAGGTGGGAACGCAACCGCACTCGCGGCACATCAAAAACGGCGCAAAGCCGCGGCGGTTATGCAGCAGCACAGCCTTCTCGCGGCGCTCTACAACGCGCTCCAAACCTTCCATCAGCGGTTTAGAGAACATAGAGCGGCTGCCGTGCGAAAACTCGCGGCGCAGGTCGGCAATGCGGACCGTGGGTAGCACGGCGTGTCCCGGGCGCTCGGGCATCTCGACGCGCGTCCAGGTGACACCGTTGTACGTGCCGCGGCGGCAGCGATCGAGGGCCTCGGCAGAAGGCGTGGCCGAGCCCAGCACGAGCGGGCAGCGATAGCGGCGCGCCATCTCGGCCGCCACCTCGCGCGCATGGTAGCGCGGACTGGAACCCTGCTTATAGCTGCTCTCGTGCTCCTCGTCGATAATGATAAGGCCCAGGTCGCTGAGCGGGCAAAAAAGCGCCGAACGCGCGCCGACGACAACACGGGCGGCGCCACTTGCGACCATATCCCACTGGTCCAGGCGCTCACCGGCCGAAAGACGGGAATGGAAGACCGCGACCGTCTCGCCAAAGCGTGAACGGAAGCGGCCGACGGTTTGAGCCGTCAGCGAGATCTCGGGCACAAGCACGCACGCTGAGCGCCCGGCCGCGAGCACGCGCTCGATAGCGGAGAGGTAGACCTCGGTTTTACCGGATCCGGTGACGCCGTCGACAAGGACCACATCGCCGTGTGCGTCCAGGCGAGCACGCTCAATCTGCGCGAGCGCCTGCTGCTGGCCGTTCGTGAGCGCGACCGGCGCCTTGCCGCTTGCCGAGGACAACGTGGTCTGCTCGCTGCAGCCACGCCAGGCGCGGCGCTCCTCCACCACCACGACGCCGCGTTTTTCGAGCGCCTTGATGGTCGCCGACATGTTGTTGTAGAGCAAGTTAAGATCGCGCGTCGTGACTGGGCCGCACTGAAGCGCCTCGATGAGCTGGCGTTGGCGAACGGCAGTCTTGGGCGGCGTATAGTCAAAGCCTTCGGGCGTGAGCATGACCCAGCGGTTTTGAATAGGCTTGACGGCGGGACGTTCGATCGTCCACGCCCCGTCATCACCCTTCACGACACGCGGGCTGCCGCCCGGAGGCAAGAACAGGCGCAGACACTCGGAAAGCGTTGCGACGTACTCGCGACTCATCCAGCGCGCGATACGAGCGGCCTCGGCGGTAAAGAGCGGCTTGCTGAGGATGGCCTCGATAGGCTTGATGCGCGCGGGATCAAGGACGGTGTTTCCTTGCAGCTCGCCCAGCCCAGACGCAATGTCGACGATATAGCCAGCGGCCGCACGGTTTCCAAAATGAACTAGGACGGTGGAGCCGATCTGGGCCTCATTGGCAAGAGACTGCGGAATGCCGTAGGCGAACGGCTCGGACAGCGCACGGGTGGGAATGTCGAGGACCACGCTCGAGTAGGCGGCGATGGGTTCGGGTGCGAAATCGGGCTGCGCCGGGGCGGCGGCAGGGGCCGCGGACTCCGGAGCTTCCTCCGGTTCAGGCGAACCAAACAGTGACAGTTGCTCGGCCATGGTCTCTGTACCTCCCATCCCATACGTCTTTAGAAACAAGAGCCCCACTCGTGGTGAGCGGGGCTCGGATACATGCGTTTACACGACTGTTACAGCGCCATCGTGCGGGCGCGGTCGATACGCGCCAGGCAGTCTTCGCGGCCGACGAGCGCCATGGTCTCGCCCAGCGGGGGGCTCACCATGTTGCCGCAGACGGCGACGCGCACGGCCTGGAATACCGCGCGCTTCTTAAGGTCCATCTGCTCGGGCAGCGGCTCAAGCGCAGCGTCGATGTCGGCGGCCGACCACTCGGTAACACCCTCGAGCGCGGCCTTGGCGGCGTCCAGAATGGCACCCATGCCCTCCTTGGCCAGGCCGTTGTTGACGGACTTCTCGTCATACTCGAGCGTCTCGGCCGTGGCAAAGATGGGGGCGGCGACGGTCACGGCGTCGGCCGGCATCTTGGTGCGCGGCTTGACGATGGCGGCAAGCGCGTCGATCCAGTCCTCGCCGTACTCGACGTTACCCTCGATGAGGCCCGCCTCGTGCAGCTCGGGGACCATGATCTCGTCGGCAAACTGAGCGTCGGACATGCCGTTGATGTACTCGGCATTGACCCAGTCGAGCTTTTTGGGATCGAAGGTCGCCGGGTTCTTGGAAATGCGGTCAAGCGAGAACTTGCTGGCCAGGACATCGCGCGGGATGATCGTGGTCTCGCCGTCGAGCGACCAGCCGAGCAGCGCCAGGTAGTTGACGAACGCGTCGGGCAGGTAGCCGGCATCGCGGTACTCCTCCACCGAGGTGGCGCCGTGGCGCTTGGAGAGCTTCTTGCCGTCGGCGCCCAGGATCATAGAGATGTGGGCGAACGTAGGCACGGGCGCGCCGAGGGCCTCGTAGACCATGACCTGGCGCGGGGTGTTGGACAGGTGATCGTCACCGCGGATGACGTGGGTGATCTTCATCATGGCGTCATCGACGACGGTCGCGAAGTTGTACGTGGGCGTGCCGTCGGAGCGGAAGATGACAAAGTCGTCGAGCTCCTTGGCGTCGAAGGTCACCTCGCCATGAACGGCGTCGTGGATAACGACGTCGCCGCGGTCCTCGGGCACCTTGATGCGCAGGACGTAGGGCTCGCCGGCCTCGATGCGGCGACGGGCCTCCTCGGGATCGAGATCGCGGCAGCGGCGCTGATAGCCCTGGAAGGGGTCCTTGCGCTCCTGCGCGGCCTTGCGATCGGCCTCGAGCTGCTCCTTGGTGCAGAAGCAGGGATAGGCCTTGCCCTCATCCCAAAGCTGCTGGGCGGCCTGCTTGTACAGGTCCAGGCGCTCGGTCTGAGCATAGGGGCCAAAGTCGCCACCCACCTCGGGGCCCTCATCCCAGTCAAGACCCAGCCAACGCATGGCGCGCAGGATGATCTGCGTGTTCTCGTCGGTGGAACGGGTGGGGTCGGTGTCGTCGATGCGCAGGATGAACGTGCCGCCGTTTGCGCGGGCAAAAGCCCAGTTATAGATAGCGGTGCGGGCGCCGCCGATGTGCAGCTTGCCCGTCGGTGAGGGTGCAAAGCGGACGCGAACGTCTGATGCCATGGAAATCTCCTCGATTGCAGGATGGATGTCTAACCGTATCAGTATAAAGCAACAATGCCCACCTCCGCACAAAGGGCATCGACCTACTCATTGGGGACAGAGTTAAATAACTACCCAATGAGCACCCGACTGGTCATTTAAGTCTGTCCCCAATGAGTAGGTGCGGAAAGGGTGTGAATGTTGGATTTACGCGCTATGATGTCCCCTTGCATACAGAGCCCGGCGGAATGGTAACGGTCGCCGGGACACGTTATTCGAAAGGACAATCATGTCAGAAGAGCTTCGTTCCATCCCTCCCCAACACGGATCGTTTGTGTTTACGTCGGAGTCGGTGACCGAAGGCCATCCCGATAAGATCGCCGACCAGATCAGCGATGCCGTCCTCGACGCAATCCTCGCCAAAGAAATAGAGCTGCAGGAGCAGGGCTATATTGCGCCCAATGGCGTGCCCGCCAACGTGGAAAACGTCCGCTGCGCCTGCGAGACCCTCGTGACCACCGGTACCGTCATCGTCGCCGGCGAGATCCGCACCCAGGCATACGTCGACGTGCAGGAAATTGCCCGTGGCGTTATCCGCCGCATTGGCTACAACCGTGCAAAGTTCGGTTTTGACTGCGATACCTGCGGCGTCATGAGCCTCATCCACGAGCAGTCCCCCGATATCGCCCAGGGTGTCGACGAGTCGTTTGAGACCCAGACCGGCGCTACCACCGACCCGATCGATCTTATCGGTGCCGGCGACCAGGGCATGATGTTCGGCTACGCCTCCAACGAGACCAAAACCCTCATGCCCATGCCGCACTACCTGGCAAGCCGCCTGGCGGAGCGCCTGTCCGCCGTGCGCCACGACGGTACCCTGCCCTATCTGCGCCCCGACGGCAAGACCCAGGTCACCGTGCGCTACGAGGACGGCAAGCCCGTCGAGGTCACGACCATCGTCATCTCCACGCAGCACGCTGCCGAAATTGAGGATATGGGCAAGATCAAGACCGACCTCATCGAGCATGTCATCGCGCCCGTCATGGCTGCCGAGAACATGCCGTGGGATGGCGCCGACATCTATGTGAACCCCACCGGCCGCTTTGTCGTGGGCGGCCCCATGGGTGACACGGGCCTGACCGGCCGCAAGATCATCGTCGACACCTACGGCGGTTACGGCCGTCACGGCGGCGGTGCCTTTAGCGGCAAGGACTGCACCAAGGTCGACCGCTCCGCCGCATACGCAGCTCGCTGGGTCGCCAAGAACGTCGTCGCCGCCGGCCTGACCGACCGCTGCGAAGTCGAGCTGGCCTACGCCATCGGCGTATCCAAGCCGCTGTCGATCATGGTCGACACCTTTGGCACCGCACATGTTGCCGAGGACAAGATCGTCGAGGCCGTCGAGAAGACCTTCGACTTGCGCCCGGGCGCCATCATCCGCGACCTGAACCTGCGCCGCCCCATCTACGAGAAGACGGCAGCTTACGGTCACTTTGGCCGCGAAGACCCCGACTTCACCTGGGAGAAAACCGACCGAGTCGAAGAACTCAAAGCAGCCTGCGGTCTGTAAGCTAACAAGAAAAGCCACAGCCAAATAAGAACACACCAAAAAGAGGTACCGGAACAACCGGTACCTCTTTTTTATTAACCGGTGGCGAAGATGAGTCGACATGGGACGCAGAATAGGTCCCCAGCTGATGTATTTTGCAGCAAGCGTGCCTCTACCATGTATCCTAAGTTCCGAGGGCTTTAGTATTTGGTCGATCGCGAGTTCCGCACGAGCCGGAGAGCACTTAACGTGCTCTCCGTGCGAGTCAGGACTGTCCGAGCAGGCGACTAAATACTAAAGCACTCGGAACGGCGGGACAGAGTGTGCCCCGCCCCTCGGGACGACGGGATAGAACAGGAGCGCATATGGCAGGCAAGCCGCAAACACTAGCTACGACCTCGGCATTCGAGATCTTGGGCCCCATCATGGTCGGCCCCAGCTCTTCGCACACCGCCGGCGCCCTGCGCTGCGCCCAGGTTGCCGCCAGCCTTCTGGAAGGCCGCATCACTAAGGTCACCTTTGGCCTGTGGAACTCCTTTGCCCACACCTACCGCGGCCACGGCACCGATCGCGCGCTCGTCGCGGGCATCCTGGGGCTCGATACCGACGACGAGAACATCAAGCAAGCCTTTGACCTCGCACGGGACCAGGGCCTCGACTTTCACTTTGACATCAAGGGCGACGACGCCTCCATCCACCCCAACACCGTCGACATCGACATGGTCGACGACACGGGCGCCACGGCACAGGTCCGCGGCGAGAGCCTTGGCGGCGGCAAGATGCGCATCAGCCGCATCAACGGCGTCGGCGTCGACATCTCGGGCATGTATTCCACGCTCTTCGTGGCGCACCAGGACGTCCCCGGCGTGCTCGCCGCGCTCACGAACCTGCTTGCCTACGCCCACGTCAACATCGCCTTCTGCCGCACCTACCGCACCGAGGTAGGCGGCCAGGCCTATTCCGTCTTTGAGACCGATGGCGCTCCCGACGACACCGTTATCCCCATGCTTCGGAAGCTCGACAATGTCAATTACGCCACGTTTATCGAGCTCCCGGGCTCGGCCTCGTCGCTCTCCCCCGGTGTGTCGGCCAAGGAAATCTTCGACGACGGCGAGCAGTTGCTCGATGCGTGCGCCGAGCTCGGCCTAAATATCGGCGCCGTCATGGCCGTGCGCGAGGCGCGTCTAACCGGCGAGGCCCATGCTATCGCAGCCATGCGCCGCGTGCTCGATGTCATGCGCGAGGAGACCACGGCCCCCATCGCCAATCCGCAGCGATCACTCGGCGGCCTTATCGGCGGCGAGGCCAAGCTCGTCGACGCCACCTGCCGCAACGATTTGAGCACAAGCCTGATGGGCCCCGTTCAGACCGAAGCCGTGGCACGTGCCATGGCCGTACTTGAGCGCTCCGCCACTATGGGCGTGATCGTCGCGGCCCCCACGGCAGGCTCCGCGGGCGTCGTGCCCGGCTGCGTGCTGGCGCTGGCCGACCACCTGCAGCTTAATGACGAGCAGGTCATGGACGCTCTCTACTGTGCCGCCGCCATCGGCCTCAACCTCACCACGAGCGCCTGCGTCGCCGGCGCCGAGGGCGGCTGCCAGGCCGAGGTGGGAAGCGCCGCCGCCATGGCCGCCGCCGCGCTGGCGCAGATGCTCGGCGGCACGCCCGAGCAGGCGCTCGACGCCAGCTCCATCGCGCTGAGCAACCTGTTGGGGCTCGTTTGCGACCCCGTCGGCGGCCTTGTCGAGGTGCCCTGCCAAAACCGCAACGCCATCGGCGTGGCCGCGGCCTTCAGCTCGGCCCAGCTCGCCCTTGCCGGCATCAAGAGCCTGGTGCCGTTTGACCAGATGGCACACGTCATGCTCTCGGTGGGCCACGCCCTGCCCGCCACGTTGCGCGAGACGGCCAAGGGCGGCGTCGCGCAGGCTCCGGCAGCGCTTTCGGCGTGCGCGAAATGCGGAATATGCGGATAGCGAGCAAAAGCGAACGATAGGTGGGACATATGTCCCACCTATCCTTTATCGCCACTGTTTTCGTAACACAAGCAACTGCGTAATCGCTATAATTCAAGCCCAGTTAAAACACGATGAGCCGTAAAGCGAAACTCGAAGGAAATATGCACGATGTCGCAACTCGACCGCAGCCAACTGATCCCCGATCCGCAACAACCCTGCAGGCAGCCCGGAGGCATCCAATCGCCCCGTCCCATTGCGCCAGCCCATGGTCAACAGCACGGCGCGGCAAATACCTCCCCGCGCCCCAATCAGGGCCAGCATCAGCAGCGTCAGCAGCGTTCCGCACATGGCGCCGGTCACAACCAAGGCCCTTCGCACACTCGAGTTTCCAACAACCGCGGCCCCGCCGACAACCGCTCCGCAAAGGGCAATAAGACGGGCGGCAAGACGGCGTTCTTCGTCGTCCTCGGCCTCGTCGCTATCGTCTATATCGTAGGCGTCGTTGCGTTTTCGCAGATTGCCTACCCCAACACCACCATCGCCGGCGTCGATATCTCATTTTCCAACGCCTCTTCCGCCGCTACCAAGGTCAACTCAGCGTGGAAGCACTACAAGCTCACCGTTTCGGGTGATGACTTTAGCTGGACCTATCAGCCCGAATCTGACGAGCCCATCGTCGACGGCGAGGCAGCTGCTCACGAGATTATCGGCAGCAACGAGCCGCTGCTGTGGCCTTCGCGCCTGATTGCCTCGCTCGGCGGCAAGAACGTTAGCGCGACCAAAAACGGTACCATCGACCTGGAACAGGACGTCGACCTGTCCATGCTCTCGGACGCCTTTGACCAAAAGCAGTTCGAAGGGGATCTGGGTGCCGCCATCGCCGCATTCAACGAGGGCCGCACGGGAACCTTTGAGGCATCGAGCTCCTACGACGAGAAGGCGGGCAAGTTCACGATCGAGAAGGCCCGCTCCAACGAAAAGCTCAACCGCGAGCATGTCATTAAATATGCAGAGATCGAGCTCGCGTCGCTAGCCGAGACCGTCGATCTTACGAAGCTTGGCAACGATGCCTACGAGCCGCTCAACGGCACGCTCACCAACGACCAGATCCAGGCCGCTTGCGATGCCGCCAACAACTTCCTAGGCGTCAACGTGACTCTCAAGCTCAACGGCGAGGATGCCGGCAAGGTCGACGGCAGCTCGGTGCTGCAGTGGATCAGCTTTGCCGACCCTGCAAACCCCACACTCGACACCTCCCAGATCAGCAACTGGGCAGCAGACCTCGCCAACGGCTTTAATACCGTGGGCTCCACTCGCTGGTGGACGCGCGCCGATGGCAAGCAGTGCGCCGTCGAAGGCGGTGACTTTGGTTGGTCCATCGACAGCAGCACGCTTGCCAAGCAGGTCGAGGATGCTATTAACAACAAGCAGACCGGCGAGATTGAGATCAATTACTCCCAGAAGGCCGACACCTTTACCGCCAAGGGCGAGCCCGATTGGAAGGCGTATATCGACGTCGACCTGTCCGAGCAGCACGCGCGCTACTATGACGAGAGCGGAAATATCGTTTGGGAGGCCAACTTTATTTCCGGCAAACCGGGCGAAGACGCCACCCCCGAGGGCGTGTGGCAAATCAACAGCAATGACGGCGCCACCAAGCTTATCGGCGCCAAGGACCCCAAGACCGGTAAGCCCAAATACGAGAGCCCGGTGAGCTACTGGATGCCGTTTGAGGGCAACATGGTTGGCTTCCACGACGCTACCTGGCAAAACGACAAGAGCTTCGACGATCCCAACTCCTATAAGTGGTGCGGTAGCCACGGCTGCATCAATCTGCGCCTGGCTGATGCCAAGGCGCTCCACGATTGCATCAGCGTCGGTCTGTGCGTGGTCGTCCACTCCTAGCACATCTCGCGTGTCACAACAAAGCTCAGCGTCACCTACCTTTCGATGCTGAAAGAATCGCGCCTGTGCGCCCGCCCCAACCGGTGGGCGCATATACTTATCGCGGTAAGTTCTATAAAGGAGACGCTATGTCGAATGTCCCCACCATCACCCCGGGTCCCGACGATACCGGGCGCGTGCCGGAAGGCGCAACTGAAACTCTACCGCTCATCACAAGCGCCCCCACGGCGCAGCAAAACGACGGCGAGCAAGGTAACGCCGGAATATCCGACGATGAGGCCTACGCAAAGCTCAAGTCCAAGCGCGCGGAGCGGCGCCGCAAAAAGCTCGTCCGCCGCGGCATCGCTGCCGGCATCGTGGGCGGCATTATCCTAATAGCCATTATTGTGAGCGTTGTCCTCAATTCGCAGCCGCAATCTGCAGGTGAACCTGTTACCGACATGGTCATGGAAGGCACCTTTACCACGACTGTCGAGGCAAAAGGACAGCTCAAGCCGATTTCTGCCTCAGTGGTCTCCCCTTCTGTTGACGGCACGGTAGCATCGATCAACGTGCAAGCCGGTCAGAGCGTCAACGAGGGCGACGTGCTCATGACCATTAAAAACGATGAGCTCGATAACGCCGTTGCCGAGGCGCAGCGCGCGGTCGCGGCTGCCCAGGAAGACCTCGCCAACGCACAGAAAGCGGTAGCTGCCGCCCAAGCCGCTCCGGCGACTGACACAGATGCGTCAGGCGCGACTGGCGCTAGCGGCACCGCCGACACGAGTGCCATCTCGAGCGCCCAACGCAACCTAGCCTCGGCCCAGGCGACCCTGGACCAAGCCAACGCCAAAGCCGCCGAACGCACCGTAAAGGCCCCCAGCTCGGGTAGCATCGTCGAGCTCAACGCCAAAGTGGGCGCTACGGTGACCGGAGGCATGGTCATGGGCGAAGGCGACACGAGCGGCGGCAAGCAGTGCATGCAGATCGCCGACCTCTCCAAGATGAAGGTGACGGTTCAGGTGGGCGAAAAGGACATCGCCAAGATCGCCGTGGGCCAGAGCGCCAACGTTACCTATCCCGCGTTTCCCGATATCGTGAGCCAGGGCACCGTCACGGCTATCGCATCGGTGGCAAACTCCGACGCCGCCAACGGTGGTGGCGGCAGTGTGACCTTTAACGTCGACATCCTCATCGAGGCACCCGATAGCCGCCTTAAGCCCGGTATGACTGCCGAGGTCTCGGTGGTGACCGAGCAGCTCGACGACGTGGTCATGGTGCCCACCATGGCCCTGATGACCGAGGATGGCGAGCACTATTACGTCAATCTTGCCACCGATGACGAAGGCAAGGAGACACGCCGCGTTAAGGTGACCATCGTGACGCAAAACGACAACGACGCCGTGGTCGGCAAGACGCAGGTCAAGCGCGACGACCAGGGCAACGAGATCAACCCCGACGTGCCGGTTACCAAGCTGCGCGATGGAGACACCATCGTGGTGGATACCGGCGCAGGCATGACGGCAGACGGCGGCGACGGCATGCCCGCCGACGAGGGCATGTAATGCGCCCCGTCATCGACATCCGCAACGTGCACCGCATCTTTGAGAGCGAGGCCGGTTGCGCTCACATCCTGCACAATGTGAGCCTGGCGGTGGACCCCGGTGAGTTCGTCGCCATCACCGGCCCCTCGGGCTCAGGCAAGTCGACGCTCATGAACATCCTGGGTTGCTTGGACAAACCGACGGCGGGCGACTATTACCTGCAGGGCCTCAATGTCGCCGAACTGGACGATGATGAGCTCACCGAGGTGCGGGCGCTGAGCATCGGCTTTGTCTTTCAGAGTTTCAACCTGCTGCCGCGTCTGTCGGTTATCGAAAACGTCATGCTGCCGCTGTCCTACACCAATGTGCCGCGCAACCAGCGCGAGATGCGCGCCGTGCACGCACTGCAAGCCGTCACGCTACCGGTCGACCATTGGGACCACCGCATATCAGAACTCTCTGGTGGACAGATGCAGCGCGTTGCCATCGCGCGCGCCCTCGTCAACGATCCGCCCATCATCCTGGCCGACGAGCCCACGGGAAACCTAGACTCGACAACTGGGGCACTCGTCATGGAAACCTTCCATAAGCTCCAAGAACGAGGCAAGACCATCGTACTCATCACGCACGACCCGGGCATTGCTGCCGAGGCCGACCGTGCCGTGACTATCCGCGACGGGCGAATCCATGACGGCGCATATATCGCGCATGCGCCGAATACGCTACGCGGCGCCATCAGCAACCTACCCGTGATTTGCGCACCTTCTACAACGCCGAAAGGAGCGAAGGCATGAGCACCCGCGATCTTATCCAAGAAGCCCTGCACTCGCTCGAGGCCAACAAGGGTCGTAGCCTGCTCACCATCCTGGGCATCGTCATTGGCATCGCCTCGGTCATAGCCATGACCTCGCTCATCGGCGGAATCCAAAACAGCTTGGTCAACAGCTTGGGCCTCAACGCGGCCCGCATGGTGCAGATCTACTCATCCCAAGAGCTCACCGATTCGGACGTCGAGAAGCTACGAAAAATGGTGCCGCAAATTGAGCAGATCGGCATCGTCGACAGCGCCTATTCAGAGTACAAAGTTGGAGATAAAAGCTATACCGTCATGGCCCAGGGTGTCGATAGCGACATGCTCGACGCCGTGGGCGCCAGCAAGATCGTCGCCGGTCGCACCTATAGCGACATCGAGTCCAAATCCGGCGCGCGCGTGGCGCTCATTGGCCGCGGCGGCGCCGATCAACTGTACGGCAACGAACAGGACGCGATTGGCAAGACCATCAAGGTTTCAAGCGGAGACGTGCAGATTATTGGCGTCATCGACGGCGGCAACGACTCCATGGGCTCGCTGAGCCTGTACATGCCCCGAGCAACGATCGCCGAGCTCTACGGCGATGACAATCCGTCGTTTCCCAGTGTGATGGCACTCGCCGCCGAAGGCACCGATATGGACGAGCTCTGCAAGACGATCGAGTTCAAGGTGCGCAGCATAAAGGGCATCTCGGAGGACGACGAGTACGACAGCGTGTCGGCAAGCTCCATGAAGAGCGCTATCGATGCCCTCAACTCCTTTATGAGCGCCTTCTCGCTCATCATGGGCGCCGTTGCTGGCATCTCACTTTTAGTCGGCGGTATCGGCATTATGAACATGATGCTCACCAACGTGACCGAGCGCATTCGCGAGATCGGTATTCGCCGCGCTCTGGGCGCAAGCCGACGCGATATCACGGCCCAGTTTTTGGCCGAATCCTCGGCGCTGTGCATCACCGGCGGCATTTTAGGTGTCGTGATTGGCTATCTGCTGGCCTGGGGGCTCACGTTCTTTGCCGCGAGCTCGGGCATTTTGAGTGAGTTTGGGGCCACCGGGACGATTACGCCGAGCTTCTCCATTACGACCGTGCTGCTCGCGTTTGCCGTATCGGTCGGTATCGGCGTGGTCTTTGGCTTCTACCCCGCCCGCCGCGCCGCGAAACTCGACCCCGTGGAGTGCCTGCGCTACCAGTAGAACCTCAACCCTAAGTTGCGGTGAAATAGGGACTGTTTAGGCCGCTAGAAGACCAATTCAGTCCTTATTTCACCGCAACTCAGGGAGGATAAGGCGCTAGTGCTATTCGAAACGAGATTCCAGACTCGATAGTCCATTCAACGTCAAGTCGTTGGCGACCGCCGAGACGCGCTCGATGGGAACCGAGCCATCGGACAACGCCCACGTGCGATAGATGCCGATAATGCCGGACAGCAAAAACGCCAGGTAGTAATCGAACATCTCGTCCTTTAGACCCTCGGGCAGCAGATCACGCTCAGCGATCTCGTGCTCGAGCGGCAAACGCAGACGAGCCATAAAGTCGTCGAGCGGAATGTTTTCGATCAACTGGCGATTAAGCACCAGGTTGTTGCACAGCGCCTCGTTAACGGCCTTAAAAAAGGACGCCGCAGCGCCAAGTGCGCGCTCGTTGGTGTCGCCGCCCATGGAGGAAAGCGTCTTCTCGACTGAATCGACGATCATCTCGACCACATCGACGGCAATGGCGTCGAGCAAGCCGTCGACCGTGCCAAAGTGCACGTAGAAGGTCTTACGGTCGACATTTGCCTCGCGCGCGATAGCGCTCACCGTAATATCGGCCAGGGGCTTTTCCATAAGCAGTCGCTCAAACGCCGAAAGAATCGCATTGCGACTGCGGACGATACGACGGTCAAGGCGCGGTTTGGTGGTAGCCATAGACGTGTCCCCTTCATGTCAACAGCCCACCTGTAAGTCCTCTACATGTGGGAGATAATCAACGTAAGAGGATTATCCTACATCTCACATCGCAATGACGAGCGTCATCAAGAACGCACGACTCGCCGACCGGGCCCTAAGATCGCTTCTTTTTATTGAGCGCCGCCGGGGAAACGCGAATGCCGTCGCCAGTCTGGCGAACGTAGGTCTGGCGTGCCGGCTTAGGGGCCACAGCAGGCTTTTGAGCACGTTGATTGGGATCAACGGTAACCTGGCACGCAGGATGTGCCTTAACGGGCGTAGAGGGCGTCTGAGGCGTGCGCCCGAGCTTGCGCATCATACGGTCCCAGCGTGCATGGATACTCTCGTTGTGAGCGCTCTTAAGGCCCAGCAGCGGGGCGGCCAAAATGGTCGGCGCGATAAAGGTGATCAGACGCCACAGCAGATAGCCGGCAGTCGATGCCGTGCCAAAAAAGTGACCCAAAAACAATGTGAAGCCACCCTCGGCGCCACCAGTGCCGCCGGGCAGCGGAACGGCGGAGCTCAGCAGCTGGACAAAGGCGCTCGCAGCCATGACCGAGAAAAAGTCGACTTCGTGGTGGCCAAAAGAGAGCATCAAAAAGTACGGAACCAGGTAGAAAAACGCCAGCTGCAGCATAGTGATGACGACCGTGAGCAGCATGGACGAAAAATGGCCGGCAGATAGTTTGAATTTCTCGGAAAACGAGTAGATCTCGCCATCGACAAAGGTGCGCCAGCCCTCGATCTTTGTGGCCGAGACGCCCACGCGCTCGAGCCAATTGATGATGCAATGAGCGACGCGCGTGACGGTCTTAGGCATCAACGCCACGGCAAAGATGCCGAGTAGGATGCAGCAGTGACCGCCAAAGCTAAAGACGCACAGCAGCGTCATGTCGCCATAACGCTCGGCGAAAAACGGCATGCGGGCGAGCAGCAGAATGGCACCCCATGCCACCAGGCCAAACTGGTACACGATAAAGCGGGTGAACTGCGTGGCACCCGCTTCGCCCACGTTTTGGCCGGCTTTGGTAAGGCGGTAAATTTGAGCAGGCGTAGAGCCCATCATCATGGGTGTCAGGTTGCCAAAGAAGATGCCGCTCGCCTCGACCGAAATGAGGTCGCGGATGCCGACGGGCGAATCGGGGTCGAGCCAAACGGCGATCGCGTACGCCACGATGCCAAAAACGAGATACAGAAACATACAAAAGCATGCGGCGAAGAGCCAGGGCATCTGAACGCTGGACATAGCGGCCCAAAACTGCCCCATCTGCCCGGTCACGACCAGATAGACGATATACCCGATCAGCACAACGCCGATGAAGATGGCGCCGCGACGCGCGCTCTTGTTGTCATCGCCGCCAGAAACCTCGACCTGGGGCTTTGGGCTATGCTGAGAGGACTCCGTCATGAGGCTCCTTCTGACCGTCAAAGTATCTGGCCTATTGTACCCGTATGGGAGATGAGCAAAACGTAAAGCTATGAGGCAAATGGGATTAACAGACCAGCCCACACACAACAAAAAACCCGACCTTCTCACGAAAGGCCGGGTATCTAAAACATGGTAGCCCGTACCAGATTCGAACTGGTGATCTCCGCCTTGAGAGGGCGGCGTCCTAAACCGCTAGACGAACGGGCCATAAGCCTCAGCAGAAAAGAAGTGGTAGCCCGTACCAGATTCGAACTGGTGATCTCCGCCTTGAGAGGGCGGCGTCCTAAACCGCTAGACGAACGGGCCACATGACATCTGCACTGCCGTGCTGCGAGGACATATATTACGGGACATAAAACGCGAGCGCAAGAAGAAAATCCAAATTGCCCGAATTTTGTCGGGAGGTTATGGAAAGCGCAGTTAAAAGCCACAGCCTATGATTTTTTAAGCCCCGTCCCAGAAAAATCATCCTAGGTTGAGGTGGGCCAGAAGGGCTTCGCGATCGTTGGGGATGTTGTCTTCGATCACGGCGTCGAGGGCGGAGTTGAGAAGCTGCCCCAGTTCCGGCCCGGGCTTGACGCCGGCGCGAATCAGGTCGCCACCGTTGATGGCAAGCATCTTGAGCGTATAGGGCTCCCCCGCCTCAAGCAGTCCGTGGGCGAGTGAGCGCATCTCCTCGATCGTCTCGACGTAATAGAAGCACGACGGCGCCTTACCCAGCGTATCGGCACGCTTAAGGTCCATAAGCTCATCAATCAGACGCGGCGTGTCGACGCCCTCGCCCGAAAGCAAGCGCATCATATTGAGCAAACAGGAACGCTCGGGACGCAACGGCTTATCGTGATACTTGATAAGCAGACACACATCGCGAACCAAATCGTGCGAAAGCGCCAGACGATCCATAATGGCGCGCGCCTTCTTGGCGCCAAGCTCGGGATGACCGTAAAAGTGACCGCTGCCCGCATGGTCGACCGTAAAGCAATCGGGCTTGGAGACGTCATGCAAAAACGCTGCCCACATTAAACTCGACGAAGGCGCGACGCCGTCACACAGTGCCAGCTCCCCCGCCACCGTCAACACGCGAGCGATATGCTCGTAGACATTAAAGGCATGGTAGACGCTGCGCTGGTCAAACCCACGAGCCGGCGAAAGCTCGGGCACGGCGGCACAAATAAGCTCGGGGTAGCGCAGCATCGCGTCTCCCCCATGACCGGTCGAAAGAATGCCTTCGAGCTCAATGCCCACGCGCTCGCGTGCCACGGCATCGAGCAGCGGCGAGCACTCGGCAAGCGCCAGTTTAGTCTTAGGCTCGATCATAAAATCCAAACGACAGGCAAAACGTACCGCGCGTAGCATGCGAAGCGCATCCTCGTTAAAGCGACGCTTAGGATCTCCAACGGCACGGATCAGCTTGCGTTCAAGGTCGCCCTGGCCATCGTAGCGGTCGACAAGACCGCGCTGGGGGTGCCAAGCCATGGCGTTAACGGTAAAGTCACGACGCGCCAGATCGTCTTCAAGCGACGCCGCACGCTCCACACTCTGGGGATGGCGACCATCGGTATAAAAACCATCCAGGCGATACGACGTGACCTCAATGCGCTCATCGTCACAAATAGCGGTAATGCCGCCAAATTTAATCCCCGACTCAACCACCGCAATGCCGGCGACCTCGAGCGCCGCCTTGGACTCCTGCCACAGACCACTGCAGCACATGTCGACATCGTGGCTGGGGCGTCCCATCAGGGCGTCACGTACCCAACCGCCCACGAACCAGGCCTCAAGACCGGCTGCCTCAAGCGCACGTAGCACACGCAGGGAGGCGTCTGAGGGCTGCGTACCGTTGAGCGAAACATTGCACATACCTATGGCCTCCTACGCATGTAAGCGTTAATCGATGGTTCTCAAGAAGTCTAACAAGAAACGAGCATGTGCGCACATGCAATCACGCGGTCAATTCGAACGAACGGGACAGTAAGCGCCACATACGACCAGAACGCAAAAACCCGCCTTGGGAATCCAAAGCGGGTGTTCGGCAACGATGTATCGATGCGGCTAGCAGACCTGGCGAACCTCGATGTGCTTCTTATATTCGTCCACCTTGGCAAAATCGCCCAGACCGGGGCACTCCACCACGTTGGCGCCGGTGGCCATCGAGAGGCGCAGGGCGTCCTCGACGCGCTCGGGAGCGTCGTGCCACACGGACAGGAAGGCGGCCAGCGAGGAATCGCCGGCGCAGACGGTCGACAGCAGCTTGACCTCAAAGGTGCGGTTGGCAAACCAGATATGCTCGCCGTTGGAGAAGTACGCACCGGCGCCACCAAGGGTCAGCAGCACGTTCTTGGCGCCCTTGGCATGAAGCTCAGCCATTGCGCCCTTAACAGACTCATCGTCGCCACCGCTCACCTTAATGCCAAAGATGTCAAGCAGCTCGTCGTCGTTGGGCTTAATGAGCAGCGGCTCCATGGCAATGAGGTCGGCCAGCTGATGGCTCGAGATATCGAGCACGAACTCGGCACCCTTTGCCTTAACACGGCGCAGGACCTCGGCCAGAAAACCCTCAGAAGTGTTGGGGGGCAGCGAGCCGCTAATGACCAGGCAGTTCATGTCCTCGAGCGAATCGATGAGCTCAAACATCTCCTGCTCGTTGGCTGCATTGATGGCGGCACCTGCGTTGACCATGTTGTACTCGGTATCGGGGCCGGCGTTGAGGAAAACGTTGACGCGCGTGATGCCGTCGGTCCACACGGGCTTGACGGGCACGCCCAGGGCCTCGGCGCCCTTGACGATAAACTCGCCCGAGAAACCGGCAAAAAAGCCCAGGATCGTGGTGTCGACGCCGTAGTGATCGAGGGTGAACGAGACGTTGAGACCCTTGCCGTTGGGCGTATAGACCGCGTTGCGCGTGCGGGTGACGGTGTTGGCGGAAAGACCGTCGCAGGCAATGTTGTAGTCAATGGCGGGATTTGCAGTGAGCGTGTAAATCATGTAAGTTCCTTTCACAAGGCAACGTGTTAGTGAAAGTATATTCCACGCTTCGGGAAAAGACCATAGCGACTCGGCGAACGGTGTAGAACGCGTGCAGGGCGGCGGGATGACGGGCAAAAGGAACAGGGTCCTTGTCCTGTCGCTCGCCCACAATATACAAAAATGGCGCCCCGGCCAAAACCGGGGCGCCGTACACGCGAAAATAATGAGTTTCGCTTACTTGCGGTCGAGCTTGCGGACAGCAACGCGCTTGCTGTACTCATCGACGTGACCGAAGTCGCCGATGCCGACGGACTCGGCAACGTTAGCGCCGGTGGCCATAGCGAGTTTCATGGCCTCCTCGACGTTGTCGCGATCCCTGTACCACTTGTGCAGGAACGCAGCGAGGGTGCAGTCGCCGGCGCAGACAGAAGAGACCAGCTTGATGTTGAACTCACGCTTGGCGTACCAGATGTCCTCGCCGTTGGAGAAGTAAGCGTCGCCGCGGCTACCACGGGTGAGCAGCACGTTCTGAACGCCGGCGTCGTGGGCGAGCTTCATGGCAACGCGGACCTCGTCGTCGGTGTCGACAGGCACGCCGAAGATGGCCTTCATCTCGTGATGGTTCGGCTTAATGAGCAGCGGCTTCTTGTGAGCGAGCTCCTTGAGCTTGTCGGAGGACAGGTCCAGGACGACGTCGGCGCCACGAGCCTGAGCGTGCTCCATAACCTGGGCCAGGAAGTCGGGCGTAGCTTTGGGAGGCACGGAGCCGGAGACAATCAGGCACTCAAGATCGCCCGCGGTGTCCAGGATGTTGTAGAGCTCCTTCTGGTGCTCCGGCGTAATCGGGGCGCCGGGGTTAAGGATGCCGTACTCGTGCTGGCCATCGTTGACGTAGGTGTTGATACGCGTGATGCCGTCGGTCCAGACCGGGCGGCACAGGCAACCCAGGTTCATGACCTCCTCGACGATAAACTTGCCCGTGAATCCGGCGAAGAAGCCGAGCGCGACGGTGTCGACGCCCATCTTCTTAAAGGCGAAGGACACGTCGAGGCCCTTGCCGTTGGCCGTGTAGCTGGCCGAGCCGGTGCGGACGTTCTCGTCAGGCTCGAGCGGAGAGCTCGAAACCGTCATGTCGACAGCCGGATTAGCGGTTAGCGTGTAGAACATTTACAGTACCCCCTGTATATGTGAGGGCCGCGTGGCCGGCCCATTCCAACCACGCGGTTACCTCTGATACCAAATTAGCGAGCTGCGGACTCGAGCAGCGCCTTGACCTCGGCGGCAGTGTTGCAGGCGAGTGCCTTCTCGGCGAGCTCGTCGCACTCAGCCTTGGTCCACTGGCTGATGGTCTTGCGGGCGCGCAGGATCGACGGAGCGCTCATCGAGAACTCCTCCAGGCCCCAGCTGATCAGCAGCGGCTCAAGCAGCGGATCGGCAGCGGCCTCGCCGCACATACCGACCATGATGCCGGCCTTCACGCCGCTCTCGATGATGTTCTTGAGCGAGCGGAGCACGGCGGGATAGTACACCTGGTACAGGTTGGAGATGGTGTCGTTGCCACGGTCGGCGCACATGGTGTAGCCAATCAGGTCGTTAGTGCCGATGGAGAAGAAGTCGGCGACCTCGGCCAGGCGATCAGCGAGCAGCGAAGCGGCGGGCGTCTCGACCATGATGCCGACCTCGATGTTCTCGTTGAACTTGCGACCCTCTTCGGTCAGCTCGGCCTTGCACTGCTCGACGAGCTCCTTGACAGCCAAGACCTCCTCGACGCAGGTGACGAGCGGGATCATGATCTTGACGTCACCGAAGGCGCTGGCGCGCAGCAGGGCGCGGAGCTGGACCTTGTACTGATCGGGATTGGCCAGGCAGTAACGCACGGCGCGGAAGCCCATGAAGGGGTTGTCTTCCTTGACCATGTGCAGGTACGGGATCTCCTTGTCGCCGCCCACATCAAGCGTACGAATGATGACCGGAGCGCCCTTGAGCGCGCTGGCGACCTTGCGGTAGGCGTTGAACTGCTCCTCCTCGGAAGGAAGCTCAGCAGAGTCCATGAACAGGAACTCGGAGCGGAACAGACCGATAGCCTCGGCGTCGTGATCGAGCGCGTTGGGCACGTCATCGGGGTTACCGATGTTGCAGGCAATGATCTTCTTGATGCCATCGGCAGTCACAGAAGGCTTGCCGCGGAAGGCCTCGAGGGCTGCCTTCTCGGCAGCGAAGGCCTCGGCCTTGGCGGTGTAGGCGGCGAGCGTCTCCTCGTCGGGATCGGCCTCGACGATGCCCTTGCCACCGTCGACGACAACGGTCATGCCGTTGCGCAGTGCGGTGCAGCTGTTGGAAACCGAAAGGACAGCCGGGATCTCGAGGGCGCGCGCGATAATCGCAGAGTGCGACGTACGGCCACCGGTCTCGGTGACGATACCGGCAACGTGGGCCTTATCGATCGTGGCGGTCATGGACGGCGTAAGGTCGTGCACGACAACGACGGTGTTCTCGGGCAGGACGGAAAGGTCGACGACCTCCTTGCCCAGCAGCTCGGCCAGAATACCGGTGCGGATGTCGGCGATATCGGCCGCGCGCAGACGGAACATCTCGTCGTCCATGGACAGGAACATGTTCTCGAACATGGTCGAGGTGTCCATGAGCGCCTGCTCGGCGCAGGTGCCGCCGTCAATGGCGGCGTTGATGGCGTCCGTCATGCCCGGGTCCTGAGCCAGGACAATGTGTCCGCTCATGATCTCGGCCTCGGCCTCGCCCACCGTCTCCTTCATGTGATCGGCCTGAGCCTGGGTCTTCTCGCAGAAGACCGAAAGAGCGGACTGATAGCGCTCCTTCTCTGCTGCCGAATCAGCAACCTCGTGCGGCTCAAACGTCAAGTCGGGATCGACGGCGACCATGACGGTGCCGATACCGATGCCCTCGGAAGCGTTGACTCCCTGATACATTCCCATTCCTCTCTCCGTGTCATGTGATAAAGCGTTTTGCCATATCCATGACAAAAGAGCGCAGCTACCTTACAACAGGTCACTGCGC